>JBASWX010000287.1:0-1705 GCA_049276695.1 Planctomycetota bacterium
GCGCGACGGCCTGCAGTCGGCGGGCACCCGCTGCCGATACCGGAGGCCGATGGTCCTCCGCAGCGAACACGTGCCGCGCGGCTTCTCGCTGACCCACCGCCTGGTCATCGCGCTGTCGGTCGGCGCCTTCTTCGTCGCGACGATCCTCGGCTTCGTCGGCGCCGATCGCGAACAGGAACGCCAGGCCGCCGCCGCCGCCGCGGCCCAACACGAGCTGACCCGATCGCTGGCCGAGCGCGGCGCACCGCTGCTCGACAAGAATGACCTGATGCGGCTGTCGGTGCTGGCCGCAGTCGTGCGCGACCAGGCCCCCGGCCGCGCGTTGGTGCTCGACCGCAAGGGCGTGGTCGTGATCGATACCGCGTTGGTGATGGGGGAGCGCCAGCTCGGCTTGTTGGCCGGCTCCGGCGCCTTCCAGCGCGTGACCACCGCCGCGGACGGCGCTGCGACGCGCGAGACGCTGGCGCCGGTCCGGTTCGGCGGTGAGGTGGTCGGTGAGGTTCGGCTGCAGTGCGCGGTGGCGGCCTCGGCGGCGGCGTTCGACTTCGGCTGGTTCGGGCTGGTGTTCGTCGCCTGCCTGTCGCTGGTCGCCGGCGCTTCGATGCTCGGCCACCACTGGTCGTCGCGCGTGCGCAGCGCGACGGATGCGTTGATCCGGGTCGCCGCCGGCGAGGTCGCCGGTGCCGGTTCCGGCGACAACGACCGCGAATTGCAGGACCTCAACATGGCTCTGCGCGAACTCGAACGCGGCATGCAGGACGGCCTGCAGCGCGTCGGCGAGGGTTATGCGGCGATGGCGCTGCAGCTCGTCGATTCGCTCGAACGGCGGCGGCTGGTGCCGCCCGGTCACGGCGAACGCACCGCGGCGCTGGCGGCGCGCCTCGCCGAACGCCTGCAGCTGTTGCCGGCCGATCGCGCCGACCTCGCACTCGCCTGCCGGCTCGTCGATCTCGGCAAGGCGGCGGTGCGGCCATCGATCCTGCAGAAGCAGGGCCAGCTGACCGAGGTCGAAGCCCAGTCGTTGCAGCACCACCCGGTGCGCGCGGCGGAACAGATGGACGTCGTGCCCGGCCTGCGGCGCGTCGGCAAGATCCTGCGCCACCAGCTGGAGCGGTACGACGGCAAGGGCTCGCCCGACGGCCTGCGCGGCGACCGCATCCCGCTCGGTGCGCGCGTGCTGGCGGTTGCGGCGGCGTTCGACGTGCTGACCACCTGCGCTGCCGAGCAGCCGCTGTCGTGGCAGGACGCACTGCAGCAGCTCGGCAAGGAACGCGGCGAAGCGTTCGACCCGTGGCTGGTCGACGTGCTGACCGAGGAAGTGACCAAGGAACCGCCGATGCCGGGTGACCGTGAAGTGATGATCGTGCCGGCGGGTTCGATGCCGTGGCGCAATGCCACCGCCAGCGACGCCGACGACGACGGTCTCGGTGACGGCGAACTCGAGGTGATGCTCGACGACGGCGGCAACGAGGAGCCGGCGTGACCGCGCAGCGCGGCTGGCCGGCGCTGCTGCCGGTGCTGTTCGCCGCGGCGTGCGCGACACGGCCGGCGGATCCGTTCCTGGTCGCCGAACGCGCGCTGGCGCGCCACGACCTGGCGGCGGCGCTGCAGGCCTACGACGGCGTACCGGTCGACCATGGCCGCTACCCCGAGGCGCGGGCCGCGGCGCTCGCGGTCGAGCGCGACATGCGGCAGAGCCACGAAC
>JBASWX010000288.1:0-3935 GCA_049276695.1 Planctomycetota bacterium
CGGCAGCAGCGGTCGCGCGCCGTCCCACTCGTCGCGCACTTCGATCGCGCGCAGGAACGTGCCCTGCAGCAGGTCCTCGGCCGCGGCCGGGTCGCGCGCGAGGTGCAGCGCGATGCGCAACAGCGCCGGGGCCGTGCGGTCGAACAGTTCGCCCAGGGCCGCCGCGTCGCCGCGCTGACGGAAGCGTGCGAACAGCTGCTCGTCGTCGAAGCCCACGGCACCCATGCGAAGTCGCGGCACCGCCTGTTGCATGCGCCCACAGTTTCTACCGCGGCGGCCGGAACACGTCGTGGCCCCCGCCGCGCCGACCGGGTATGCACCCGCGGCCGATGGCGATCGCCCCGCTCGATCTCGTGCTGCTGGTCGCCTACCTGGCGGCGACGATCGCGTTCGGGCTGTGGATGGGGCGCGGGCAGAAGACGGCGAACGACTACCTGCTCGGCGGCCGCGACCTGCCGTGGTGGGCGCTGCTGCTGTCGATCGTCGCGACCGAGACCAGCACCGCGACCTTCCTGTCGGTGCCGGGCCTCGCGTACTCGGCGCAGTTCGGCACCGGCGACCTGCGTTTCCTGCAGCTGCCGCTCGGCTACCTGGTCGGCCGCACCGTCGCCACGTTCCTGCTGGTGCCGCTGTACTTCCGCGGCGAACTGTTCACCGCCTACGACGTGCTGCGCGTGCGCAGCGGGCCGGCGGTGCGCACGCTGGCGAGCGGCCTGTTCCTGGTCACGCGCACGCTCGCCGACGGGCTGCGGCTGTACCTGACCGCGGTGGTGCTGCAGGTGATGTTCGGCTGGTCGCTCGGCCTGTCGGTCGCGATCACCGGGCTCGGCACCGTCGCCTACACGGTGGTCGGCGGCATCAAGGCGGTGGTGTGGACCGACGTGCTGCAGTTCGGCGTGTACATGGTCGGCGCGCTCGCGGCGCTGCTGGTGATCGGGAGCAGCGTCGACGGCGGGCTCGGCGTGGTGTTCGCGAACGCGAGCGAACAGGGCCGCCTGCGCGTGTTCGACTTCGGCCTCGACTTCGGCGCCACCTACACGTTCTGGGCGGGGCTGCTCGGCGGTGCGGTGCTGTCGATCGGCAGCCACGGCGTCGACCAGATGATCGTGCAGCGTTACCTCTCGGCGCGCTCGCAGCGCGACGCGCAGAAGGCGCTGTTCTGGAGCGGGCCGCTGGTGCTCGCGCAGTTCGCGGTGTTCCTCGCCATCGGGCTCGGGCTGTCGGCGTTCTACGCGGCGCACCCGCCGGCCACGGCGTTCGGCAAGGGCGACCACGTGTTCGCCGACTTCATCGTGCACCACCTGCCGCAGGGGCTGGTGGGACTGGTGCTCGGCGCGGTGTTCGCCGCGGCGATGTCGACGCTGTCGAGTTCGCTGTCGGCGTCGGCGAGTGCGCTGGTGAACGACTTCCTGTTGCCGGCCACCGGGCAACGGCCGGATGGGGCGTTCGCATTGCGCGCGGCGAAGGCGGCGACGCTGCTGTTCGCGGGGCTGCAGATCGCCGTCGGCGTCAGCGGACTCGGCGGCGGCAAGGCGGTCGTCGACAGCGTGCTCGCGATCGCGACGGTGACGACCGGCGTGATCCTCGGCCTGTTCGTGCTGGCCCTGCTGCCGACGCGATCGGCGACCACGTCGCTGGTCGGCCTTTGCGGCGGGCTCGGCGCGATCGTCGGCGTGGTGTTCGTGCTGCCGGCGATCGACCTGGCACCCGAACCCGGCGTGCAGCCATTCCGGCTCGCATGGCCGTGGCACGGTCTGGTCAGCAGCGGCGCGACGGTGCTGGTCGGTTGGCTCGCCACCATGGTCGCCAACGCGCTGGCGGCGCTGCGCCGACGCGGGTGACGGACCGCGGCCTGACACGGTCGGTCGCAACACGGCCAGGCGATGTCGCCGTCGCGTTGTGCTACGCTCGCTGACTGCCCCACCGCACCGCCATGCACAAGACACTGCTCTCCACCATCGCCTCCCTCGCCGCACTGCAAGGCCTGATGGCGCAATCCAACACCGTCGCCGGTCTCGACGGCAACCTCTACGACATCGCCTCGCCGACCGTGTGGGGCCGCCGCGGCCCCGCCTATCCGGGCGGCGAGATCGGCTTCTCGGCCGCCAACTACATGTGCAACCCGGGCACGGTGACGATCCCGTGGCAGGCGGCGATGCAACCGAACCACCCGAAGTTCGGCTTCCTGATCGTGCGCGAGTCGGGCGGCCGCATGGTGCAGGTCTCCGACTACTCGTACGTCAAGCACGCGTTCACGTCGATCAACGGCAACAGCGGCCCGTGCACGCCCTGCCAGAACCCGGGCACCGGCTCGGTGATGGGCATCGGCTGCTACGACGTCTACGGCGCCGGCAACAACGGCGACCGCTACTACCTCGGCCCGGCGCCGGAGCTCAACCCGTGGCTCGGCACCTGGAACCCGGTCGGTTCCTACTTCGACCGCGGCGATCCCGCCGTCGCCCCGCCCGCCAACATGGACGGCGCGCGCTCGCTGTCGTCGACCCAGGTCAGCGCCTTCGACGTGGTCAAGAACCGCGTCACCGTCAAGGAGAGCGAACTCGGCGTCGCCGGGGCGACCTACTACTACCAGATCCACCTGATCCACCAGGGCGAAGCGCTCGCCAAGCGCAACAACAACCTGCGCAACCGCGGCGCCACGTTCACCTGGGGCGGTACGTCGTGGAGTACGGCGAACGTCGGTACCTCGCAGAGTGGTTCGGTGCTGAATCGCTGGAGCGGTGCCACCTACAACGCCGCCGCCAACGGCACCGACGACGGCCAGTTCGGCGTCGCCGTCAAGGTGACCGGCCCGGTCAACGGCTTCTGGCACTACGAGTACGCGGTCCAGAACATCGACAACCAACGCGGCGGCGCCGCCTTCCGCCTGCCGATCTGTGCTGGCGCCCGCGTGCAGAACGTCGGCACCCGCGACATCGACGCGAACCCGCTGAACGACTGGACCAGTTCGGTGACCAGCGGCGAGATCGCGTTCCTGGCCACCGCGGGCAACGCGCACCGCTGGAACCAGCTGTTCAACTTCTGGTTCGACTGCGACGCCGCCCCGACCGCGGGCAACGCGACGATCGACCAGGCCGACCCCGGCGTTGGCGCGCTGTCGTTCGTGGTGCCGACGCAGGTGCCGCGGCTGCAGCCGACGGTCCACCTCGCGGGTGGCTGCGGCACTCCGGCCGCCGAGATCTTCCCCAACGGCGTGCCCGCGGCCGGCAACGCCGCGTTCGCGGTCCAAGCCGCGACCGCGCCGGCGACCTGGCTGTTGTTGTTCTTCAGCCCGATCAGCACGCCGCAGGCGCTCGGCTCGGGCTGCACGCTGCTGCTCGACTCGGGTGCGATGAGCACCGTCGGGTTGTACGTGACGAACGGTGCAGGCAGCGTCGCGGTGCCGATCCCGGTCGCGCCCGGGCAGTCGCCCGCGGACCTCTGGCTGCAGGCGGCGACGTTCATCCCGAGCCCGCCACTGTTCGGCCTTGTCGGCCTCAGCAATGGCCTGAAGGTCCGCTTCGCGGGTCTCGGCTGCAACTGACCGCGCCGGGGCGGGGTGCCGCCAACGCCCGGCCACCGCGGCATGAGTGTCGCGGGACCGGGCCTGCTGCCAGCGGTTGCCGGAGAGCGGCGTGCCCGGACGCCCGGCTCCGGCCACCGCGGGCCCGCACCGACCCTTGACGCTCGCGCGACCGACGTCGATCGTGCCGTGCTCCTGCCGCGCACCGGCTGTTCCCTGGAGCAAGGAGATCGGGTGGTTGCACGTCTGCTCGTCGTCTGCGCCGCTGAAGCCGCGCTCGTCGTCCTGCTCGCCGTGCAGGTGTTCGCTGGTCGCGAGCCGGCCGCGCCGCGATCAGGAACGGGCGCCGCGTCGGCCAGCCAGGGACACGCGGACCCGGCGGCCACGATGACGCCGGGTTCGCCGCCAACACCCG
>JBASWX010000289.1:0-2365 GCA_049276695.1 Planctomycetota bacterium
CGAGCGCGCGGCCGTCGCCGTGCCCGGCCTGCAGCCAGCGGGCCCGGCGCTGGTGCTCGGCAATCGCCTGCTGGTGCCGCTGCGCGAAGGACCGCTGTTGGCGTTCGACGCGACGACCCTGGCCGCGCTCTACCGGATCCCCGGCGATCGCAAGGGCCGGCCGCTGGTCACCGGTGGGCGCCTGTGGGTCGTCGATGCCCAACACCGCGTCCACGTGTTCGAGCGGATTCGCTGAGCCGTTCCGTCGTCGGACCGACGCCACACCGTCTGGAAAGCGCCACGCTGGCCCACGCGGCCAGCAGTGCCCCGTGCCAACGGGGCGAGCCTGCTGCACCCGCCGGCAGCAGGGCCCGACACCGTCGCATCGGCGCCGTGGCAGCGACGGCGCGCCCGGCAACCGCACGGGAACGCGTCGCCTGCCCAGCGCGCCGCGTCTCGTTGCGGGAACGCCATCGCGCGCTGCAGGCGCGATGCCACCGATGCCTCGCGTCGATCGGACGCTGCCGGGTCGCGGTCCACCGCACATCGGTCAAGCACGTCCGGTCGGCACGACGATTGCTCCTCCAGGCCGCGCCTCTCGCCTGTTCGTCATCGATCCTTCATGCGCCAGTTCTCCCTGCTGACACTGACCTGCCTGTTGGCTGCGTGCGCCGACCACTCGGGTGACCTCCTGGTCACCCAGGATCTGCCGCCGGCGCCGATCAACCAGCCGGACACCGGCTCTGGGACGCCGCAGGAAGTCGCCGCCGGCCCCGGCGATTCGCAGAGCCCATCGACGCCGGTTTCACCGACGGCCCCCCCGTCGTCCCCCGGTGCCTCCGGCCCCACTTCGCCGATCGGCCCCGAACGCATCAGTGGGAGCAACGAACCCGAGGGTGGCCAGCCAGTGCCCGAACCGAGCACGCTGCTGCTGGTCGGCACCGGGCTCGCAGCCGCCGCCATGCTGCGCCGCCGCCGCATCCGCCCGACGACCGACGCCGCCTGAACGGCAGTCGCCCTTCTCGCAAGCCAGCGCTGGCCAGCGGGACCGCCGAGCGGTTCTAGTGCTGGCGTGTCGCGCCCGCCCGAGGATCAGGCCCCGCTGGTGCTGCGTTCGCGGGTCGGAGCTACGGGCGCCGGGCAGCCCCTGCTCGCGTGGCTGGCAGCGCGCTTTCCGTACCTGACCGCCGCCGCCTGGCGCGCCGAGGTGGAACGCCACCGCATCGCGGTCGACGGCCACGCGGCGACGACCGACACGGTGCTGCGCGCCGGCAACGAGGTGGCGTGGACGAAGATCGCGGTCGAGCCGTACGCCGATCTCGCCGTCGCGGTGCTGCACGCCGATGGCGACCTCGTCGTCGCCGACAAGCCGGCGCACCTGCCGATGCACGCCGACGGGCCGTTCGTGCGCGCGACGCTGGTGCACGTACTGCGCCAACGCCCCGGCTTCGCGCAGGCCGCGCTGGTGCACCGGCTCGATCGCGAAACCAGCGGCCTGTGCGTACTGGCGCTGACCGCGCGCGCCCGCACCGGGCTCGCCGCCCAGTTCGCCGCGGGCGAGGTCGCGAAGGCCTACCACGCGGTCGTGCGCGGCCACGTCGCCGGCGACATCGTGGTCGACGCCCCGATCGGACATGCCCGCGCCAGCATGATCCAGCTGCGGCGCGCTTGCGGCGCGGCGGCGGTGGCGGCAGCGCCCGCGCGTACGCGCTTCGTCGTGCTCGAGCGCGGCCCGGCGGCGACGCTGTTGCGCTGCGAACCAACCACCGGCCGTGCCCACCAGATCCGCGTGCACGCCGAGCACCTGGGCCACCCGCTGCTCGGCGACAAGCTGTACGGCCGGCCCGACGCCGACTACCTCGCGTTCGTCACCCGCGTCAAGGCGAGCGGCGACGCGCGCGAAGTCGCCGCGGGCGAACCCGACCGCCACCTGCTGCACGCCAGCGCCCTCGCCTTCCGGCACCCAGGCACCGGCGCAGCGCTCGCGTTCGAATCGCCGCCGCCGGCGTCGTTCCGCGACTGGCTGCTCCGGGAACCGCCCGGCGCCGGCGGCTCGCAATCGCCGGACGCTGCCGGCAGCATGCCCGCATGACTCTGCGCCGCTGGCCACGCCTCGCCGCCCTGCTGCTCGCGAGCTGCACGGCACCGGAAGGGCAATCTCCCGCCAGCGACCCGTGCCAGGAGCTCGTGCACGCGCCGCCCGAGCAGTGGCCGGAACGGCTGCGCGCAGCCCACGCACTCGGTGGGCCGGCGGCAATGCGCCTCGTGCAACTGCTGCGCGAACACCCTGGAGCCGCCGGCGGCCGTGCCGCCGTCGCGCTGCTCGGCCGGCTCGGCGACCCGCAGTGCGTGCCGTTCCTGGTCGCCACCGTGGCCGATCGCGGCC
>JBASWX010000290.1:0-1620 GCA_049276695.1 Planctomycetota bacterium
GCTCAGCCAGACCACAACGTGCTTCCCGGGCACCAAGCAGCGCATGCGCTACGGAGTCGCTCAGGCTGCCGCTGGCGTCGAAAAAGCGGCCAAATCAAGCGAGGGGTAGGTCAGGAGGTCTGGAGTCTCGGTCGCCCCGAAGCAGCGTTGCCGCAGCACGAGGCCGCGCTGGCGATGTACCGGCGCCTGTTGCCCGACCGCGACGACCGGCAGGTGGCGTGGTCCGAGGCGAACGTCGGACACTGCCTGCAGCAGCTCGGCCGCGTCGGGGAAGCGTTGCCCCGCTTCGAGGTGGCGTTGGCGATGCTGCAGCGGTTGTACGGCGCGCGCGACCACGCCGATGTGGCGCGCGCACTCGACAACCTGGCCGGCTGCCTGAGTGACCTCGGGCGCACTGCGGCCGGGCTGCCGAAGCACGAGGTTGCCTTGGCGATCCGGACCCGGCTGCACGCCGGACGCGATCATCCGGACCTGGCACGCAGCGCCAACAACGTGGCCGGTGCGTTGCAGCGGCTTGGACGCGCGGGCGAGGCGCTGCCGCTGCTGGAAATGGCATTGGCGATGCAGCGCCGCCTGCACGGTGGTGCCGACCACCCCGACATGGCGCTGGCGCTGGCCAACCACGCAGTGGCGCTCGGCCGTGTCGGGCGCACCGCCGCGGCGCTGCCGCTGCTCGAGCAGGCGCTGGCGATGCGACAGCGCATCCTCGCGGGCGATCATCCGCTGGTAGCGAACAGTCTCGACGCCGTTGGCTGCTGCCTGCGCGTGCTCGGCCGGCCGGCCGAGGCGTTGGCGGCGAGCGAACAGGCGCTGGCGATGCGGCGCCGCCTGCATGGCGACGCCGACCATCCGGCAATGGCGCAGGCCCTCGACCATCTGGCATGGTGTCGGCTCGACCTCGGTCGTTTGGACGACGCGCTGGCGGGATTCGACGCAGCGCTGGCAATGCTCCGGCGCCTGCACGGTGACGACGACCCCGCGGCCGTGGCCCTCGTGCTCGACCACGCCGCGGCCTGCCTCGAGAGCATGGCTCGGACGGCGATGGCTCGCGATCGCGCGCAGCAAGCGGCGGCAGCGATCGAACGGCTGCGCGAGCTGGCGAAGATGTTGTCGGGCGGACTGCAACAGTCGCTGTTCGACGAGCTGAAGCAGTCGGGAAGTTTCGAACGGCTGCAACGGCTCGAGGCGGCACTGGGCAATGCGGCCGCGGCGCTGCACGCCGCCGAACGCAGCCGTGGGCGCGAACTGCTCGACTTGTTGCAACAGGTTGGCGAGCAGCGTGCGGGCGTCGCCGACGAACGTCGCGACCGGCTCGCCGGGCCGATCGCGCAGGCGACCGCCGACGTCAATCGGCACGAGAACCGGCTCGCCGCGGCTGGCGCCGCCACGCCGGAACTGGTCGAGGCGGCGCGGGCGGCGCGCACGCGCTTGCGCCAACTGCTCGACGAGCGGGCGGCTCTGCTGGCTGACGTGCGGCGCGCCGGGGCCGTGCGCAGTCCCGCGGACGTGCGGGCCGCACTCGGCGATGGCGAAGTGCTGTTGGTGTTCACCATCGATCCGCAGGGCAGCCTCGTGCACGTCGTGCCGGCGGCGGGGGAACCGGAGGCCGTGCTGCTGCCC
>JBASWX010000291.1:0-1967 GCA_049276695.1 Planctomycetota bacterium
GACCGACCTCGCCGCCCGCGACCAGGCGCGCGAGCAACTGCGCGCCGAGCTCGCTGCGCGCCGCAACGAGAGCCGCACGATCGAGATCGAGGTGCGCGACACCCGCACGCCGACCTTGTCGGTGATGGGCCCGCAGGGCAACGAGACGATGGGCATCGACGCCCAGGCGCTGCAGGAGCTGTGGGGCCGTTCCCCTGGCAACAAGACCAAGGTGCGCAAGCTGACGGTCGCCGAGGCGCGCACGCTGCTGCAGGAAGAGGAAGCCGACAAGCTGCTGGACCAGGACGCGATCGTCCAGGAAGCGCTCGACCGCGCGCAGAACGACGGCATCGTCTTCATCGACGAGATCGACAAGATCGTCAGCTCGGGCTCGACCGACGGCCCCGACGTCTCGCGCGAGGGCGTGCAGCGCGACCTGCTCTCCGTCGTCGAGGGCTGCGCCGTCTACACCCGCTACGGTCACGTGCGCAGCGACCACATGCTGTTCCTCGCCGCCGGCGCATTCCACTTCCACAAGCCGAGCGAGTTGATTCCCGAGTTGCAGGGCCGCTTCCCGGTGCGCGTCGCGCTGACCTCGCTGACCGAAGCCGACTTCGTGCGCATCCTGACCGAGCCGAAGAACGCGTTGTGCCGGCAGTACGTCGCGCTGTTCGAGACCGAGCACGTCGAGCTGTCGTTCAGCAAGGACGGCATCGCGCGCCTCGCCGCGATCGCGTTCAAGGCCAACAAGTCGACCCAGGACATCGGCGCCCGCCGGCTGATGACGATCCTCGAGAAGTGCCTGGAGGACCTGTCGTTCGACGCCAGCGAGCGGCGCGGCCAGAAGATCGTCGTCGACCAGAAGCTGGTCGAGGAACGGCTCGGGGACGCCGGCGACGACGCCGACCTGATCCCCTACCGGATGTGAATCCCGGCCGGGCCTGCCACCGGCCCGCCCGCCGCTGCAGAATTCGCGGAACCCGGACCAGTCGCCGTCGAATCACGGCGCCGCCCTCCCTCCCGTGACCGAGATCACCGCTGACATCGTGCAGGCCGCCCGCGCCGGTGACGAGGCGGCGAGCCGCACCATCGTCGAGGCGCTGCAGCGGCCGGTCATCGCGACGATCTTCCGCTTCCTGGGTGCCGGCTGGCGCCGCGAGATCGAGGACATCGCGCAGGAGGTGTTCCTCAAGGTCTTCCGTGCCCTGGCTTCGTTCGACCCCGCGCGCGCCAAGTTCACGACCTGGGTCTACACCTTCGTGCGCAACCACTGCTACGACGTGCTGAAGCGCCGGCGCCTGCCGACCACCAGCCTGCACGCGGTGGCCGCCGACGAACCCGCGCGCGACGTCACCGACCGCCGCGAACTGCAGCCGGCCGGGCACGCCGAGAACCAGGAACTCGGCCGCGCGATCGGCGAAGCGCTCGCTGGCCTGGGTGAGGACCAGCGCATGGTGTTCGTGCTGCGCGAGTACGAGAACCTCGACTACCGCGAGATCGCCGAGATCACCGGCGTCAACGAGGGCACCGTGAAATCGCGGTTGTTCCGGGCCAAGGAAGCGCTGCGCGAGCGTTTGTCGCCGTACCTGCAGGCGGGAGCGTGACCATGGCCGAGCACCAGGACCCGCTGGCCTTTGCCGAGCGCCCGTTTCCGAGCGAAGCCGAGTGGCTCGAGCTGCCGCTGCCCTCGCCCGCGGAACTCGGCACCACACCGGGCCCCCGCTTCGTCGACGCCGTGCTGGGTGCCGTGCGCGCCGAACGCGAACTCGACCAGGCGCTTGCTGCCACCGACTCCAAGCTCGACCGCGCGCTGCTGAACGCACACGCAGCACCGGTCCCGGCCGCCGACTTCGTGAACCGGACGCTGCAAGCGCTGCACGCCGACCGCCGCCAGCACTGGCAGCAGCTGCTCGCCCGCCATGTCGCGCCGTCGCCGTCGCCGCAGTTCGTCGCCCGCACGCTCGCGGCGCTGGCGCGCACCGCCGGCG
>JBASWX010000292.1:0-25865 GCA_049276695.1 Planctomycetota bacterium
CCGGCGGCCAGGTCAGCAGGCCGCGGGTCAGCCCGAGCAGCAGCGTGCGCACGCCGTTCTGCAGCACGTGGCCGAGGTGGGCCCAGAACGCGCGGTCGAAGGCCTTGCCGTCGTTGCGCGCGATCGCGTCGAGTTCGCGGTACGCGAACGGGTGGCAGCGGATCGCGCCCTGGCCGAAGATCATCAGCGTGCGGGTCAGGATGTTGGCGCCCTCGACGGTGATGCAGATCGGCGTGCCGGCGTACGCCGCCGCCAGCAGGTTGCGCGGCCCGCGCGAGATCGCCGCGCCGCCGAGCACGTCCATGCCGTCGTTGATGACCTGCCGCCACGCTTCGGTGGTCGCGTGCTTGGCGATCGCGGTGACGACCGCGGGCTTCTGGCCGGTGTCGAGCGCGCCGCAGACGTAGCGCCGCGTCGCTTCGAGCAGCCAGGTGAGCCCGCCGATGCGCGCCAGCGGTTCCTCGATGCCTTCGAAGCGGCCGATCGGCAAGCCGAACTGCTGCCGCACCGCGGCGTAGGCCGAGACCGCGCGCGCCACCAACTGCGCACCACCGGTCGCGGTCGCCGGCAGCGAGATGCCGCGGCCGGCGGCGAGGCACTCCATCAGCATCTGCCAGCCCTTGCCGGCACCGGCGACGCCGCCGATCACCGCTTCGTCGAGCGGCACCAGCACGTGCTGTCCGCTGGTCGGGCAGTTGTAGAACGGCACGCCGAGTGGATCGTGCCGGCGTCCGAGCACGACGCCGGCGGTGTCGGTCGGGATCAACGCGCAGGTGATGCCGGGGAACGGTCCCTTGCCGAGCAGGTTCTCAGGGTCGTGCAACTGGAAGGCGAGCCCCAGCACGGTCGCGACCGCGGCGAGCGTGATGTAGCGCTTGTTCCACGACAGCCGCAGCCACAGCCGGCCGTCCTCGCCGCGATAGACGATGCCGCTCGAACGGATCGCGCCGGCGTCGGAGCCGGCCCCGGGTTCGGTCAGCGCGAAGCACGGCACGTCCTTGCCCGACGCCAGCGACGGCAGCCAGCGCCGTTTCTGCGCCTCGGTGCCGTAGTGCGCGAGCAGCTCCGCCGGCCCGAGGCTGTTGGGCACCATCACGGTGATGGCGAGGGTCAGCGAACGCGAGGCCAGCCTGGCGACGACGGCGCTGTTGCACGACGCCGACATGCCGAGGCCCCCGTACTCCTTCGGGATCACCAGGCCGAAGAAGCGTTCGCGCTTGACGAAGTCCCAGACCTCGCGCGGCAGGTCGCGTTCCTGGTGCACGCGCCAGTCGTCGGTCATCGCACAGACCTGGGCCACCGGTCCGTCGAGGAACGCCTGCTCGTCGGGCGACAACGCGGGATACGGCGCGTTGGCAAGTGCCTGCAGCGACGGCTGGCCGGAGAACAGTTCGCCATCGAGCCACACGGTGCCGGCCCCGATCGCCGCGCGTTCGGTGTCGCTGATGGTCGGCAGCAGGCCCGCGCGTTTCACCAGCGCCAGGATGCGCTGGCTGAGCAACGGGCGCCGCAGCGCCGGCACGGTCAGCACGACGAGTGGCAGCAGCAGGATGGTCGCCAGCCACCAGGACGCGCCGAAGGTCCAGCACAGCGCCGCGATCAGCAGCGTGCAGCACCAGAGCGGCGAGCCGACGAACAGGGCCGCGACCAGCAAGGTCGCCGCCAGCGAACAGACCGCGACCGCCGGCCAGTCGCCGAGGGCGCCGTAGAGCAGGAGATCCATGGTGATGCGGGCAGGAGCCACCCGCGGTATCGGCATTCCGCCGTCTTCACCTAGTCCGGCATTCGCGGCCGGCTACCTGCCGCCAGGCCGTCCGGCCACCCGATCACAGGTTCCTGGCGTAGAAGGTGTCGCAGCCGTGGTGGCCGGTCGCCCCCTGGGCCGAGCACAACGGCTCGAAGCCAGCGGCGCGATAGAGGCGCTGCGCCGCCTGCATCTGGCCGGTGGTCTCGAGGTAGCAGCGGCAGTAGCCCGCTGCCCGCATCTCGTCGAGCAGCAGCGCCAGCATCGCCCGGCCCAGGCCCAGCCCGCGCGCTGCCGGCTGGAAGTACATCTTGCGCAGTTCACAGGTCGCGGCCGTGGCATCGGTGCCGGCGAGGCGGGCGAAGCCGGCCCCGCCGACGACGGCGCCGTCGTGTTCGACGACGTAGTAGCGGGCATCGGCGGAACGGTACGCGGTGGTCATCGCATCGACCTCGGCGTCATGGATTGCGAAGCCCGGCCCGCTGGCGCCGTGTTCGGTCATCACGGTGCGGATCAGCGCGGCGACGGCGACATCGTCGGCGGGACGGATCGGGCGGATCAGCCAGGGCGAGGGCGCAGGCATGCGGTGGCAGGCTAGCGGTGCCGTTCCGTGGCTGCACGCACGCGGGGCCCGCGGCGCGCGACCGGACTCAGTAGACGCCGATCGTCAGGGTCAACGCGTTCGAACTGGTGAGCGCGACGATGTCGCCGAGGGCGTCGAGTTCGACCGGCACGACCTGGTGGTGGAACACGGCTCCGGCGAGGGCGACGACCCCGGGGATCGCCAGCGCGTTGGTCATCGAGCCGTTGCCGCGTGTGAAGTCGAGCAGGATGTCGTCGTCGACCAGCAACGTGCAACCCGCCTGGCCGAGCGGATGCAGCGTGGGCATCGGCAACGCGAGCGGAGTGAACCCGTAGACCGCAACCGCGAGCGAGTTTGTGGTGAGGCCGGTGCACAGCGAACGGAACGAAGCACCAGCCCACGGCAGAGTCGTTGCGGCCAGCACGTTCGGCCCGGCGGTGCCGGCGCAGCCACCGCCGACGGACACCGCAGCGGCGGGACACGTTGTGGTGAGGCGGGCGACATGGGCGGCGGAGACTCCAGGGAGCGCACCAGTGACATAGAAGTCGCCGCCGACCACCAGGTCGCCATTGGTCTGGGCCGTGATGGCGTACACCGCGGTGTTGTAGGGCGAGCCGATCACTCCGGCGGCGGCCGCCGACCAGGTCGCGCCGTTCCAGCGCATCAGCGGGCCCGCACCTACGCCGAGTCCGGCGACGACATCGCCATTCGGCAGCGTCGCCAACGCGTAGACGACGCCGCCCATGGGTGCACCCAACGCCGACCAACTGCTGCCGGTCCAGCGCGCGGCCTGGCCGCTGTAGCCGCCCGCAACCAACTCGCCGTTCGGCCGCAGGGCCAGTGCGGTCACCGTGTAGTTCAAGCCAGCACCCAACGGCATCCAACTCGTGCCGGTCCAGCGCGCGACGCTGTTCGCCGGGACCCCGCCTGCCGTGGTGAAACCACCGCCGGCCACGAGATCGCCGTTCGGCAATCGCAGCAGCGCCGTGACGCGGTAGTTCATGCCGGTGCCCAGCGGTGCCCAACCGGTGCCGTTCCAGCGCGCGATGTAGGCAGCAGGCGCGCCGCCAGCGGCAGTGAAGTCCCCGCCGGCCACGAGGTCGCCGTTCGCCAGCGTCGCGAGGGCGGACACCCCGTTGAAACCCGGGCCGGAGAGGCCTGGCCCGAGGGGCGACCACGCCGCTCCGTTCCAGCGGGCGATGTAGTTGGCCGCGACGCCACCTGCCGCCGAGAAACTCCCTCCCGCGACGATGTCCCCGTTCGGCATTGCGGCCAGCGCGTTCACGCCGGAGTTCGTGCCGGAGCCGAGTGGCGACCAGGTCGTGCCGTTCCACGCGGCGACGAAGCGGGCTGTCGGCCCGGAGCCAGCGGTGGTGAACCAACCGCCCGCCACGACGTGTCCGTTCGGCAAGGTAGCCAACGCCGTGACCTCGTGGTTCATGCCCGAAGCGAGCGTCGACCAACCCACGCCATCCCAACGAGTGAGGTAGCTGGCCGGCACACCACCGGCACTCCAGAACCATCCGCCAACGACCAGGTCGCCGTTGGGCAGGGGCGTCACGGTTCTCACGACGTGGTCCGTCGTGCCGAGGATCGACCAGCTCACGCCGTTCCAGCGCGCGACGTTGTTGCCACCACCCGCCGTCACCAGGTCGCCGTTCGGCATCGTCGCCACATCCCAGACACCACCAGCCAGCCCGGTGCCCAGTGCAGACCAGGCGGTGCCGTTCCAGCGGGCGATCCCGGTCGCGTTGGTCCCGCCCGCCGTCGAGAACTGGCCGCCAGCGACAACATCTCCGTTCGCCAGCGTGGTCAGCGCGAAGGCGAATTGGTTCAAGCCCGAGCCGAGTGGGGACCAGGCGGTGCCGTCCCAGCGGGCGACGTAGTTGGCGTTCGCGCCGCCGGCAGTCGAGAACTGGCCGCCGGCGACGACATCTCCGTTCGGCAGTGCCGCCAGCGCAAACGGGAGACTGTTCAGCCCCGAGCCGAGTGCGTACCAGGAGGTGCCGTCCCACCGCGCGATGTAGTTGGCACTCACCCCACCGATGGTGGTGAAGTCGCCCCCCGCGACCAGGTCGCCATTCGGCAGTGTCACCATGGCGCGGACCCTCGCGTTCGTTGCGGCGAGCAGTTGCCAACTGGAGCCATTCCAGCGCACGAGTTCGTAGCCGTCACCACCCGCGACCAGGTCCCCGTTCGCCAAGGTGGTCAGCGCGAGTACTTCGAGGGGAACCGGTCCGACGCTCATCGGCGCCCACGCGCCAGAACCAGGATCGTAGCGGGCGACATTGCGGCTCACGCAGGTGCCCGCGAACGTGAAGAGGCCGCCGATGACGACCACTTGTCCCTGCGGCCCACTGCCGTCGGGATCCCACAGCGCCGTGACGTTGACCCGACCGTTCGTGCCGGGCACGCCGTCGCCGGGCAACCACTGGGTCGAGCACTGCGCCACGGCAGGGCAGACCGCGGTGCCGAGGGCGAACAGCAGCACGAAGGGTCGAAGGGACCAGCCGGCGAGCATCGGGGAACGGAAGCGCACGTGCAGCTCCAGACCCTGGCGAGCGCACCGGGGTCGGTGACGGGGAACGGCAGCGTAGAACGACGGCGTTCCGGCGTCACTGCCCGCGCAGCGCCCGCGCCTCGTGCAGCAGCCGGTCCCACTGGAACGCCGGCCCCGGGTCCTGCTTGTTCAACTGCACGTGGAAGTGGCCGACGATGCCGTCGAAGGCGCGCAGCTCGGCTTCCGGCAGCACGTGGTTCACCACCGAACCATCGGCGTCGCGTGGCACTTCGAGGCGGATGCGCGGGAACACCGAGGCCAGCGCGGCGCACAGCCGTGCCAGCGCGGCGTACTGCTCGCTGGTGAAGTCGAACTGGTGGTACAGCACGCCCTGCACTTCGCCCGAGACGAAGTCCGGGCGGTCGGGGCGCGCGACGAAGTCCGGCGTGCGCACGCCGGTCTCGGTCATCCACGCCGGCAGCCGCATCCGCCAGCCGTCTTCGTCCTGTTCGTACCAGCGCCGCATGTCGGCGCTCAGCGGCTGCTTGAACACGCCCGGGTGCGCGATCTCGACGCCGACCGAGAAGTCGTTGGCGATCGTCGCGTGCTGCCCCTTCTCGCGCAGGTCGAGCGTCTGGTAGATCGTGCCGTCGACGTCGAGCAGGAAGTGCACCGACAGGTAGCGCACGTCCTGCAGGATCTTGAAGCACTGCCGCGAGGTGCCCGCGACGTCGTAGTGGATCACGAACTGGTGCACGACCTGCTGCAGGTCGGCGAGCGACAGGCCGTGCTCGCGCGCGCGCGCCGCGATCGCCTCCGGCAGGTTGCCGCGCACGGCGTAGCGGCGGCGACCGTCGGGCTCCGGCTCGGGCGTGAAGAACTTCGCGGTGCGGTAGGCGTCGTAGCCACCCGGTTCGCGCCACGACACGACCCGCGTGCCGACCGGGAACGGTTGCCCGCAGACTTCGATCGACTGACCGTCCGTCGCCTGCGGGGCGGGCGCAACGGCGCAGCGCGCGAGCAGCAACGCGAGCAGCAGCGCCGTCGCCGCGGCGAGGCGGTAGCGGGACCGGCGGACCACGGTCACTGCACCAGCGCCGGCCGGCCGCGATGGTGGTCGGTGGCGGCCTGCCAGGCCTCGGCGACGGCGAGGATCGCGGCCTCGCCGTAGAGGCGACCGGTGAGCCCCAGCATCGTCGGCCGGCCGCCATCGGCGTCGGTCCGCCCGACCGGCAGTACGTAGGTCGGGTGGCCGGTCAGGTTGCTCGCGGTCAGCAGCGGGCCGTGCGTCGGCGCGACCAGCACGTCGATCCCGGCGAGCGCTTCGTCCATCGCGGCGACCAGCGCCGAGCGCGCGCGGCTGGCCTGGATGTACTCGACCGCCGGGATCGTGCGCGCGGCGCGGAACTGGTTGGGCCAGTCGCTCTCGGCCTGGCCCGGGAGCCTGGGCAACAGGCCCTGGCGCAGCGCCTCGTCGAACGCGGCTGCGGACTCGGCGTGCAGCATCGCCAGCATGCCCTCGTACGGAGCCGGCGGCAGCGTGACTGGCGCCAGTTCCACACCCTGGCCCTCGAGCCACGCGACGAACGCTGCGTCGCCGGGCCGCGACGGGAACTCGCGGCCCTGCAACAGGCCGAACCGCAGACCCGCGAGCCCGGCGCCGGCGCGCCATGGGAACGCGGTGTCGACCACGGCCGGGTCCTTGCCGTCGCGTCCACGCATCGCATCGAACACCAGCGCCGCGTCGACCGCAGTGCGCGCGATCGGTCCGGCCTTGTCCATCGTCCACGACAGCGGCATCGCGCCGAAGCGGCTGATGGTGCCGAAGGTCGGGCGCAGCCCGGCGACCCCGCAGCGCACGCACGGCGACACGATCGAACCGAGCGTCTCGGTGCCGATCGCGAACGGCACCAGGCCTGCGGCGACCGCAGTGGCCGGCCCGGCCGAGCTGCCGCTGCTGCCCTGTTCGGGCTGCCATGGGTTGCGCGTGCGGCCGCGGTGCCACAGGTCGCCCATTGCCAAGGCACCCAGCGACAGCTTGGCGACGAGCACTGCGCCGGCGTCGTACAGCTGCTGCAGGCAGGTCGCGGTGATCGGCCAGATGTGGTCCTGCCACGGCGCGGCGCCGAACGTCGTCGGCGCGCCGGGCCACGCGAACAGGTCCTTGGCGCCGTACGGGATGCCGTGCAGCGGGCCGCGGTCCTTGCCCGCCGCCAGTTCCGCGTCGAGGTTCTTGGCCCGCGCCAGCGCCTGGTCGCGCAGCAGGTTGACGACGCACAGCAGCTGCGGGTCGAACCGCTGCAGCCGCGCCAGCGCCAGTTCGACGAGCTGGACCGAGCTCACCGCGCGCTGCCGCAGCAGGCTCGCCAGCTCCGGGATCGACGCGAAGGCGAGGTCGGCGTCGCTCGCGGGTCTCTTCACCGCGGCGGGGATCGCGAACGCGACCGGGCCGGTGGCCGGCGCGCGCAGCGCTCCGGGCGGCAGCGGGTCGAACACCGTGCACGGGCCGAGTTCGAACGGGATCGGCTGCTGGCGCACTGCCTCGTAGCCCGATCGGGCGCGGGCGAGGCGGCGACCAGCTTGCTGCCGTTCCTCGGCGGTGAAGTCGAGGCCGGCGAGGCGCGCGGCGGCGGCCATGTCGTCGGCGTCGTCGCGCGGGCGGACGAGTGGTGTGGTGAGCGGCAGGGCCGCCGGGCAGGCGCCGAGCAGGAACGATCGGCGATCGAACGATCGAGGCGAGGGGATCGTCATGGGGCCGGCGAGAGCGTGGTCGACAGGGGTCCTGGAGCAACGGCCACGTTGGCCCATTGCGCCCGGCGGCTATTCTGGCCGCTGCTCGACCAGAGACCAGAACCTCACCAGATCGCCCGCATGCGCGTCCGCCCAACCCCGTTCGTCCTGCTCGCCGCCTCGGTGCTGGCGCAGGCTCCCGACAAACCAGCCGCCCCCGTCCCGCCCGCGGCGATGGCGACGATCCAACGCCAGGAACTGCTCGAACACGCGACGTTCCTCGCGGCGGACGAACTGGGCGGCCGACTGACCGGTTCGCCCGGGCAACTCGCCGCCGCCGACTACATCGCGGCGCACTTCCAGAAGCTCGGCCTGCAACCGCTCGGCGACGAGATCGACGGCAAGCGCTCGTGGCGGCAGGAGTATGGCATCGCCCGCACCGCGGTGGCGGAGTCGACGCGACTGGTCGTCGGCAGCGTCACGATGACCCACGGTTTCGCGGTGCTCGGCGGCAAGACCTGCAAGCACCAGATCGCCGGCACGCTGCGCTTCTGCGGCACCGGCCGCACCCGCGGCGAGTCGGCCGATGTGCCCGAGACCGAGAGCCTCGACGGCAGGATCGCGGTGGTGGCGCTGAAGGGCCCGCGCGGCAAGGTCGCCGAACAGCTCGGCATCGAGCAGAAGTTCGCGATGTCGTTCGGCACGTTCAACCAGCTCGGGCGCACCGCGAAGACGCTGGCGAAGAAGGGGGCGGCGGCGGTGTTGTTCGTGCAGACCGAGGACAAGAACGGCCTGTCCGACGTGCTCAACTACCTGGCGCTGGCGCCGGGCAAGGACTCGTTGGCCGCGCGCTTCGACGGCGCCGACTCCGGGATGGGCGGGCTCGCACAGATGCTGGGCGGCGGCGATGGGGACGGCGCGCCGTCGCTGGTGCTGTCGGTGCCGGCGAGCCAGCAGTTGCTGGGCGAACTCGGCATCACCGCCGAGGCGCTGGCGGCGTTCGTCGCCGGCGGCGAACGGCCGGCGGCCAAAGCCGATGTCGCGGCGCGGCTCGACCTCGAGGTCGTTCACGACGACACCGCGAAGGCCTGCAACGTCGTCGGGTTGTTGCGCGGCAGCGATCCGCAGCTCGCCGCCGAGGCGGTGGTGTATTCGGCGCACATGGACCACGTCGGCATGCGCATCGACGGCGAGGTGTTCAACGGCGCCGACGACAACGCGTCGGGCAGTGCTGGCCTGCTGGCGATCGCGCGCGCGTTCGCGGCAAGCAAGGACAGGCCGCGCCGCAGCGTGATCTTCCTGTCGGTGTCGGGCGAGGAACTCGGCTTGTGGGGCTCGGCGTACTTCGCCGACAACCCGACCTGGCCCGCCGACCGGATCGTCGCGAACGTCAACACCGACATGATCGGGCGCAATGGGCCGGAATCGGGGCCGGCCGAGGTCACCGTGACGCCGAGCCACCGGCACGCGATGTTCTCGACGATCGTGCAGGACGCGGCGCGCTTCGGCGAGACGCTCGGCCTCGCGTTCACGTCGGGCGACAAGTACTACCAACGCAGCGACCATTACAACTTCGCGAAGAAGGGCATCCCGGTGGTGTTCTTCTGCAATGGCGAGCACGAGGACTACCACCAGGTGTCCGACCACGCCGACAAGCTCGACGGCGAGAAGATGGAGAAGATCGCGCGGCTGGCCTTCTGGACCGGCTGGGCGGTCGCCAACGCCGACGAACGGCCGCACAAGCTCGGCAAGCGCGCCGCTTGGAATTGAACGCGCGGGGCCCGACAGTGGCGGGCGCATGAAGCAGAAGCAGCATCCGCCCGAGGTCGCGGCGTTCCTGGCGGTCGGTGCGTTCGCGGTGGTCGGCGCCTCGGCCGACCGGGCCAAGTACGGCAACAAGGTGCTGCGCTGCTACCGCCAGCACGGCCTGCCGGTCGTCGGCGTGAATCCGAAACTGGCGACCGTCGAGGACTCGCCCTGCTTCGTGGCGTTGACCGCGATCCCGCCGCCGCCGCGCGCGGTTTCGGTGGTGGCGCCGCCGGCGGCGGCAGCGGCGATCGTCGCCGACGCGAACCTGGCGGGGGTGCGCCACCTGTGGTTCCAGCCGGGAGCCGAGGACGCAACCGCCGTGCAGACCGCGCGCCAACTCGGCATGAACGTGATCGCTGGTGGTCCCTGCGTGCTGGTGGCGCTGGGCTTCCGCGACGAGCCGTGAGCACGGGCGGCGCGGCCGACCGGCTGCGCATTGCCCGCGCGGCGACGCGGTGCTAGAGCATCCGGGCATGTCGCTGGTGCACGTCACCCAGGCCGCCGCCGCCGAACTGCAGGCGCTGCAGTTCGGGCCGCCGGTTGCGTGCGTCTACCACCCGCTCGACTACGCGTGGGATGTGCACCGCCAATGGCTCGAGCTCTTCGGCCGCGGCCACAAGGAAGTGCTGCTGGTCGGCATGAACCCCGGACCGTTCGGCATGGTGCAGACCGGCGTGCCGTTCGGTGAGGTCGCGGCGGTGCGCAACTGGCTCGGGCTCGATGGCCGGGTCGGGCGACCGGCGCACGAGCACTCCCGGCGTCCGGTGCAGGGCCTCGCCTGCCAGCGCAGCGAAGTGAGCGGCAAGCGGCTGTGGGGCTGGGCGGCGCAACGCTTCGTGACGCCACAGCGGTTCTTGCGCCGCTTCTTCGTCACCAACTACTGCCCGCTCGCCTTCGTCGCCGACAGCGGCGCCAACCTGACGCCGGACAAGTTGGGCAAGGCGGAGACGGCACCGCTGTTCCGGATCTGCGACCGGCTGCTGGTGGCGGTGGTCGAGATCCTGCGCCCGCGCCACGTGGTCGGCGTCGGCGCCTTCGCCGAAGCGCGCGCCAGGGCCGCGTTGGCCGGGTGCGACGTGCACATCGGCCGCATTCCGCATCCGAGTCCGGCGAGTCCGGCGGCGAACAGCGGCTGGGAACGGCTGGCCGACGAAGCGTTCGCGGCGCTCGGCGTCGTCACTGCGTGACGGGCGGCGGGCGACTCACTGGAAGCAGGCGGGCGGCCGCCGCAGGCGGCCGAGGTGGTGCTGCAGCGCCGAGAACAGGCGCTTGCGCGCGCGCATGATCCGGATCGCGACGGTGCCGGTCGGCAGGCCGAGTTCGGCGCCCGCCTCCTGGTACGGCTTGCCGCGCTGCACGCAGGCTTCGAACACGTCGCGGTAGCGCTCCGGCAAGCTGGCGACCGCGTGGCGGAAGGCGGTCATGAACTCCGCCTCCTCCAGGTCGTGGTCGGCGCCCGCCGGCAGCGCTTGCAGCAGGTCGGGCTCGTCGTCGCCCTGCAGGCTGCTGACCGGCCGCGGCAGCCGCTTCTGCGCGCGCAGCGCCGACAGCGCCTGGTTGCGCGCGATCTCGAACAGCCAGGCGCGGAAGTTGGTGCCCGGCCGGTACTGGTCGTGCTTGCACAGCACCTTCTCGAACACCTCCTGGGTCACGTCGTGAGCCAGATGACCGTCCCGCACCATGCCGACCACGAAGCTCCAGATGCGCTTGCCGTAGCGCTGCTCCAGTTCGGTCAGCGCCTGGTCGTGGTCGCCGGCGTGCAGGCGAGCGACCAGTTCCTCGTCGGACGCGAACGCGGGCTCGGGCAGTGGGCAGCGGTCCATGCCCGCCGAGGACAAGTTGCGTGCCGCGGGTGCCGCTGCGGCAGCGAGCCGCGCAAGAGCCGGTGGCACGGGTCGTTCGGTCATCGGGCAACCGCGCGGGCCGCTGCACTGCCTACGGCTTGCGGCACTGGCTGCCGCCGCCGAGTGGCGGAGTCCGCCCAGGTCGTGTGCCCCGGGTCCAGGGGGGCGAAGTCAGCCGGGCCAGCCCGGGCCCGGAGCCATCACACCGGGAACAGGTCGGAGCCGCCCTGCAACGCAGCGTCGAGCAGCGCCATGTTGGCGCCGCGGCGGTTGTCGTCCTCGCCGGCCTTCAGGTAACCCCAGCGCAGCCGCCGCAGGGCGAGGTAGGCGATCGCGCTGCGCATGCCCCACTCGGCGCGGATGCGGTCGCCGCCGACCGCGCCGCCGAGCCAGCGGCCGAGCAGTTGCCGCTTCCATTCCTGGTGCCGCTGGCTGTGGATCCAGAACCACGCCAGGTCGTGGTCGCGGTTGCCGATGCCGACGCACTCGAAGTCGATCAGGAACGGCTTGCCGTCCTCGCTGACGACGATGTTGCTCTCGAGGAAGTCGCCGTGCACCAGCACGTGCTTGCGGCCGTCGGTCCACCGCACCGCTTCGCTGAAGAAGCGCTGCACCGCGCGCCAGCGCTGGTCGCCGAGCACGAACAAAACCGCGTCGTACATCGCGCGGATGCGGTCGAGGTAGCTGATCGGATCCCAGTGTTCGAGCGGGAAGTCGCGGCGGCCGAGCAGCCGTTCGGTCGGCACCCGGGCGAGTGCCGCCAGCAGTTCCAGCACGTGGTCCTGCCCGAGCACCTCCGCGGCCGGTCCGGCGGCCCACGGCAGCCACTCCAGCAGCAGCCAACGCGGCGGGTCACCGGGGCCGACCGCGATCGTGCGCGGCGCCGGGAACTCGCGCCGCGCCGGGTCCATGCCGTCGAGCAGCCGGTAGAAGCCCGCCTCGCGCCGGCTCCAGTCCTGCGCGCGAGCGCCGGCCGGCAGGATCGTGTCGGGATCGTGCGGCAGGTAGTACTTCAGCAGGAACTGCCGGCCACCGGCGCCACGCGCGACGATCGGCAGCGAGCTGCGATGGCCCGACGCCGGCACTGCGGGGCCACCGGCGGGCTCGAGGCCGAGTTCGTGCAGCACGTCGTGCGCTGCCTTGGCGTGGGTCTCGGTCGGGTGCGCGCTCACGGCAGGCTCTGGGATCGTCCGCGCCGGCCGGCGCGGTGAAGCGCTCGGGCACCGCAGGACATTCCCTGGTGTTGTAGGACCGGACGGTCCTGCTGCGCCAGGGGCCGGTGGCAACGGTTGCTCCAGGCGGGGCGAGCTCGCGTCAAGAATGGTGCGCGCCGTGGCCGAGAAACGACTGCCGATGTCCGAGCCGCGCAAGACCAGCGAAACGACCGCCAACAGCGATTTCGCGGCGGAGATCAAGGCGCGCGCCGGGGCATTGATCGACGGGCTCGTGCAGAAGGACGACGAGACCTACGAGGCCGAGTTCGTGCACCTGCTGACGCGGGTCCAGGAACTGGTCGATCGCAAGATCCGGATGGATGGCGCGAAGACCGACACCCGCGACTTCCTCGGCGAACTGCTGTTCACCCGCCTGCGGCGCGGCATGCACCTGTTCCTGCGTTCCGACGACGACGTCACCGCGCTGCGCGCCGCCGAATGGGTGATGGGGGCGCTGTTCTCGGTGACCACGCTGTCGGAGTTCGCCAAGGCGTTCGACCAGTCGCTGATCAAGGCGACGTCCGGGGCGCGCGACTTCAACTTCGCCGGCCGCACCGACTTCATCTCGGTCGAGGAAGTGATGCAGATGCTGGCGTCGGGCGGCCACCGCGGCTGCCTCAGCCTCGAGAAGGGCGACAACCGGCTCGACATCTACCTGAAGGACGGCCGCATCTGGTTCCTCGATCCGCACCACCTGATCCGCCGCGTGCTGCCCGGCGACACGATGCACCATCGTGAGATCCCGGACACGCTGATCACCGAGGCCGAAGCGCGCCGCGTGCGCGAGGGCGTGCCGACGCTGGTCACGCTGCACGAGCGCGGCGCCTTCAAGCTCGAGGAACTGCGCGACGTGATGCGCATGTTCGGCAAGGAGGTGCTGTTCGACTTCATGCGCGAAGTCGAACCGTACGCGTTCTACTACCGCAAGCTCGACCAGCTGCCGCCGTTCGCCGAGCAGGGCGACCTGCGCATCGGCGTCACCTCGATCCTGCTCGAGGGCAGCAAACAGCTCGACGACTGGCGGCAGATGCTGGTCGCGTTCCCGGATCCCGACACCGCGATCCAGCCGTCGGCCGACATGTACGCGCGCCTGGGCGATGTCGCGCTCGGTGTGCTCGAGATCAAGCTGCTGTCGTTGATCAACGGCGACACCACGCCGCGCTCGCTGGTCAGCGCGCTCGGCCTGCCGCTGTACGACGTCTACCAGCTGCTGATCCGGCTGAGCCAGGTCGGCATCCTGTCGTCCGACGCCGACACCCAGACCCTGACGGACATCGGGGCCGCGACCGAGGAGTCGTCGGTGCAGACGTCGATGCGCGAAGCGTTCGCCGCGCTCGACGCCAACGACGACAGGAACCAGCGCCAGAGCGCGATCGACCGGGTGTTCGGCGCCGACGAACCGGCGAACCCGTTCGCGGAGCTCGACAAGGCCCTCGGCGGTGGCGACAAGGGGCCGACCGGCAAGGGCAAGGACGGCGGCGGCCTCGCGCCCGGGGTGCTCGACATTCTGCGCAAGGGCAAGAAGGGGTAGCGGCGCCTGGCCGGGCCGGCGCGCCTCAACAGCGGTTGCGGCGCAACTGCAGCCAGCGCGAACAGCGGTCGACGAGCACGGTCAGCACGATCATCGTCCACAGGAACGTCGCCGCGGCGCCGTGCTGCCGCCAGTCGAGGTTGAACTTGAAGGCATGGCCGAGGCCGCCGGCGCCGACGATGCCGAGGGCGACGCCGATGCGCATGTTGACCTCGAACTGGAAGAACGCGTAGGTCCGCCAGTCGGGCCACGCGCGCGGCAAGGCGCCGTACAGGAACACCTGCGCCCGGCAGGTGCCGCCGATGCGTTCGAGCCGGTGGTAGGCGACGTTGTCGAGCGACTCGGTGAACACCCGGTGCAGCACGCCGCACGAGTGGATCGCGACCGCGAGCACGCACGGCGTCACGCCGATCCGGAAGAACACCGCGAGCAGGATCACCCACGCGACCTCGGGCACGCCGCGGCAGAACAGCGCGAACGCGCGCGTCGCGACGACGGCGCACCAGCGCCAGCGCCGTTGGCCCGCCGGCAGGTTCTCGCCGACGAAGCGATGCGCGTCGAGCTGGAAAGCCACCGAGGCCGGGTAGGCGAGCGCGGCGGCGGCGAGACCGCCCAGGACGGTTGCCAGGATGCCGATCGCGATCGGCACGACCGCCTGGCGGGCGGCGGCGGCCAGCGTCGCGGCCGACAGATCGGGCACGAACAGCCCGGCGGTGTAGGGGCCAGCGAAGTCCCAGTCGATGCGGCGCAGTTCGCCGGCGACCTGGGCGAACGGCTCCGCGAGCAGGGCAGCCGAGCCACCGACCACCGCGACGATCGCGACCAACACCTGCAGGCGCCGCCTGCCCTGCCCCGACCTGTCGATCGCGCCGGTCGCGCGCGGGTGGTTGGGGTCGACGCGCAGGCGCTGGCGGATCAGGTTGGCGAGCACGTCGGTGGTCGCGGTGACGAGCAGCAGCGCGAGCAGCACCGTCGCGACGCGCGACCAGCTGCCGTCGGTGTACTCGTCCCACAACTGCGCGCCGAGCCCGCCGCCGCCGACCACGCCGATCACCGACGCGTTGCGCACCGCGCACTCGGTGCGCATCAGCAGGAACGACAGCGTGGTGCGCGCGGCCAGCGGCTGCACGCCGTACAGGAACACCGCAGCCCGCGACGCGCCGGTGGTGCGCAGCGCCTGGTAGCGGGCCGGGTCGACGTTGTCCCACTGCTCGCTGAGCACCTTGCCGAAGATGCCGGCGACGCTGATCGCGATCGCCAGCACGCCGGTGACCGCGTTGACGCCGGTCAGGTTCGCCAGCACGATCGCCCAGGCGATGTCGGGCACGCCGCGCAGCACGTCGAGCAGCAGCCGGCAGCCCTCGAGCAGCGTGTGCTGCAGCGCCCGCGTAGGCCAGCTCGCCGGCTCGCCGCCGTGCACGAGGCAGCGGGTGGCGCCGAGCGCCAGCGGGTAGCTGGCGAGCAGACCGAGCGCGACGCCGAGGAACGCGACCGCCAGGGTCTCGAGCGCGAGACCGCCGCAGGTGCGCAGCATGTCGGCCGACAGGTCGGGGCTGGCGAACGCGGCCAGGTAGTCCCACAGCCGCCGCCAGGCCGCCGCGAACGACTGCCAGCTGCCCAGCGCATCGAGGTTCCAGCCGAGCGAGCTGGCACTCGCGACCACCAGGAGGGCGACCGCCCACCAAAGTCGCCGGCCCGGACTGCGGACCGGAGGGCAGACGTCGGTCATCCGCCTGGCCGGGTGTCCTCGGTGCTGCGTTCCGGCCCGAGCTGCACCTGGTCGAGGCGCAGGGTCCGGTATTCCTCGCCGTAGATCGCGCGCAGGTCGTCGCGGGTCAGCGACGCGGGCGGGCCGTCGAACACCAGCTCGCCATCACGCAGCGCCAGGATGCGATCGAACGGCAGCCGCAGCAGGTCGAGCGTGTGCAGGCTGACGATCACGGTCGTGGTCGGACCGGCGAGCGCCAGCAGCAACTGCACGACCTCGCGACCGAGCCGGATGTCGAGCGAACTCGCGGGTTCGTCGGCGAGCAGGATGCGTGGTTCCTGCAGCAACAGCCGCGCGATCGCGACCCGCTGCTGTTCACCGCCCGACAGTTCCTCGGGCAGGGCCCAGAGCCGGGCGGCCAGTTCGACGCTGCCGAGCGCCCGTTGCGCGCGTTCGAGCTCCTGCGGACGCAGCAGCGACCAGGCTGCCTTCCACAAAGGCCACTTGCCCAGGCGCCCGATCAGCACGTTGTGGGCGACGCGCAGGCCGGGCACCAGGTTCTCCTGCTGGTGCAGCACGCCGACCTGCTGCCGCAGCCGGCACAGCTCGCGGCCGTGCAGCGTGCCGGTCGCCTTGCCGAGCACGCGCACGTCGCCGTCGCTCGGCCACAGCACTCCGGCGCACAGCCGCAGCAGCGTCGTCTTGCCGGCTCCCGACGGACCGATCAACGCAACCCGCTGGCCGCGCCCGATCGCGAGCGTCAGGTCGCGCAGCAGCGACCGTTCGCCGATGCGCTTGTGTACGCCGACGAACTCGACGTCCGTCGCGACCTCTGCGTCGACCGCGGTCACTGCAGGAAGCCCGGCGGCAGCGAGTCGCGGACCTTGCGGATGCTGTCCCAGCTCTTGTTGTCGGCAGCCTGGAACTTCTCCTTCGCCGCCCACGCGTCCAGGATCGCCTTGTCGTCCTTGTTCTTGCCGTCGAGCTTGACGAACGCATCGGTGATCTTCGCCATCGTCTCCTTGCCCAGGCGCTGGTGGCCGACCCACGCGTAGTCGACGTAGCCCGGCGTCACGAAGATCACCGGCGCGTTGGCTTTGTCCTCGGCGCTGGCCTTCTCCCAGTAGGCGAAGTTGAGCGCGCCGAGGTCGGCAGCGCCGCTGGCAACCGCCTTCAACGTCGCACCGTGGCCGCCGCTGGCCTGGTAGCCGCACTCGTTCTTGAAGTGCTTGTTCGGGTCGATGCCCGCTTCGGTCAGGAAGAACCGCGGCATCAGGTGGCCCGAGGTCGAGTTCTTGTCGCCGAAGGTGAACGTGTACGTCGGCGCGACCGGCTTCAGGTCGGCGAGCTTCTCGATCTTCTTGACCTTGCCCTCGTCGACCAGCTTCTTGTTGGCGATGAAGTAGGTCTTGAAGTCGAGGTCGATGTCGCGCGTCGCCAACACACGGACCTGGCCCTTGCCGGCGTCGATCGCGTCGACGGTGGTCTTGCCGCCGAGCCACGCGAAGTCGACCTTGTTCGCGATCAGCGCGTTGACCGCCATCGTGTAGTCGTTCGACGGCACGTAGCTGACCGGCATGCCGAGCTTCCTGGTCAGATGGTCGGCGACCAGCTTGCAGGTCTCGGCGAGCTTGCCCTTGTTGAAGTCGGGGATCACCGTGAAGCGCAGTTCGGTCGGTGCCTGCGCGGCAGCGACGCCGGCGAACAGCAGGGCTGCGGGGAGCAGAAGGCAAGTACGGATCATCGGACGGGTCTCCTCGGGCAACGGGGGAAGGGGCGTGCGGTGGGCGACGCGATCGGCAGCGCGCGTGACCGCGAACGGCGGCGGCCAGCGGGCGGTACGGATCCCCGGCGCGCGACCCTCAGCGGGTCGCTGCAGGCCTCGCCACGGCGCACGGCCGGGCTTGGCGGCGGCTTCAAAGGCCGCCCTCCGGCAATCGCCGGTTCGGGATCAGGTCGCGCATGGCGAGCGGAGCCACTGGCTCCAGGGTCCGGATCAGACGACCTGGGTGCGCACGATGCAAGGGGGGGCCACGGCGCTGATGCCGCCCCGCGGCTCTCCAGCCACGCCCGCGGTTCTCGCGGTGCGGCGACGCCTTGCCAGCGCCGGGCGGCGGCCGCAGCATCGGCGCCCATGGACCTCGTACGCGCGGGCTGTCTGTTGTTCGTCACCGGGCTCGCGCTGGCGCAGGTCGACAAGGCGGCGCTGGTCGGCGTGGTCGTCGACCGCGATGGTGCAGCGGTCGCCGACGCGAAGGTCGAGGTGTTCGAGTGCCTCGGCCGCGGCTTCACCTGCTTCGATCCGGCGTTCCGCGCCGAGTGGACGCCGGTCGCGACGTCGCCGGTCGACAAGAACGGCCGCTTCGGCTTGCAGGTGCCCGCCGGTGCGGTGCTGCGCGTGCAGGTCCAACATCCGCGTTCTGCACTGTGGCGCGTCGACGAACACGTGCTGACGGCGGAACTGCGCATCCCGCTCGAGCCGCCGTGCACGTTCCGCGGCCGGCTGCTCGATGCGGCGACCGGTGCCGGCATCGCCGGCGAACTGCGGGGCAGGGCGCAGGCCGTCACCAGGGACTTCGCCGGCCGCACCGAGATCTTCCGCGGGCGCACCGACGCGCAAGGCCGCTTCGAGTTCACGCAGCTGCCGGCGGGCCGCTTCACCTGCATGGTGACGCCCGATTCCGGTGTCGCTCCTGCCTGGTGGAAGGGCGAGCTGCACGGTGACGCCCCGTGCGAACACGACTTCGCGCTGGCCCCCGGCTTCGCGTTGCGCGGCCAGGTGCTCGCCGCGGCGACCCAGCGACCGGTCGCGGGCGCCGTGATCGGCGAGGGCTGGTTCCAGGACCGCCCGGTGCCGAGCGCCGCCGACGGGTCCTACACGCTGGCGGGACTGGGCGGCGGCGACGTCGAGGTCGCGTGCGTCGCCGACGGCTACGTGCGGCAGTTGTTCGCGATCGAGGCGATGGCCGCCGATGGCACGCACGACTTCCTGCTCGACCGCGGCACCGCCGTTCAAGGCAAGGTCGTCGCCGCCGACGGCAAGCCGGTCGCGGGTGTCTACGTCGCCGCCGCCGCGTTCGGGCCGCGCCTGACCTGGCTCGGGCAGCGCACGGGTGCCGATGGCGTGTTCCGCTTCGCCGGGCTGCCGAAGGACGAGCTGTACGTGGTCCTGCGCAGCAAGGCGCACGCGGTCGCGGTCTACCACCTGCCACCGCCGGACGCGCAGCAGCAGATCGACACTGGCGAACTGCGTCTGCAGGCACCGCACCTGCTGCGTGCCACCGTGCGCGATCTCGCCGGACGGCCGGTTGCTGGTGCGCGCATGCGGCTGTTCGGCATCAACGCCGACATGGAACGACTGACCGGTGCGACGTTGCTCGGCTTCGGCGACGGCCGCCAGCTCGCGGATCGCTTCGCCTACAGCGACAGCGAGGGGGTCGTCTGCTTCGGCGCGGTCGCGGCCGGAGCGTACCAGCTCGGCTTCGATGCGGAACCGATGCCGATGGTGCCCGACGACGCGATCACGGTCGAGGTGACCGCGAACGGTGCCCCGCCGGATCTCATCGTCGCGCGGCTGAAGTAGCCGCCACGTAGGAGCGGTGATGCCCCTCGGCGGCGGCCGGCCACGAGAACGCGGCGGCGCGGGTCCGAGCCCTGGCCGGGAGCTGCGTCCGCAGGGGATCCGCCAGCGCGCTCGCCAGTGCGTCGGCGATCGCCGGTGCCGACAGGTCCCGCAGGCGGACGGCGGCGTCGCCGCACAGTCCGGGCAGCGAACTGATGTCGGCGATCACCGTCGGCAGGCCGGCGGCGAGTGCGTCGGCGACCGCGAAGCCGAAGCCCTCGTACGCCGATGGCGATACGAACGCGTCCGCCAGCGCGTAGATCGCGGCGAGGTCGGAAGCGCTGGCGTGGGGGATCCACCGCACCGTCGGGTCGCGGCCGATCGCCGCCAGCGCGCGCCCAGCCCGCCAGCCCTCGCGGCCGACCAGCACGCAGCGGTGGGGCAGCCCGCGTCCGCGCAGCAGCCGCACGCCGTCGACGACGAGGTCGACATTCTTGCGCGCCTGCACGGTGCCGACGTGCAGCACGTAACGTTCGGGCAACGCGAGCCGCGTGCGCACTTCGCGCAGCGTCGCGGCCGCCAGCGCGGGAGCGGGATCGATGCCGTGTGGCACAACGTGCACGCGGTCGCGGCAGTTCGGGTGGATGCGGCGCAGGTCGTTGGCGGTCGCCTCGCTCGGCACCACCACGGCGGCCGCGCGCGCGACCGCGTGCTTCGTCGCCCACCTCAGGAACGCGCGCGCAGCGAAGCCGAACGAGTCGGGCACGGTGTGGTACGCGAGGTCGTGCACCGTGACGACCGCCGGCACCGACAAGCCGAACGGCAGCGCGTTCTTGGTGTCGTGGTAGACGTCGGGTCGCAGCGCGCGCAGCGCCTTCGGCACCGCCCGGTACTGCCAGCGCAACCGATCGAGCCCGCCGCGCATCGGCAGCGCCACCACGTCGATTCCGGGGAACGCGAACGCGGCCGGCTCATCGGTCAACACCGACAGCCGCAGGTCGCCGCGCGCCGCCAGGGCCGCGACCAGCCGCTTGCCGTACGTGGCCGGGCCGCCGACCGTGCCGCACAACACCGCGACCGCGACGTGGAGTTCGCCCACGGGCCGAGTCCTACGGGGAAGCTCGGGGTTGCGCCAGCGTGCGCACGAACGCGGCGAGCCAGAGGTCGCGCACGTAGCGCCGTTCGGCGGCCGTGGCCGCCAGCGCGAAGCCGTGGGCTGCGAAGCGGGTCCGCAGCGTGCCGAGGTCGACCGCGAACCGGGACGGCGGTTTGCCCAACCACGTCCGCACCGTGCGCGCCAGATGGTGGGCGCTCAGCGGATGGAAGAAGCTGACGACGACGAAGCGGCCGGCGACGCGGCAGGCCTCGGCGATCGCCAGCGCCGCAGCGTCGCGCGGCAGGTGGTGCAGGAAACGGAACATCACCACGCCGTCGACGGCGGCGTCCGCGAACGGCAGCGCCAGCGCGTTGGCGAGCGCCGCGGGCGGTGCATCCGGGACCCGGCTCCGGGCCTGGCGCAGCATCGCCAGCGAGCCGTCGGCGGCCAGCACGCGATGGCCCAGCTCGTTGCGCAGCAGCGGCAGCAGGCGGCCGGCGCCGCACGGCACGTCGAGCACGCGTTCGCCGCGCCGCCCGGGCCACAGCGAGCGCAGCAGGTCGAGTTCGCGCCCGGTGCGCTCCGGGTTGCGTTCGGCGTAGTCGGCGCTCTTGCCGGGCGCGTCGTAGCGGGCGGCGGTGGCCCAGACCGGTTGGGCGGCGAGCAGCGCGCGCACGTTCCGGCAACCGGCACTGCGCAGCATCCGGACTGCGAAGCGCAGCACGACGAGCGGCGGCAGCCCGAGGTCGAGCACCGAGCGCCGGCAGTGGCGCAGCACGCGTGCCAGCAGCCAGTGCGGCTCCGGGCCCGGCGCGGCGACGGTGCCGTTGTGCAGATTGAGCAGGTGCATGTCGCCGTTGTCGTCGACGAACACGTGCTCGGCCGACAGGTCGGGCAGCCAGAAGCCCGCCGCCAGTGTCTGGCCGCAGTACGTCGCGATCGCGCGCAACAGGTCGGCGCGGACGCCACGCCGCAGCCGTTCGCGCAGCGAAGTTCCCGGCAACGCGGCGCACAACCAGTACGAGGTGGCACCGGCGCGGCCGATGGCGACCGCCCGCGGCACGAAGTGACCGGCGGCCCGCAGCGCCTCGGCGACGCGGTGTTCGCGTTCGGCGTCGTCGGCAGCGCGCGGCGCGGTGACACGGAACCGCAGCCGGTTCTGGCACTGCGTGCGCACGAACGTCTTCAGGAAGTAGACGCCGTGTGGCGTGTCGATCCGGGCCACCGACCGCAGCCGGTTGCGCGGTCCGGCTTGCACCGACGGCTGCGCCAGCGTCGCCGCCAGCGACGCGAAGGTCGCGCGGTCCGCCGCGTCGTCGGTCACCAGCGTCCACGCGTCCGCCACCCCCGCAGCCTATCCCCAGGCCGCGGGAACGACACGAGCACGCTCCACGTCCCGCGTCAGGCGTGTGCCCTGCGGTCCGTCGTGCGATCATGCTGCCACGATGCGCACGTTTCGCGGCTACGACCGGATCACGTCCGACCGGCAAGTCCTCGACGGCAAGCCGTGCATCCGCGGAATGCGAATCAGCGTGCAGCGCGTGCTCGAGATCCTGGCCCAGGATCCGACGCGCGACACCCTTCGCGAAGACTACCCTGAACTCGACGAGGCCGACGTTCGGCAGGCCTTGGCGTTCGCGGCCGCGTATCTGACGGACTCGGTGATCCCTCTCGACAGCAGCGCGGCGTGATCCGGTTGCTGTTCGACATGGGGCTGCCGCGGCGCGCGTGCGAGGACCTCCGCGCAATCGGGATCGATGCCGTGCACCTCGGTGTGTTGGGCTTCCCCAGGCTGCCTGATCTGGACATCGTGGAGCGATGCGCGAAGGGCGGGTGATCGTCACGGTCGATGGCGACTTCACACGGCTGGTTGCCTTGTCGGGACTGCGGGTCCCGTCGATCGTCTTCCTACGTCAGAACGTCGATCGTGCGCTCGCCGTGAAAACGGTGCGCAGGGTCCTGGCGACTTGCGAACAGGCCATGCAGCGCGGTTGCCTGATCTCGGTCACCACGGAGCAGATCCGGGTGCGAGCATTGCCCATCGTCCAGTGAGCCGCAGGGGCAGTGGTGGGGCGAGTTGCTTGCTGCGCCGCTGCGATCGCTCCATGATCGGCCCATGCGAAAGCCGCTCGTGGCGCGCGACCTGATCGCGCGCTTGCCGAAGTCGGACCTGCACCTGCACCTCGACGGCAGCCTGCGCCTGGACACGCTGCTGGAACTGGCGAAGCGGAACAAGGTCGCGCTGCCGAGCCGGACCAAGGACGGCCTGCTCGAGCTGGTGTTCAAGCGCGCCTACAAGAACCTGCCCGAGTACCTGCGCGGCTTCGAGTTCACGGTGGCGTGCCTGCAGGATGCCGAAGCGCTGGAGCGCGCCGCCTACGAACTGTGCCTCGACTGCCGCGCCGAGAACGTGTTCTACGTCGAGATGCGTTTCGCGCCGCAGCTGCACGTGCGCGGCGAGTTCGGCGTGCGCGACGTGCTGCGCGCGGTGTGCAAGGGGCTGGCCCGCGCCAAGAAGGAGATCAACAGCGACCCCGACGTGAAGCGCGGGGCGGTGCCGGCGTTCGAGGCGGGAGTCATCGTTTGCGCGCTGCGCTTCTTCCTGCCGGCGTTCAGCGAACACTACCGCGCCTACTTCGCCGCCCTGCCATCGGCGGCGCCGGAGGAGATCTACGGGCTGGCGTCGCTGGAACTGGCACGCGCCGCGGTCCACGCCGCCGAAGAAGACGGGCTGCCGGTGGTGGGCTTCGACCTCGCTGGCCAGGAGCGCGGCTTTCCGGCCAAGGACCACCAGGCCGCCTACCAGCTCGCGCACGAACACTTCCTCGGCAAGACCGTGCACGCCGGCGAGGACTACGGGCCCGAGTCGATCTTCCAGGCGATCACCGACTGCCATGCCGACCGCATCGGGCACGGCACCTGGCTGTTCAGCAAGCAGCACATCCGCGACCGTTCGATCCGCGACAAGCAGGCCTTCATCGACAAGCTGGCGCGTTACGTCGCCGAACGGCGCATCACGCTCGAAGTCTGCCTCACCAGCAACCAGCAGACGATCCCCGAACTGCGCGACGACCTCGCCCGGCACCCGTTCCGCAAGATGCGCGCGGCGCGCTGCAGCGTGACGCTGTGTACCGACAACCGGCTGGTGTCGCGCACGACGATGACCGACGAGGTCGACAAGGCGGTGCAGGCGTTCGGGCTCGAGCCGCGCGCGATCAAGGACGTGCTGATCTACGGCTTCAAGCGCAGCTTCTTCCCCGGCAGCTACCCGCAGAAGCGCGACTGGGTGCGCTCGGTCCTCAACTACATGGAAGACACGTTCGCGCAGTCGGGGCACGACGTGCGCGTCGGCCGGCGGCCGTTGTGAACGTGGCCGCGCTTGTCGCGATCGACGTCGCGGCTACCTTTGCCAGCCCTTGTCCCGCTGCGTCTGACTCATGGCCATGCCGACACCCACGCCCTCGCGCCGTTCCTTCCTGAAGACCACCGCGGCGGCCGCTGCAGCGCTGTCGAGCGGCTCGCTGTCGGCGCTGCGTGCTTCGGCGCCAGTGCACCAGGGACCGGGCCGCCTCAAGATCGGCGTGGTCGGCATCGGCGGCCGCGGCTCCGGCGCGGCGGTGCAGGCGGCGCGCGCGCACCCCGCCAACGTGCTGTGGTCGATCGGCGAAGCGTTCCCCGACCGGTTGGAGAAGGGCCTCGCCGCGATCGCCGAGGAACTCGAAGGCAGCAAGATGCAGGACCGCCTGCAGGTGGCACCCGAGCGCCGCTTCGTCGGGTTGGACGCGATCGACCAGGTGCTGGCGAGCGGCGTCGACGCGGTGGTGCTGGCGACCCCGCCGGGCTTCCGGCCGCTGCAGATCGAGCGCGCGGTGGCGAAGGGCGTGCACGTGTTCGCCGAGAAGCCGATCGCGACCGATGCGCCGGGCGTGCGGCGCGTGCAGGCGGCGTGCGAACTGGCGAAGCAGAAGGGCATCTCGATCGTCAGCGGCCTGTGCTACCGCTACCACGACGCGCGGCGCGCGGTGGTGCAGCGGCTGCAGGAAGGCGGCGTCGGCGAGATCCTGGCGATGCAGGGCAACTACATCACCGGCGAGCTGTGGAGCTTTCAGCGCGAGCCGCAATGGAACGAACTGGAGTGGCAGCTGCGCAACTGGCTGTACTACCCGTGGCTGTCGGGCGACCTGATCGCCGAGCAGCACATCCACACGCTCGACGTGATGGCGTGGATCAAGCGCGACGTCTACCCGATCGCGGCGAGTTCGCTGGGCGGGCGGCAGAAGCGCACCGACGCGAAGTTCGGCACCGTGTTCGACCACTTCTCGACCATCTACGAGTGGGAGGACGGCACGCGCGGCTACAGCTACTGCCGGCAGCAGAACGACTGCTGGCGCGACGTCAACGAGTACATCGTCGGCACCGAGGGCCGCGCCAACGTGTTCTTGCACCAGATCACCGGCAAGAACGAGTGGAAGTACGCCGGCAAGACCCGCGACATGTACCAGGCGGAGCACGACGAGATGTTCGCGGCGCTGCACGCGGGCAAGCGCATCGACAACGGCGACTACATGTGCAAGAGCACGTTGATGGCGCTGCTCGGGCGCATGGCGGCGTACAGCGGCCAGCGGGTGACGTGGGAGCAGGCGCACAACAGCCAGGAAGTGTTGGTGCCCGAACCGCTGCGCTGGGACGACAAGCCGCCGCAGCTCCCGGTTGCGATTCCCGGGATCACCCGGTTCGCGTGATGGCGATGGCAGCGGTCGTTCGGTCGGCACGGCGGGCCGGCGGTGCGCACCGTGGCCTCCTTCGCGGTAACCTGGACCCGTGATGACCACGGACGGTGCGCGGGTAGCAGTGCTCGACGCCCGCAGTCCGGGGGCCACGGCAGAACGGCGGCAGGGACCCGACCGGCGTGCGCGGCCGACGCCGATGTGGAGCCGCTACGTGCTGTTCGGCGGCCGTCGCCGCACGATCCGGCGCGACCACGAACACGAAGGCGCGTTCGTCGACGTGCACGGCCCGGGCACGCTGATGGTGGTGATGGCGGTGCTGGCGCTCAACCTCGCCGACGCCTGGTTCACGCTGCTGTTCCTGTCGCACGGCGGTCGCGAGGTCAACCCGATCGTGCAGCAGGTGCTCGACCTCGACAGCCATCCGTGGCCGTTCCTGCTGCTGAAGACGCTCGGCATCGGCGTCGCGTGCACGTTCCTGACGGTGACGCGGCACTTCCGGCCGGCGCGCGTCGGGCTGTGGCTGGTGCTGGTCGGCTACACCCTGCTGTTGTGCTGGCACCTGTGGCTGCTGCAGATGCTGGAACGCGCGGCGTGACAGGCGACGCGCCGGCTGCATGATGCCGGCTCGATGAACGGTCGCCGCGGGTCGAGGTGAGCCATGCGCGTGCTGCGCATCCTGACCCGGCCGAACCTCGGCGGGCCGACCGCGCAGGCGATCGCGCTGTGGTCGGCGCTGGCCGGGCAGGGCGTGCGCACGCTGCTGGTCACCGGCGCGGTGGGGCCTGGCGAAACCGAACTGGCGCCGGGCGCGAAC
>JBASWX010000293.1:0-8524 GCA_049276695.1 Planctomycetota bacterium
GGCGGCCAGCACGAGTGCCACTGGCAGGCGGCAGGCGGTGCGTCGCAGCGACTTCGTCGGCATCGGTCTGGCGTGGCTCGCCGCTGGATCGTCAGTGGCGCGCGCGACCTTCTATCCGCAGAATGCACCGCCCGCCACCGCGGGCACTCGCACCCATGACGTCGATGAAAGGCGTTCAGTTGACCGCACCCGGCCAGTACCGCCTGCGCACCGACCTGCCGGTGCCGGAACCGGGTCCCAAGGAGGTGCGCCTGCGCGTCGCCGCCAGCGGCATCTGCGGCACCGACGTGCACATCTGTGCTGGCGACCCATCGATGAGCGGCCTGATCGCGCCGCCGGTCACGCTCGGCCACGAGTTCTGCGGCTTCGTCGACAAGCTCGGCCCGGGCGCCGACGAGAAGCGGCTGCCGCTCGGCACCTACGTCAGCGCCGAGATGCACGAGATCTGCGGCGAGTGCCCGGCGTGCCGCAGCGGCGCCTACCATGCATGCGCCACCGCGCGCATCCGCGGCATCAACCTGAACGGCGCCTTCGCCGAGTTCGTCGTGGTCTCGGCCGGCAACGTCGTGGTGCTGCCGAAGAACCTGCCGGTGCAGGTCGGCGCGGTGCTCGACCCGCTCGGTAACGCGGTGCACACGGTGATGAAGACCGACGTGAAGGACCGCACCGTCGCGATCGTCGGCTACGGCCCGATCGGCGCGTTCTGCGGCGAAGTGGCGACGTTCGTCGGCGCCTCGCACATCTTCGTGCTCGATGTCGCCGAGGGTGCGCTGCAACGGGCGCGCGAATGGGTGGCGCGGCGCGGCCTGAAGGACAAGGTCACCGTGGTCGACGCCAAGAACAAGCCGATCGAGACCGTGGTCGATGCGACCCGCGGCGGCGTCGACGTCGCGCTCGAGATCTCCGGCCACCCGGTCGGCATCAACAACGCGATCGCGATGACGCGTGCCGCCGGCCACGTCGTCAACCTCGGGCTGCCGAAGGGCGACACGGTCGGCATCGAGAAGTTCAGCAAGAACTTCATCTTCAAGGGCCTGACGATGCACGCGGTGATCGGCCGCGAGATGTTCCGGACTTGGGAACAGATGCTCGACCTGCTGCAGCGGGGCATGGACATCTCCCACTTCGTGACCGCCGAGATGCCACTCGAGCAGTTCGGCACCGGCGTCGAACGCTTCGGCAAGGGCCTCGAACAGAAGGTCGTGCTGTATCCGAACGGGCGGCGGTAGCTGGAGGCACCGATGAGCGAACGTGTGAAGCTGAAGAGCCTCTACCTGAGTGGCTTCAAGTCGTTCGCCTGGTCGCCGCTACGCGAAGTCCAGAGGAACGGCACGACGGAACTCGACTTCCAGGGCAAGCGCGTCGAGTTCGGCGACATCACTGTGTTCCTCGGTGCGAACGGCGCCGGGAAGAGCAATGTAGTCGGCCTCTTCAAGATGCTGGCCCTCGCGATGAATGGGGAGCTCGCCGATCACGTCGGCAAGAACGGGAAGGCGTCGTCGTTCCTGCATTTGGGACCGCAGGTGACCCCCAGGATGGAGATCGCGCTCGAATTTCGCGGCGACACATTCACCGATGGTTACCGGTGCATTCTCGCGGACGCCGCACCTGATGCGCTGATCTTCACCTCAGAGGTGGTTGAGTACCATGCTGACGGCACGCCGAAGCCCGTCACGGTCGCGCTCGGAGCGGGACACAGCGAGAGCAAGCTGAGCCAGGACATCCAAGGCACCGGAACGCCCGCGAGCGTGGCGAGAGTCGTCCGAGGCCTGCTTCAGCGCTGCAAGGCGTTCCAGTTTCACGACACCTCTACAACCGCCTGGGTTCGCAAGGCCAGCTACGTCGACCACTCGAAGTACCTGCGACACGACGCGGGGAACCTCGCCGCGTTCTTGCTTGGCCTGCGAGAGAACCACGCACAGCACTACGACCTGGTGCGGCGGACGGTCGGCAGCGCCTGTCCGCAATTCGCGGACTTCGACCTGGTGCCAGACGACAAGGATCGCACGCTGTTCCTGAACTGGCGTGCGAAGGACCGCCCTGACTACCTGTTCGGTCCCCACCAACTGTCCGATGGCACACTCCGGTTCATGGCGCTGACGGCATTGCTCCTGCAACCGGCTTCGATGAAGCCAGCGACGATCATCATCGACGAGCCAGAACTCGGGCTGCATCCGACCGCAATTGCCCTCCTGGCCGCGATGGTGAATCAGGCCGCATCCAACTGCCAGGTGATCCTCACGACGCAATCGCCGACGCTGGTTGACCACTTCCGCCTGGAGGACATCCGCCCCATGGCGCACACCGCAGGCGCGTCCACGTTCCTCGCCATCGAGCCGAACGAGTTGGCCCATTGGCTCGAGGACTACAGCCTGGGTGAGATGTGGCAGAAGAACCTGTTCCGGGGTGGACCGGAGCATGTCTAGCGTCCTGGCGATCGTCGAGGGCCACAGCGAGCGGGCCTTCGTCGAGAGAGTCCTGGCCCCTCACCTTGGCCTGGTCGGTGTAGCGCTGACCGCGCGGCTGATCGGCCCCGTTGGCCACAAGGGCGGCGTGAGGCGACCCTGGCCACAGGTTCGCGAAGAGATCATCGCCATGTTGCGCACCGGTGGCGGGCGTCGAGCAGTGCACGTCACGACGATGTTCGACTACTACGGAATGCCCGACGACTGGCCGGGCAGGGAGGAGTCGGTGCCCAAGGAGCACCAGGCGAAGGCCACATGCGTCGAGGCATCCATTCACGCAGACATCTGCGCCTCGCTCGGGCAGGCTTTCGACCCGCGACTGCTGTTTCCGTACGTGCAGATGCACGAGCTCGAAGCCCTGCTGTTCGTCGACATCCACAAGCTCAGGTACGAGTTCGTCGACGAAGCACGCACACTCACGGAGCTGGCGAGCTCGGTGGCAGGCATACCGCCAGAGCAGATCAACGACTCACCGGTGACGGCGCCGTCCAAGCGCATCATCCAGCACATCCACGAGTACGGCCGCCAAGGTTCGTGCCGCCCCGCAAGTCCTCGACTTGATCGGTCTCCCGGCACTGCGCGCCGCGTGCCCGCACTTCGCAGACTGGCTGACCCGTCTCGAATCGCTGGCGCCGCCGAACTCGAGGCGCTAGCAACACCTCTCGCACCATGTACGAACACGACCGCGCCCGCATCATCACCGAACTCGACGAGATTCGCAGCGCCGGGCTGTGGAAGGAGGAACGCGTGATCCAGAGCCCGCAGGGCGCGTGGATCACCGTGTCTGGCAAGCAGGTGCTGTGCCTGTGCGCCAACAACTACCTCGGCCTGGCCAACGACTCGGGCCTGAAGGCGGCGGCGAAGGCGATGGTCGACTCGCACGGGCTGGGCCTGGCGTCGGTGCGCTTCATCTGCGGCACGCAGGACGCGCACAAGACCCTCGAGCAGAAGGTGTCGGCGTTCCTCGGCACCGAGGACACGATCCTCTACTCGTCCTGCTTCGACGCCAACGGCGGCCTGTTCGAGACCCTGATGGGCGAACAAGACGCGATCCTCAGCGACTCGCTCAACCACGCGTCGATCATCGACGGCATTCGGCTCAGCAAGGCACAGCGCTTCCGCTACCAGAACGGCGACATGGCCGAATTGGAGCAGCACCTGAAGGCGAGCATGAACTGCCGCTCGCGGCTGATCGCGACCGACGGCGTGTTCTCGATGGACGGCTTCGTAGCGAAGCTGCCCGACATCTGCGCGCTCGCCGACAAGTACCAGGCGATGGTGATGGTCGACGACAGCCACGCCAGCGGCTTCTTCGGCCCGACTGGCCGCGGCACCCCTGAGTTCCACGGGGTGCAGAAGCGCATCGACGTGATGACCAGCACGCTCGGCAAGGCGCTCGGTGGTGCGGCGGGCGGCTTCACGACCGGCAGGAAGGAGATCATCGACCTGCTGCGCAATCGCAGCCGGCCGTACCTGTTCTCCAACACGCTGGCGCCGGCGATCGTCGGCGCGACGATCGCGTGCCTCGACCGGCTGTCGGCGACGACGGCGCTGCGCGACAAGCTCGCCGCCAACACCCGCTTCTTCCGCGACGCGATGACGCGGGCCGGCTTCCAGATCGTGCCCGGCGAACACCCGATCTGCCCGATCATGCTCGGCGACGCCAAGCTCGCGGTCGACATGGCCGCGCGGCTGCTGCAGGAAGGGGTCTACGTGATCGGTTTCAGCTTCCCGGTGGTGCCGAAGGGCAAGGCGCGCATCCGCGTGCAGATCAGCGCCGCGCACGGGATCCCGCAGCTCGAGACCGCGGTGGCCGCGTTCGCCAAGGTCGGCAAGCAGCTCGGCGTGATCCGGTGAGGCTCGAACTCGACAAGCTGCGGCAGTCGGGGCGAATCTCGGCGACGGCGCTGGCGCACGGCCGCACGATGATCGTGCCGGGCGCGCGCATCGAGGACATCCAGCGCGCGGTCGAAGCGAAGATCCGCGAACTCGGCGGCGCGCCGGCGTTCCCGGCGCAGGTCTCGCGCAACCACATCGCCGCGCACTACTGCTCGCCGCCCGGCGACCCGACGACGCTCCAGCCGACCGACATCGTCAAGCTCGACTGCGGCACGCACGTCGACGGCTACGTGACCGACAACGCACTGACCGTCGACCTGCGCGACGGCGAACGTTCGCTGCTGTGCGCGGCCAGCCGGATGGCGCTCGAGAACGCAATTGCGGTGATGGGCCCCGGCGTGTCGCTGACCGAGGTCGGCCGCCAGGTCGAGACCACGATCGGTTCGCTCGGCTTCCGCCCGGTGCGCAACCTTTGCGGGCACGGCGTCGCGCGCTTCACGATCCACTGCGCGCCGTCGGTACCGAACTACGCCGACGCCAAGGCGGCCAGGCTGCGGCCGAACATGACGATCGCGTGCGAGCCGTTCGCCAGCGACGGCAAGGGCATGATCGAGGTCGACGGCGCTGCCGAGGTGTTCATGCTCAAGCGCGACGTGCGGCCGAAGGACAACCTGCCCGGCGCGCTCGAGCGCGCGATGCTGCAGAGCCAGCGGCTGCCGTTCGCGCGCCGCGACCTCGAACGCTGGCTCGGTTCGCTGACGCTCGGCGACGGCGCGCTGCGCGTGTTGCGCAAGAAGGACCTGGTCGACGAGTACCCGCCGCTGTGCGAACGGCCCGGCGTGCGCATCGCGCAGTTCGAGCACACGATCTTCATCGGCGAGACGGGCGCGGAAGTGATGACGCGGCCGCCGGAGTGACCGCCGCGATGCGGATCGGCATCGACGCGCGCGAAGCGTTCCGGCCGGAACCGCGCGGCATCGGGCTCTACGTGCGCCACCTGGTGCGCGAGTTCAGCGCGCTGGCGCGCAACGAGCAGTTCCTGCTCTACCACCAGCTGCCCGCACCTGGTGGCCTCACCCTGCCGGCGAACATGCAGGCCCGGCACACCGACATGCGGGGTGGTCGCCTGCACGCGTGGGAACGGCTGCAGATGCCGTGGCGCATCCGCCGCGACCGCCTCGACGTCTACCACGGCACCTACAACACACTGCCGCCGCGGTGGCGGTGGTGGCGAGGGCCGCCGATGGTGGTGTCGCTGCACGACGTGATCGTGACCTGGTGGCCCGACGACCTCGCCGATCCGTTCGTGCGCTACGCCCGCGCCGTGACGCCGCGCGTGGTGCGCGATGCGGCGCTGATCCTGACCGTCAGCGAGTGGAGCCGCCGCGACATCTGCGCGCGCTTCGACGTCGATCCGGCGAAGGTCCGCCTGTCGCTGAACGGCCTGCACCCCGAGGTGCTCGCCGGGGCGCCGCCGGGTGCTGGCGACGCGGCGCGCACGCGCTGGGCCGGCAGCCGCCCTTACCTGTTCGCGATCGGCGCGCCGCTCGAACGCAAGAACACCGGCCGGCTGCTGGATGCCTGGGCGCTGGTCCGCGCGCGCCGCCCCGACTGGCCGCACCTGCTGCTGGTGTCCGGGCTCGGCAAGAGCGTCGAACGCTTCCGCGAACGGGCGGCGAAGGCCGGCGTGCTCCCGCACGTGCGCTTCCTGCCGTACCTGAGCCAGCAGGACCTGATCGCCGTCTACACCGGCGCTGCGCTGTCGGTGTACCCGAGCCTGATCGAGGGTTGGGGCATCCCGGTGTGCGAGTCGCTGGCGCTCGGCACGCCGGTCGTCACCAGCAACACCTCGGCGATGCCGGAGGCCGGCGGCGACGACGCGCGCTACTTCGACCCGAACGATGTCGAAGCGATGGCGACCGCGATCGTCGACGCGGTCGAGACCTGGGTCCCGGCGTGGCCGGGCCGGCGCTCTGCGGCGGTCGCCCGCGCCCGCACTTTCACCTGGTCGCGTACCGCCGAAGGCGTACTGGCAGCGTACCGCGATGCGGCGGCGAGCGGCTGACGCGTATCAGCACGTTTCGGCCGGCCGCGACGGTCCCGCAGTTCATCGCGTGATCGGGATCTGGACCTCGGCGCCATCTGCCGGCGGCACGACGACCGACGCGTTGCCGCGGAATCCGCCGCCGGTGGTGATCTCGAAGTTGTAGCTGCCTGCGAGCAGACGCAGCTTGTGGGCGAGCGCACCCATGAGCTGCGTGTCCCAGACCAGCCTGCCATCGGCGGCGCGGATGCTGATCATCTGCCAGCCGATCGCATGCCACGGTGTGCCGCCCGGTGGCACGAGCCGGTAGGCCAACCCGACGCCGGGAGTCGTGGCGAGGGAAACCGTGGTCGAGTGCGCCGGCTCGATCGTGACCCGCTGCATCACCGGCGCAGTTGCATCGTCGGAAAGATAGACATCGTACTCTCCCGGCGGCAGATCGCTGGCGCGCCAGTGGTCGCGATCGATCCGCTCGAGGCCTTGTCCCCGGGCCCCTCCCAGGATGACGGGACGCACGCCGACCCGCAGTTCCTTGCAACCCAGGTCGTCGCGAACGGTGACCTCGAGCCGGCCCGGTTGCGGAACGCGGATCGTGCCGAGGTCGCAGCGGTCGATGGCGCCGAGGTCGGCGGTCGCGAACCACCAGGTCCGGTTCCCGCCGGCGGGTTGCAGGCCGACGTCGTAGGCGACCGGCGGCATCGGCCCGAACTCGAAGCGGCCATCGGCGGGCACGGCCAGGTACGCGGTGTCCTGTTCGCCGATCTTGATGCGACGCGCGATGACGAGGGTGCAGTCGGGTGGTCCGTCGACGCGCCCAACCAGGAAGGCTCTGGGCAGCGCATTGGCTGGCAGCCGGTAGACCTGCTCGCGGCCGTCGGTACGGATGTCGAGGAACGTGGCCGCGGCCCGGTGATCCTGACTGACCTCCAGCAGGTACGGCCTTTCCGACAGGCCATCGAACGCGAACCGCCCGTCGCGATCCGTGGCGGCCCCCAGCGGTGTGAAGTCCGAGATGCCGCGCGCCAGGACGTTCCAACCGTGCAGCGGTCTGCCTTCCGGATCCACGAGTTGGCCGACGATGCGCCGGCTGCCAGGAGCAGTGATCTCGAGTTCCTGCGGACCCGCGTGCAGTTCGATGACGTGGCGGATGTCGGGCACCGTCTGCGTGATCCACAGCCAGTGGCGGCCAACCGCGAGGCCGCGGAAGCGGAACTTGCCGTCCTGGCCGGTGTGCGTCGTGCGCTGCAGCATTGAGCCGGCGTCGTAGCCCACCGACACCGACGCCCCGGCCACCGGCTCGCCGTTCGCGTGGCGGACGCGCCCGTCCAGATCAGCCGACGCGCCGAGCTTGACGGTCTCGCGGCGTTCTTCGGTCGGGCCCGCGATCACGATGTCGACCTGTGCCGGCGGGAACGACGGATGCGCGACCTCGAGCTGGTACTTGCCGGGAGCGATGCCATCGAGGCTCGCGCGCCCGTCGGTGCCGGTCACGGCGAAGTGGCGGTGGTTCGCCGAACGATTGCGGTCGTCGAGGTGAACAGCGGCGGCATCGAGCGGCTGCCCGGCCGGGTCGGTGACGAGGACCTGCAGGCGCGCGGCGTCGGCGCCGAGCCGCAGCACCACTTCGCGTTCGCCCACGAGGCTTGCGGCAACCACGTCGGCCGATGCCTTGGCGGCGTGCGTCGCGCGGATCGAGAACTCGTGCGACAAGCCACGCAGCGCGAAGCGACCGGCGGGGTCGGTGCGCGCGACGACTGTGGCCGGCTGGAACTCGTCGAACGTGAGCCAGACGAGTGCGCCGGCAACGGCGACGCCGCCGGCATCGACGACGATGCCGCTCACGCGTCGGCCGTCGTCGAGTTCGACCCCGACGATCCGTGGTGAGTCGGCGTCGCCGGCAAGCTCGACGTTGTGGCAACGCCCGGGCTGGAACGTGCAGGCGATGCTCACGCTGGCGAGCTCGCGTTGCCCGACGCCGGCGATGCGATCCAGGTCGAACGTCGCCTTGCCTTCGTCGTCGGTCACGACACCGGCCAGCCAGTCCTCGGACTGGATCAGCAGCGTGAACGGGATGCCCGCAGCGGGCTCGGTGGTGCCGCGCCAGCGCGCGTGCACCTCGATCGCGTTCACCCGGCCCTTCGCTTCTGGCGCGGGCGCGTCGACCGCGGTCCGGCGC
>JBASWX010000294.1:0-2601 GCA_049276695.1 Planctomycetota bacterium
GGATGGTGGCCGCCGTGGCGGCGGCGTAGGCTTCCGCGAACCGCGGGGCAGCGCCCCTCTGCCGCCGCGCGTTCCCGACCCTTCGCTCGGAGGTCTGCGTGCGCACGCTCGCTGGTTTGGTTCCGTCGTTCTTCGTGGTCGTCCTCGGCGCGCCGCTGTCCGCGCAGTGGGTGACCTTCCAGGACCAGACCAGCACCCGCCTGGTGGCCGCGGCCGGGCTCGGCGCCAGCGATGCGCAGGAGAAGGACTACGCCTGGGGCGACTTCGACCAGGACGGCGACACCGACCTCGTGGTCGTGCGCAAGCAGCCGGCGACGTCGCCGGGGCACTTCCCGAACGTGCTGTTCATGAACGAGGCCGGCGTGCTGACCGACCGCACCACGCAGTACGCGAGCGCCGCGCTGGTCGCCGGCAGCCAGGGCATGCTCGATGCGACCAACGACCGCGACGTCGTCGTCGCCGACGTGACCGGCGATGGCTGGCTCGACATCGTGACCTGCACGACGCTGACCGCGGGCAACCCGCAGTACATCCGGGTGCCGCGCGTCTACGTGAACCGCGGCAGCACGCTCGGGGTGTGGCAGGGTTTCCTCTACGACGACCCGCTGCGCATCAACGACATGCAGCCCGGCTCGTCGTGGAACGGCGAACACCGCTTCTGCGCGGTCGCCGCCGGCGATGTCGACAACGATGGCGACCTCGACCTGTTCTTCGGCGACTACGACCGCGGCACCGTGACGATCGACGTCAACGACCGGCTGCTGCTGAACAACGGCGCCGGCTACTTCACCGACGTCACGGCCGCGCGGCTGGGCACGCTGTCGGCGTCGAACTTCGTCAGCCGTGCGGCGCTGGTCGACATCAACCTCGACGGTCGGCTCGACATCGTGCGCAACAACGTGTCGGTGATCGACGTGACCTACAACAACGGCGCGGCCGGACCCGGGTACTTCCAGACGCGGCAGACCGCGTACACCGGCGCGTCGTACCACTTCGGCATCGGCGACCTCAACAACGACAGCCTGCCGGACCTGATCAGCAGCGACGACGGCCAGGATCGCTACACGCTGCACGGCGGCGTCAGCGGCGGGGTCGCGCAGTGGTTGCCGACCACGGCGCTGACCTATTCGGGCGGCGGTGGCGACGACGGCTTCGCCGGCAACAGCCTGATCGTCGACCTCAACAACGACGGCTGGAACGACGCGCTGGTCGCCGACTTCGACGTCGACGTCACCGGCTGCAGCCGGCGCTGCCACATCTTCCGCAATCTCGGCAACCTGCCGAACCCCACGCTGCAGGAACAGATGTCGGGCGGCGCGGTGTGCGGCATCCCGACCGCGATGCTGAGCGGCACCTTCGATGTCGCGGTGTTCGACATCAACGGCGACGGCTGGAAGGACATCGTGCTCGGCCGCTGCAACGGCACCACGGTGTGGATCAACCAGCCGCCGATCGGCATCACCTTCGGCTACCCGAACGGCCTGCCGGCGTTCGTGGCGCCGGGCCCCGGACCGGTGCTCGACGTCAACGCCACCGGCATCGGGCTCACCGTGCCGCAGACCGGCTCGGGCCGGCTGCACTGGTCGGTGAACGGCGCCGCGTTCCAGACCGCGGTGATGCAGGACCTCGCGCCCGGCCAGTTCCGCGCCAGCTTCCCGGTCACCACGCAGTGCGCCGACAGCCTGCGGTTCTACGTCACCGTCGACAGCACCACCGGGACCACCTACCGCGATCCACCCGCGGCGCCGGCGACGACGTACTCGCTGTACGCGGCGGCCGGCATGCAGACGCTGTACGAGAGCGGGTTCGAGGCGCCGGTGACCGGGTGGACCGTCGGCAACGATGCGTCGCTGACCGGCGGCGCGTGGGAGATCGCGGTGCCGAACTTCACGATCTTCAACGGCCAGCTCGCCGCCCCGCCGTTCGACGCCGAGAACCTGGCGACCGCGGTGAAGTGCTGGGTCACCCAGAACGGTCCGGCCGGCGGCACCGCCGCGGCGACCGACGTCGACGGCGGGCCGACCGACCTGATCTCGCCGCCGCTCGACTTCGCCGGCAGCGACGGCTTCGTCTCCTACCGCCGCTGGTTCTACTCGAGCACCGCCGAGGACACGCTCGAGGTCGCGGTCAGCGGCGACGGCGTCAACTGGGCGGTGGTCGAGACGGTCGCAGCGACGGGCAACAACACCTGGCAGCAGCGCCAGTTCCGCGTCGGCGACCACACCGCGCCCACCGGTGCGGTGCGCGTGCGCTTCCGGACCTCGGACAACCCGAACAACTCGACCGTCGAGGCGGGGATCGACGTGTTCAAGGCCGAAGCGTTCACCTGCTCGCCCTGCCAGCAGGTGATCCCGCTCGCGACCAACGGCAACGCCTGGCTGTCGGTGTGCGGCGGCAACCTGTCGGCCGGTACCGTGGTGACGTTGAAGGCCGTCAGCATGCCGGGCTTCGGCGGCGGGCTGCTGCTGTTCGACCTGCCGTTGACGCCGACGCCGTGGGCAGGCGGCACGCTGTTGACGCCGGCGCCGGTCGTCGTCGGGCCGATCGCGGCCAACGCCGCCGGCACCTTCGCCGCGTTGCTGCCGCTCGGCGGCATCCTGC
>JBASWX010000295.1:0-4690 GCA_049276695.1 Planctomycetota bacterium
GGTCCAGGCATGCCGCCGCCGGCTCGGCGACGCGCTGCGCCTCGGTCGTGCCGTCACCGCGGTCGACCACGATGGCGACGGCTTCGTCGTGCGGCTCGGTGGGGAGGTTCCGGCGGACGAGCGTACCAGGGACCTGATCGTCGCCTTGCCGGCAGTGGTGGCTGGTCGCCTGTTCGCTCGCTTCGACCCCAACCTCGGGGCTGTCGCCGACCGCGTCGCGACCGATGGCCGCGCCTTCGCGTTCTTCGGCGGCAGCAGCAACGCTGCGGCGCCGATCCGCGGCTACGGCATCCTGCCTGCGGCCGACCTCGCGACCCCGGTCGCGGAGGTGATCTTCTGCAGCGAAGTGTTCCCGGACCGCGCGCTGCCGGGCCGCTTCCTGATCCGGGTCGAACTCGCCGGGCCGCCGGACGTCAGCGATACCGACACGCTGGCGCTCGCCGAACGCGAACTGCGCGCCTGGACCGGGATCACCGCCGGGTTCGGCCTGCGCAAGCTGCACCGCTTCGCCGTCGAAGTCACCGACGGCGCGCTCGCCGAGTGCAAGGCCCGCTTGCGCGACCTGCCACGCCGCGTGCCGGGTCTCACGGTGCTCTGACGTCGCCCATTGGGCGGCTCAGCGAAGGCGAAGCGCCGGCGAGTTTCAGGCAACCGGCGTCAGCCAGCCGTGCCGGTCCTCGGCGCGGCCGCGCGCGATCGCGAAGAAGCGTTCCTGCAGCCGCGCGGTGACCGGCCCGCGCGCGCCGTTGCCGACCACCAGCCCATCGACTGAACGGATCGGCATGACCTCTGCAACGGTGCCGGTGAAGAACGCCTCGTCCGCGGTGTAGAGCATCTCGCGCGGCAACCGCTGCTCGACGACCGTGACGCCGAGATCCCGCGCCAGCTGCAGCACGCAGGCGCGCGTGACGCCGCCGAGGATCGAACTGGCGATCGGCGGCGTCGACACGACGCCCTTGTGCACCACGAACAGGTTCTGGCCGCTGCCCTCGCTGACGAAACCGTCGACGTCGAGCAGCACCGCCTCCTGGAAGCCGCGGTCCTTCGCTTCGCCGACCGCCAGCGCGCTGTTCACGTAGTTGCCGGCGCACTTCGCCATCGCCGGCAGCGTGTCCGGCGCCATGCGCCGCCAGCTCGACACGCCGACCGCGAGCCCGGTCGCCAGCAGCTGTTCCTCGTTCGGCCGCAGCCACGGGAACGTCGCGATCGCGACGTCGACCGGGCACTCGTCGGGCCACACCCCGAGCGCGCCGTAACCACGGAACACCAGCGGGCGCACATAACACGCGTCCTGGCCGTTGGTGCGCACCGTGTCGCAGATCGCCTGCGTGATCTGCGCCGGCGTGTACTGCAGCGGCAGGCGCACGATCCGGCACGAGTGGAACAGCCGCTCGACGTGCGCCGGCAGACAGAACACCGCCGCTCCATGCGGCGTCGCGTAGGTCCGGATGCCCTCGAACACGCTCGAGGCGTAGTGCAGCGCGTGCGTCAGCACGTGTACCTGCGCCTGGTCCCAGTCGACGAGGCGACCGTTCCACCAGATCTTCGGCTGCGGGATCAGCTTCATGGTCCGATCATGCCCGCGTCACGGCAGTTCGCGGATGCGCAGGTTGCGGAAGTCGACCGGCGCGCCCTCGGCCTCGAGCGCCAGGAAGCCTTGCGCCGGCGAACACTTCGTGCCGCCGCTGACTTCCTCGCCGTTGACCCACAGCCGCACTTCGCCGTTGACCGCGCGCACGTAGTAGTGGTTCCACTGCCCGGCCGGCAACACCAGCCGGCGCGTCGGGAAGCAGCGCGTGCTCTTGTCGTTGCCGACCATCCACTTCTCACCGTCTTCCTGGTAGCCGATCGATGGCGTGAACGGCTGCATCGTCGACGCGCCGACCGGGAACACGTCGCCGTGGCTGGTGAACCAGTCGCTGCGCTTGCCCTTCTCCTTGTGCCAGTCGACCTCGTAACCGAGGTCGAGCACCTGCACCTCGATGCCGCTGCGCGGCAGCTGGCCCGGCTTCAGGTCGGTGAACGCCGACTCGGGGCACCACAGGAACAGGCCGGAGTTGCCGCCGTGCGTGTGGTGTCGCCACTCGAGCACCAGCTCGAAGTTGCTGAACGACTGCTTGCTGCGCGCACCGCCGACCGGCTTGCCGGTGCCGACGATCACGCCGTGCTTCTCCGTCCACGTGTCGGCGTCGCCGTTGACGACCACGAAGTCGGCGAGGGAGAGCACGCGCCAGCCCTGGCCATCGACGAACGCGCGCTTCAGTTCGCCGTCGCCGCGCAGCGCGAAGACGGGCACCGCGGCGAGCAACGTCAACCAGACGGAACGGGACGACCACGGGCGCAGCACCATTCCGTCAATCTACCGTCAGGCTGCCGGGCCGCACTCAAACCGCGGCGAGTGCGGGGCCGCGGTAGCGCGAGTCGCTGCGCAGGAACGCGCGGTGCCAGACCTCGAAGCCGAGCAGCGTCCACAGCCGCAGTTCCTCGTTGCGCCGGCCGCCGAGGTGATCGCCGACCAGCCGCTCGAGCGCGGCCCGCTGCAGGTACCGGCTGACGAACGCGTCGGGCCCGAGCAGGTGGTCGTACAGGAAGTCGCGCAGCCGCTTGCGGAACCAATCGTCGAGCGGCACCCGGAAGCCGACCTTCTTGCGATCGACGATGCCCGGCGGCAGGTAACGGCGCGCGATCTGCTTGACCAGCCACTTGCCGCTGCCGTCGCGCACCTTCATCGCCGAGCGGACGCGGAACGCGGTCTCGACCAGCTCGTGGTCGAGGAACGGCGGCCGGTTTTCGATGCTCGCCGCCATCGACATGCGATCGCCGCGCTCGAGCAGGTTGTCGCTGAGCCAGGTGTGGCAGTCGGCGTAGAGCACACGGCGCAGGTGATCGCCAGCGCAGCGTTCGTAGCAGCCAGGCGAACGGCGGCGACCGAAGCCGGACCGCAGCGCAGCCCGCTCGTACCAGGTGAACGGCGCGAACCAGGTCTGCAGCCGCTCCGCGGTGTCGCGCCCGGTCAGCGCACGCGCCACCTGCCGCGCCCGGTACGCCGCCTCCGGCAGCAGCCGTTCGCAGGCGCGCATCGCCGGCACGCGCAGCAACCCCGGCAGCATCGCCAGGACACCCGCCTTCGCCTCGAACGCGTGCTTCGGATAGCCGGCGAACAGTTCGTCGCTGCCCTCGCCCGACAGCAGCACCTTGACCGAACGGCGCGCAAACCGCGCGATCTTGAAGATCGCGACGTCGGCCGGCTCGCTGATCGGACCGTCGCGGTGCCACGACAGCTTCAACCACAGCTCGTTGAAGTCCTCGGGCGTCACCTGCACTTCGTGGTGCGTGGTGCCGAGGCTCTCGGCGACCTGGCGCGCGTACGGCAGTTCGTCGAAGCGCGGATCGGCGAAGCCGGCCGCGAACGTCTGCACTTCGCCGCCGCCGCGCAGCTTCTTCATCAGCGCCACGGTCAGGCTGCTGTCGAGGCCGCCGCTCAGGTAGGCGCCGACCGGAACGTCGGCGACCAGCCGCCCGGCGACCGCGCGTTCGAGGCCCTGTTCGACCGCAGCCAACGCTTCGTCGCCGTCGAGCTCGCGATCGGGCAGCGCCGCCGGCAGCCGCCACCATTCTTCCTGCCGCGTCGAACCGTCGGCGCCGACCCACAGCGCCGTGCCCGGCGCCAGCTTCTGGATGCCGCGGAACAGCGTCTTCGGCGGTGGCACCGAGCGCCAGGTGAGGTAGTCCTCGACCGCGTCGTCGTCGAGTTGGGGCTCACCGAGGGCCGGCAGCAGCGCCTTGATCTCGCTGGCGAACACCAGGAAACCCGGCCGCACCGCGAAGTACAGCGGCAGGATGCCGAGCCGGTCGCGCACCAGCAGCAGCCGCCCGTCGCGCTCGTCGAAGTAGCCGAACGCGAACTGGCCGTTCAGCCGGTCGAGTCCACGCAGCCCCTCGGTGCGCAGCGTCTCCAGCAGCACCTCGGTGTCGCCCTGCGTGCGCAGCGGCACCCCGGCCCGCTGCAGTTCCCGCCGCCGTTCCTGGTAGTTGAAGATCTCGCCGTTGAAGGTCAGGTGGCACGGCCCGCTCGCCGACGACATCGGCTGCACTGAGCCGGCGAGGTCGATGATCGACAACCGCGTGTGGCCGAAGCCGACGTCGCGCCGCACCAGGAAGCCGTCGCCGTCGGGACCGCGGTGCCGCAGCCGTTCTGCCATCTCGCGGAGCAGCCGTTCGTCGACCGGCGCGCCATCGAAGCGGCGCATGCCCACGATGCCGCACATCAGGTCGGCTCCTGCCCGGAAACGCGGATCTGGCTCGCCGGCATCGGCTCGTTATATCGGCCGCGAACGCGCCGCCGCAGCAGCCGCGCGCGATCCGGCGCCGGTCACTGCAACAAGCCCTGCGCGACCAGGTGTTCCGCGATGCGCGCCGCCATCGCCGGACTCGGGTGCCACTGGTCGCCGGGATCTTCCTGGACATCGATCCCGTCGCGCAGCGCCTGGGCCAGCACCGGGAGCAGGTCGAAGTGACGGATCTGCAGCTCGGCGAGGATCGCGAGCGCATCGTCGTGGGCGCGGGACTGGGCGGGCAGCCAGGTCGAGCGTTCCGCCATGAACGGGAACACCAGCACGGTGAGCCGCGCCGGCGGCCGCACCAGGTGCTGCAGCTCGCCGAGCGCGCGCCGCACGTCGTCCCGGACCAC
>JBASWX010000296.1:0-5493 GCA_049276695.1 Planctomycetota bacterium
GCGCCGGCGCACGAGCTGGTCGAGCGCCGGCAGCAGCAGGAACAGGGTGCCGAACACGGCGAACGACGCCAGCGTGCGCCACAGTTCGTCGAGTCCGCCGCCGAACGCCGGCAGCTGCGCCGGCTGGGCGAGGAACCGCCACGCCGGGAACAGCACCGGCGCCGCGAGCAGCAGCACCGCGGCGTCGCTCGGGCCCGGAGCGCGGGCGGCGTTCACACCGGCTCCGTTCGGCCGAAGTGCGGCACGCAACGCGGGTGCAGCGCGGGCCAGATGCGGTGCGCCGCGAGCGCGGTGACGACCGCGATGCCGGCGCCGGCGAGCACGTCGACCACGTAGTGGTTGCGGGTGTAGACCAGCGACACCAGGATCGCGAGCGCCAGCGGCACGTAGGCCCAGAACAGCCAGCGCTGGAAGCGCCACGCGGTGAACATCGTGGTCAGCAGGATCGCGCCGTGCACGCTCGGGAAGGCGTCGACCTTGGACGGCTCGAGGAACGCGTGCAGCGCGTGGATCGGCTGCGCCAGCCAGACGCCATCCAGCGGCACCGTGTGCGCGGCGGCGAACCAGACGTGCGGGCCCGCCGTCGGCACCGCGATGTACAGCAGGTAGCTCGGGTAGTAGCAGGCGAGGAACACGAAGACCGCCTGCTCGAGGTCGCGGAACCGGCGGCGGGCGAACAGCCAGCCGAGCGTGACCAGCGGCATCGGGAAGTACAGCATGTAGACGACGAAGAAGAAGTCGTCGAGCCAGGGGCGGTTCCACTGCTCCATCCACAGGGTCGCGTCGACGCCGAGCAGCCAGCGGTCGGCGGCGGCGAGCACGTCGTCGTAGCGCACCGCGCGCACGGCCGGGATCAGCACGAACAGGCTCTCGAACAACAAGAACAGCGTCAGCACCGGTGTCGCGAACAGAGCGAGGTCGCGCGCCCGGCCGGGGTCGCGCCGGCGCAGCGCGACGTTGCCGGCGACCAGCAACAGTGCCGGCACCCAGAACGCCGCGAGCCGCAGCCAGCTCGCCGCGTCGCGCACGCCAGCGACCGCGATCGGGGCGAGCACTGCGAGCAACGCGACGTGGCAGCCGTCGATCAGGCCGAGGCCCGTGCGGGCGGGGACCGGACCGGCAGGGAGGGCGGAGCGCACGCGGGCAGTGGCTTGCACGAGCGGCCCGCACCATAACGCGGCGTCGGCACGCAGTCCGCTGCGTTGCCGATGCGCCATCGGCGCGGTAAGACGTTCGCCCCCCGAACGCACCCGTGACCCCCGCATGACCCTCTCTGCCGGCATCGTCGGCCTGCCCAACGTCGGCAAGTCCACCGTCTTCCAGGCGATCACCGGCGTCGCGTCGGCGACGCGCAGCGCCAACATGTTCTCGACCATCGCGCCGGTGCCGGGAATCGTGCACGTGCCCGACGCGCGGTTACAGCAGATCTCCCAGTACGTGAAGACCAACCGGATCGTGCCGGCACAGATGCACATCACCGACATCCCGGCGCTGGTGTCCGGGTCGAGCGACGGCGCGGGCATGGGGGTCGGCTTCCTCGGCGCGATCAAGGAGAGCGACGCCTTGCTGCACGTGGTGCGCTGCTTCACCAACGACTCGGTGCAGAACCCGAGCGGCGCGATCGACCCGGCCGGCGACGCCGAGATCGTCGAGCTGGAACTGGCGAACACCGACCGTGCGACGCTGAAGCGCAACGTCGAACGCGTCGCCAAGAAGGCCAAGGCCGGCGACAGCGAATCGAAGCTGCAGCTGGCGGTGTTCGAGAAGGCGATGGCGGCGCTCGATGGCGGCACGATGCTGCGGCAGGTCGCGTTCACGCCGGTCGAGAAGAAGCTGCTGCAGCCGCTGTTCCTGATGACCAGCAAGCCGGTGCTGTTCCTGGCCAACGTCGGCGACGACGACCCGGCCGGTCAGGGTCCGCACGTCGCGGCACTGCGCGCCTATGCGCAGCGCACCGGCGCCGAGGTCGCGCACCTGTGCGGTGACCTCGAAGCCGAGTTCGCGGTGATGGCGCCCGGCGACCGCGCCCAGTTCATGGCCGACTTCGGGTTCAAGGAGTCCGGTCTGTCGCGCATCATCGCCAGGACCTTCGATCTGCTCGGGCTGCAGACCTACTTCACGGCCGGCGAGATCGAGACCCGGGCGTGGGTGATCCACAAGGGCGACACCGCGCCGGTGGGCGCCGGCGTCATCCACACCGACTTCGTCAAGAAGTTCGTGCGCGCCGAGGTCTACCAGTTCGCGGACCTGATGGAACTCAAGAGCGAGAAGGCGATCCGCGACGCCGGCAAGCTGCGGCTCGAGGGCAAGGACTACGTGCTGCGCGATGGCGACGTCTGCCACTTCCTGATCGCCAACTGACCGTCGCCCGACCAGGGAACGCCGGCGTATCGTCGGCGGGCATGCGTCCGCACGCCCTGGCCGCGTCCGCTCTCCAGCTCATCATGCTCGCCGGCTGCGCGGGTGGTCCGGCCGCCGGACCGTTCGACGACGACCTCGCGTTCCTGCAGGCACACGTCGACACGATCGTGCTGGCAGCGCCGGACGGCGCGCGCGTCGCCGTGGTGCCGGCGTACCAGGGGCGCGTGATGACCAGCACGCCGGGCGGCGGCAGCGGCGCGTCGTTCGGTTGGATCAACCGCGAGCTGATCGGGTCGCGCAGGTTCGTCGAACACATGAACGGCTTCGGCGGCGAGGACCGCTTCTGGATCGGGCCCGAGGGCGGTCAGTTCTCGGTGTTCTTCGCGCCGGGCACGAAGTTCGACCTCGCCGACTGGTACACGCCCGCGCCGATCGACAGCGAACCGTTCGCGGTGGTCGCGGCGTCGCCGACCCGCGCGGTGTTCGGGCGCAAGTTCACGCTGAGCAACCGTTCGGGCACGCGCTTCGACGTCGCGGTGGAACGTGCGGTGCAGCTGCGCGAGCCGGGCGAGGTGCTGCGCCGCCTCGGCACCGCACTCGACCCGGCGGTGCGCGCGGTGTCGTTCGAGACCGAGAACACGCTGACGAACGCCGGCACCGCCGCCTGGACGAAGCAGTCGGGCCTGCTGTCGATCTGGATCCTCGGCATGTTCGTCGCCTCGCCGGCGGCGACGGTGCTGATCCCGTTCGTGCCCGGCGCCGACGCGACGCTCGGTCCGGTCGTCAACGACGAGTACTTCGGTCGGATCGCCGCCGACCGGTTGCGCATCGACGCGGAACGCAACCTGATCGTGTTCCGCGGCGACGCGCAGAGCCGCGGCAAGATCGGCGTCGGGCCGGCCCGCGCCCGGCCGTTGCTCGGCAGCTGGGATGCCGGCCGGGGCGTGCTGACGCTGGTCGAGTTCACGCTGCCGGAAGGTGCCCGCGACTACGTCAACTCGCTGTGGCGGCTGCAGGACGACCCGTTCGGCGGCGACGTCGTCAACAGCTACAACGACGGGCCGTCGGCGCCTGGCGGCGTGGGCTTCGGCAACTTCTACGAACTCGAGAGCAGCTCGCCGGCGCTGGCGCTGCTGCCCGGCGCGTCGGCGACGCACGTGCACCGCACCACACACCTGGTCGGCCCGCGGCCAGCGCTCGCGGCGATCGCGCAGCAGGTGCTCGGCGCCGACCTCGACGCGTTGCCGGCGCCGGCGCGCTGATCGCCCGCCGTCACTGCACCACGAACGGCGTCTTCGCCTCGTCGAGCACCACCGCGCCAGCGGCGTTGCGGAAGGTGACGACCATGTCGAGCACGCGGCCGAGGTCGGCGGCGGGGATCGGCGGGATCGGCACCCACACGAAGTCGACCTGGAACGGGAACTGCGGCAGCGTCAGCGGCAGCCCGAGCAGCAGCGGGATGCGCGTGCCCGACGGCAGCTCGACCGCGAGATCGATCAGGATCGTCTGCAGGCCGGGCACCATGCTGTGCAGCAGCACGTTGATCGGCAGCTGCGCACCCGGCGGCAGCGCCGGCGTGCCGAAGCTGGTCAGGGTCGTGCGCGCCAGCTTGTCGACCAGCTGGAAGCCGACCGTCGCCGGTGCACTGATCGCGACGACCTGGCTGGCGGGCGCCAGCAGGCTGCCCTCCCTGGTGTGCGCTTCGATGCGCCAGGTGCCGGCCGGTACGTGGGTCGCGTACTGGCCATTGGCATCGGTCACCGTGCCGGTGGTCACCACCTCGGCGTTGGTCGCCGCGTCGAAGAACTTCACCGAAGTACCGGCCTCGGGCCCGCCGGTTCCGGTCACGGTGCCCGCGACGGCAATGCCGGCCAGCAGCGGGATGCTGCCGAGGTTGGTCGCGCCAGCGAGGGTCAGTGGCGCCGTCACGGTGCCGTACAGGTTGGTGCCCGCCGGGGCCTCGATGCGCGTGCGCAGCGCCACGCCGGTCGGCACCGCGACCGTGAAGGTGCCAGCAGCGGTCGTCGTGTCGTTGGGCGTGAACACCTTGTCGCCATCGGGCAGCAGCACGTCGACGTCGGCACCGGCCAGCGCATTGCCGTTCGCCAGCACGGTGCCCGACAGCAAGGCCCCGTTGGCGAGGCGGATCTGGCCCAGTGCCACCGGGCCCGGCACCAGCACGCCGAACACCTGCTTCGCCACGTGCGTGTTGCCGGCCGGCGGTTCGACGTCGAGGTCGGCGATGCCCCACGGCAGCGGCAGCGTGAACTGGCCGAACAGGTTGGTGGCGTCGTTCGGCACCCAGATGCGTTCGCCGGTCAGCGCGTTGCGGACCTTGAGCCGGGTCTGCGCGATCGGCAGCAGCGTACCCTGGTCGACGACGGCGCCGGTCACCAGGTACGCGGTCGCCAGCGTGACGGTGCCCAGGTTGACGGCGGCGGCGACGACGACGTCCTCGAACTGCTTGGGCACCAGCAGCGTGCCGACCGGCGGCACCACGCGCACGTCCCAGGTGCCCCCGGCGACGACGATCTGGAAGTTGCCGAGCAGGTCGGTGCCGTCGCGCGGTGTGAACTGCTTCTCGCCAGCCTGGTCGTAGACGTTCAGGTTGCAGCCCGGCACCGGCGCGCCGGCGGCGTTGCGCACGGTGCCGGTGATCGGGAAGCCCGGCTGCAGCGCGACGTCGCCGAGGTTGACGGCGCCGGTGATCGTCACGGTGACGATGCGCGCCGCCCACAACGCGCCGAACGGCGGCACGAACTCGACGTCGTAGGTCTGGTTCTGCTGCAGCGGCGCGATCGTGAACTGGCCGGCGGGATCGCTGGTCGCCGGGGTCGAGCCGCTGCCGGCGTCGACGACGATGCCGGCGATCGGCACGAGACCCGGACCGACGACGCGACCGGTCAGGGATTGCGCCCAGGCCGGAGCGAGGGCGAGCAGCGTGGCCACCGCCAGGCGGTGGAAGAGGGTGTGGAGGACGTTCATGGGCTTCGCAGGACGGAGTCAGAGCAGGCGGGTGGGGAGCACGAGGGCGGAGCCGAGCGGGCTGCCATCGGCGGCGGCGAGGCCGCCGAGCAGCCGCACCTCGACGGCGCCGGTCCAGCCGGCACCGGTCGGCGCGAGGGTGAGCGT
>JBASWX010000297.1:0-3498 GCA_049276695.1 Planctomycetota bacterium
TCACCGCTCTCGGGCCCGCGCATTCAACCGCCGAGGCGGTCGTGTAGTGCCAACGATCCCGGCGCGGCCGCCAAACCCGCGAGATCCCTGGGGGCTGTCCGGCAAACTGTCGAAAATGAGTCAGAGGGCGATGCGCCGGCCCAATCTGGCGGACAGGATCTCGGCCACGATGCGGCGCAGCGGACCCCTGCCCTTGGTGTCCTGCCACTGCCCACTCGGTTCGTCGTAAGCGAAGTGCCAGGCCGACGCGCCTTCGGCCATCCAGATCTGGTTGGCGGCCGACTGCCGGTTCACGACGCAGCTGCGACCGTCGGCGAACGCGATGCGGAGGACCCCACCCCCGAGGTCGGCTTCGAGTTCGTCCGGGTCGAAGCGGTCCAGGTCGGTGAGCAGCCCCTGCAGGCAGGCATCGGCGAGGTGCAGGAACCGCGGATCGGTCATCGGACGGGGGGTAGCTTCGACGCCCGAAGGTGCCCCGGCAAGGTCGGGAGAGGATCCTCGGCGCCCCGCAGGGGGTTGAAAAAAAGAGTGGCCGGCGATTCTCTCCCAGAATCGCCGGCCACGTGGGTCCCGGCCGCCAGTTTGCCCTCTCGAATCAGCAGCGGCTTCCTTGCGGAGGCCGCCGCCGCGCGGCCGGGACCACTCGTCCCATGCGATCTAGTAGACGAAGGAGGCGAGCGAACTTTCCAAACTCTCGCTCGTTTTTTGCAGCGCCGGGCCCGCGTGACAAAAATCACACCGGCCGCGAAACAAGTCAGCGCGCGTGGCGTTCGGCGGCGGCGATCCAGTCGGGGAGCAGATCGCGCACGCCGACACGCTCGGCATCGGCCTCGAAGGTCAGCAAGACCCGGTGCCCCATCGCCGGCAGCAGGCACGCTTCGAGATCGGCACGAACAACCGCCGGCCGCCCCGCGAGCAGCGCCCTGGCCTTGGCTCCGAGCACGATCGCCTGGCCGGCGCGCGCACTGGCGCCGTAGCGAACGAAGCGGCGCGTGCGCGGGTTCACGCCCTCGCGATCGGGATGCGATGCGAGGAGGAACCCGGCGACGAAGCGCAGCAGGTGGTCGCCGCAGAGCACGTCGCGCACCAGGGACTGCAGCGCGACCAGCGTCTCCGCTGCCAGGCGCGACTCGGCGGGTTCGGGTGCGCTCGCGGTCGTCGCGGCGAGGATGCGCACGATGTCGTCGGGGCCAGGCGTCCTGACCTCGAGCCGGAACAAGAATCGGTCGAGCTGCGCCTCCGGCAGCGGGAACGTGCCCTCCAGTTCGATCGGATTCTGGGTCGCGACGACGTGGAAGGGGCGCGGCAGCGCGTGCGTCGTGCCAGCGACCGTGACCTCGCCTTCCTGCATCGCCTGCAGCAGCGCCGACTGCGTCTTCGGTGTCGCCCGGTTGATCTCGTCGGCCAGCAGCAGGCCCGCGAACACCGGACCGGGCTGGAAGCGGAACTTGCGGGCGCCGTTCTCGGCGTCGAGCACCTGGGTGCCGGTGACGTCGCTCGGCATCAGGTCGGGCGTGAACTGGATGCGCGCGAACTCGAGCCCGAGGCCGCGCGCCAGCGCCCGCACCAGCCGTGTCTTGCCCAACCCGGGCACCCCTTCGAGCAGGATGTGGCCGCCAGCCAGCAAGCCCACCAGCAGGTCGTCGATCAGCTGCTGCTGGCCGAGCACCTGTTCCTGCAGGTGGCGGCGCAGCGTCTCCACCTTCGGCAACAGTTCGGCGGCGCGGGCTCGCGGGTCCAAGGGATCAAGTCTCCGGCTTGAGCATGGCGTGTTCCAGGAAGTGCTCGGCGCGGTCCGGCAACACCGCCACGACGAGCTTGTCGCGGAACGCGTCGCCGGCCGCCAGCACCTTGGCGGCGTGGATCACCGCGCCGCTCGCCGGACCGAGCAGCAGCGACTCGTGCCACGCAAGCGCCCGGGCCCCCGCGACCGCCTCGGCGTCGCTGACGTCGACCACCGCGACCAGCTCCGACGGCACCAGGATCTCCGGCACGAACCCGGCGCCGAGCCCGGGGATGTCGTGCGCGCCCGGCTTGCCGCCCGTCAACACCGGGCTCGCCTTCGGCTGCACGCCGGCGACCGGCACGCCGAGTTCACGGAAGAACGCGAGGCAGCCGGCCGCCGTGCCGCCGGTGCCGACCGGCACGACGACCAGGCCGACCTGGCCATCGGTGTCGTCCCAGATCTCGCGCGCCGTCGTCTCGGCGTGGATGCGGACGTTCGCGCGGTTGGTGAACGCCTGCAGGCACACCGCGCCGGGTGTCTGCCGCGCCAGCGCGTCGGCCCGGGCCAGCGCCCCGCGCATGCCTTCCGCGAGCGGCGTGGTCACCACCTCGGCGCCGAGCGCACCCAGAATGCTGCGGCGGTCGCTGCCGACGTCGTCGGGCATCGTCAGCACCACGCGGTAGCCGAGCCGCCGGCCGATCGTCGCCAGCGCGATGCCGAGGTCGCCGCTGCTGCACTCGACGATCGTGCCGCCTCGCCGCAGGAAGCCGCTGCGCTCGGCGTGCCGGATCATGCCGAGGGCGCTGCGGTCCTTGTTGCTGCCCGACGGGTTCCACGCCTCCAACTTGCCGACGATGCGCGCGCCGGGCGGCGACAGGCGGGGCAGCTCCACGAGCGGAGTGCGCCCCACCAGCCAGGTCACGTCGGAAGCGATGCGCGCCATCGACGGAAAAGCGTAGCTTCGGCCCCCGACCAGACCACACCATGATGCGGCGATGCCGGAACGTGCGGTGCGGATGACGATGGTCGCGGCGCTCGCGCTGCTGGCCGCCTGCAGCGGCGTCGCGGTGCGCCCGGACGCGGTGCGCGCGACCGACCTGCGGGTCGCCACCTTGGACGCCGAGGAATCGGCCCGGCTGCAACAGCACATCGACCGCGCGATCGCCGACGTGATGCAGCGGCGCTACGACGAGGCGGAACGCGCGGCCCGCGCCGCACTCGGCCTCGACCCGCGCGCCGCCCGCGCCCGCGCGGTGCTGGGTCTGACGACGCTGCAGCAGGCCAGCAAGAGCGACCCGCCCGACCACCGGCTGGGCCAGGCTGCCGAAGCCGAGCTTCGCCTCGCTGAGCAACTGCAGCCCGACGATGCGTTCGTCGGCTGGATGCACGCGGTGTTCCTGGCCGAGTCGGGCCACATGAGCGCCGCCGCCGCCACCGCCGAACGCGCGCTCGAGCAGGCCGCCGCGGCTCCCGCCAACGAACGGGCGGCGCTGCTCGGAATCGCCGGCACCTACCGCTACGAACTCGGCGAGGAGCGCGCCGCGCGGCCGCACCTTGAGGCCTATCTCGGCCTGCGGCCCGACGATGCCGCGGCGTGGTTCCGGCTCGGCTCGAGCCTGCTGCGCATCGCCGCGGTGCCGCGCAGCACCACCGAGTCGGGCCTGCTGCAGGCGCAGCTCGACGCCGAGGCCGCTGCCCGCGCGTTCGAGCGCAGCGTGGCTCTGGCGCCCGGCGACGACGACGCGGCGATCGCGGCCGCCACGGCGCTGCTG
>JBASWX010000298.1:0-3082 GCA_049276695.1 Planctomycetota bacterium
GTTCGCACCCTGGCTGCTGCAAGGCGGGTTGCCACCGGTGGTCGCGATCGCGGCCGCCGCCGGGCGCGGCGTGCCGCGCGCGGTGGTCGGCGCTGATTTCCTGACCTCGATGCAAACGCTGGTCGAGTTCGTGCCGGCGGGGGATCGCCGCAGCCGCACTGGCGTGCGGCTGTGTGCGACCGCGGGCGAACTGATCGCGAGCCTGGGCGCGGAACCGGGGCCGATCCGTGCCGTGGACCGCGAGCAGGTCCGGCGCTTCGTGCAGCGCGGCGGCCACCGGCCGGTGTTGGCGGCGGCGTTCGCGACGTGGGCTCGCGGTCGCGCCGCGTTCGAACCCGCGCAACCGCTCGCGCTGTTGCTGCGCGACGAGCTGCTGGGTTCCGGCGCCGGGCGCTGACGATGGCGGGGCGCGATGCGTTCGCGGTCGTGCGTGCCCGGCTCGACGCGCTGGGCTTCCGGCCCAGCAGCACGCTCGGCCAGAACTTCCTGCTCGACCCGTCCCTGCACCGTTGGATCGCCGAGCAGGCGGAATTGACGGGGCGCGACACCGCGATCGAGATCGGCGCCGGGTTGGGATTCCTGACCCGCGAGCTGACGGCGCGCGCCGGCAGGGTGGTTGCGGTCGAGATCGACGGGCGGTTGCTGGGCCTGGCGCGCGCCGACCTCGCCGCGTGCGCCAACGTGCAGTGGGTGCACGGCAACGCGCTCGCTGGCGTGGATGGGGGCCTGCACCCGGACATCGTCGCCGCCGCCAGCGCGGCGACCGGTCGGCTGGCGCTGGTCGCCAACCTGCCGTACGCGGCGTCCGGGCCACTGTTGGCCGGCACTGCGGGGTTGCCGCGACTGCCGGAGCGCTGCGTGCTGTTGGTGCAGAAGGAACTGGCGCAGCGGCTCGCGGCGCGCGCTGGCACGCCCGACTACGGCGGGCTGTCGGCGCTGCTGCAGGCGCTGTACACGGTGCGCACGCTGCGCGACGTGCCGCCGCAGGTGTTCCGGCCGCGGCCGAAGGTGGTGTCGTCGGTCGTGCAGTTCGACCTGCGGGCCGACGCGGCGCTGGTCAGCGCGCCTGGCGATCAACGGGCCAGGTTCGCCCGCTTCCTGCGGCACCTGTTCCAGCAGCGGCGCAAGGTGCTGCGCACGACGTTGCCAGCGGCGGCCGCCGCCGTCGGCCGCCTGCCGCCACCGCTGGCGGGCGCCGAGCTGGCGCTGCGCGCCGAAGCGATTGCCCCCGATACCTTGGTGCAATGGTGGCTGGCCTGTCCGCCAGGCCCGGCAGGCGCACCGGGCCCGACCGGCGCCGGCTGAGTTCCGCGCTGTCGCGGCCTTGACGGGTGGCGACAGGATGCTACATTCCGGGGTTCCACGTTTCGCAGCGTCCCCGGCCACCATACGCGCCGGCATTCGGGTGGGCCGATACGGCGCCACTTCCCAGGGCAACGCGGAAGGGTGGGGCAGCGGATCGTCGAAGCGCGCGGTGCCACCGTGCTTTCGCGATCCAGGGATCCAATCGGGTTCCTGGTGGAGGTGCTGGCAGGCCGCACCCCCGACGCAACGAGTCGGTTGGTTGGTGGGGCGAGGCCACCTGGATCGGACGCGCGAGCCGCAGCGGGCGGTTGGCGGGGTACCTTTCTGGGCTGGTTTTGCGCCGTCTTGACACCCTCCCCCGGGTGTCGGGCCAACCGAAGCCGGCCCGAGCCCCCGGTCGTTCGCCCCCGTTCCGCCCCCTCTGCATGGATCGTTTCGAAGACGCCAAGCTGCGCATCAAGGAAGCGACCGACATCGTCGCCTTGATCGAGAGCTACCTGCCGCTGCGCCCGAAGGGGCGGCTGCTGCAAGCACTCTGCCCGTTCCATGCCGAGAACTCGGGGTCGTTCTACGTCTACCGCGACACCCAGTCGTACTACTGCTTTGGCTGCGGCAAGTCGGGCGACGTGTTCACCTGGCTGATGGAGCGCGATGGGTTGACGTTCCCGGAGGCGCTGCAGGTGCTCGCCGACCGCACCGGCATCGCGTTGCCCGAGCGCAGCGGCAATGCCCCGTCGCGGCCGGTCGGCCCAGGTCCGTACGACGCACTCGCCGAAGTCGCCGGCTTCTTCCAGCGCGCGCTGCTGGCGCCGGAGGCCGGCAGGCTCGCCCGCGAGTACCTGGAACGGCGCGGCCTCGCCGACGCGATCGCGCCGTGGCGACTGGGCTTCCATCCGGCACCGGGGGCGTTGTCGCAGTTCGCGCAGCAGCAGCAGTTGCCTAAGGACGTGCTCGAAGCCGCCAACCTGCTGCGCTCTGGCCGCGAGCAGTTCGCCCACCGCCTGATGTTCCCGATCGAGGACGAGCGCGGTCGCATCGTCGGCTTCGGCGGGCGCCTCATCCCCGGCGCCCCCGGCAGCGAGGGCGATGGCGACTACAAACCGCCGAAGTACCTCAACTCCCCCGAGTCGCCGTTCTTCAACAAGCGCCGCGTGCTGTACGGGCTGCACCGCGCCAAGCAGGCGGGCCAGCGCCGCATCGTGGTGATGGAAGGCTACACCGACGTGATCGCCAGCCATCTGGCCGGGTTCACCGGCGCCGTCGCGTCGCTCGGCACCGCGTTCACGCGCGAGCACGCGCGCACCGTCGAACGCTACGCGACGGCGGGGCTGGTGCTGATGTTCGACGGCGATCGCGCCGGCAAGCAGGCGGCCGAACGCGCGAGCCGCGAACTGGTCAACAGCGCGCTGTTGGTGCGCATCGCGATGATGGCGGATGCCGACGGCAGTGCGAAGGACCCCGGCGACGTGTTGGTGGCGCGGCCTGGCGAGGACCCCGAACTGGTCGTCGAGCGCCGGGCGCGCTTTGCCGACGTGCTGGACGGCGCCGAGGACTGGCTCGCGGTGTGGTTCCGGCTGCTGCGTGCGCGCATCGACCTGACGATCGCGGCCAACGTCGACGCGGCGGCGCAGGAATGCGCGGGGCTGCTGGCGCTCGTCGAATCGCCGGTGCGCCAGGCGGCGTTGCTCGAACAGATGGCGCGCCACCTCGCGGTGCCGGCGCCGACCCTCGAACGCGTGCTGCAGAAGCAGCGGCGGCCCGCCGCGCGCCCCGAGCC
>JBASWX010000299.1:0-11433 GCA_049276695.1 Planctomycetota bacterium
CCAGCGCCCCGGCCGCACCGTGCGCCGCGGCGGTGCGCAGCCGGCGGTTCTCGCTCAGCAGTTCGCCGTGCGCGAGCGCCCGCGCCACCGTGCTCTCGAGGATGTCGAGTTCGACCGGCTTGGTCAGGAAGTCGAACGCGCCGCGCTGCATCGCCTGCACCGCGACGGTCACCGAGCCATGCCCGGTGCAGACGATGATCGGCAGGTCGGCGTCCTGGGCCACCAGTTGCGCCAGCACGTCCATGCCCGGCACCCCCGGCAGGTGCAGGTCGAGGATCACCGCGTCGGGCTGGTGCTGCGCCAGCACTGCCGGCACACCATGACCGCTGCCGTGCGGCACCACGCGGAACCCCATGCGCTGCAGCTCGCGGGTCAGCACCAGCCGCAGGCTCTCGTCGTCCTCGACCAGCAGGATGCGGCCGTTCTTCACCGCCCTGCCTTCATGGTGTCCTGATGCGCAGCTCGCCGCCAGCGGCGCTGTCGCCGCGGTCCTGCGGCGCGAACGCGCGGGCGTACACGAGCGACGCGAGCATGCTGCAACCGTAGCGCCACCCGCGCGCGCTGGCGAGCGTCGGACTGCGGCGCCCACTATCATGGCCCAGCCACCGATGCCTCTCACGGAGCCCGACGTCGCCCTCACCGACTGGCTGCTGACGTTGGAGTGCATGGTCTTCGTGCTGCTGCTCGCAGCCCGGCCGCGGCAGCCCTTGCGCGACTGCTTCCTCGGCATCTTCGGCTGCATCGGCACGGCCTCGCTGCTGGGCGGCATCGTGCACGGCTGCTTCGCCGCGCCGACCAGCTTCGGCCATCGGCTGCTGTGGCCCATCACCCTCGTCACCCTGGTGGCGATGGCCGCGTTCGTCTGGCTCGCCGGGGTGCAACTGCTCGTCGCCCCGGCGTGCCGCCGCCTGGCGCGGTGCGTGGCGGCAGCCACGTTCCCGCTCGGTGCCGGCTACGTCGTATTCGTCGACGCCAGCTTCTGGGTGGTGGTGTGCACCTACTTCCCTGCGGTCGTCTGGCTCGCCGCTGGCTACGTTGCCGAGGTGCGCCGACGTCGCGACCGCCGCCTGGTCCTGGGCCTGCTCGGCCTGCTGCTGACCTTGGTGGCCGGCGGCTTGCAGCAGACGGGCGTGGCGCTGCACCCGCGCTACTTCGATCACAACGCGCTCTACCACGCGGTGCAGGCGATCGCCCTGCTGCTGGTGTTCCGCAGCACGCGCGAACTGGCGCCGGCGCCGATCGGGGCAGGTGGATCGTGCGCCCGCTGATCCTCGCCGGACTGTTCGCGGCGGCGTGCGCGTCGGGACCATCGCAGCCCGGAGACGGGCCGCTCGTCGTCAACGACCTGCACTCGCGGCTGAACGCGACGAGCGTCGCCGAACGCCGCACGCCGACGTCGGTCGCCGAGATCCAGGAACTGGTCCGCGAGGCCGGCCGCCGCGGCCTCGCCGTCAGCATCGCCGGGGGCGGTCATGCGATGGGCGGGCAGCAGTTCGGCGCCGGCACGATGCTGATCGACATGTCGCGCATGGACCGCGTCGTGGCGTTCGATGCCGAACGCGGCTCGATCGACGTGCAGGCCGGCATCCAGTGGCCGGCGCTGCTCGACCATCTGACGACCGCGCAGGCCGGCAGCAGGCACCCGGTCGGTTTCCGGCAGAAGCAGACCGGCGCCGACCGGCTCAGCATCGGTGGGGCGCTGTCCGCCAACGTGCACGGCCGCGGGCTGGCGTTGCCACCGTTCGTCAGCGACGTGCTGCACTTCACGCTGGTGGACGCCGACGGCGACCTGGTCCGTTGCAGCCGGGCCGACAACCCGGAGTTGTTCCGGCTCGCCATCGGCGGCTACGGGCTGTTCGGCGTGATCGCCGAGGTCGGCCTGCGCCTCTACCCGCGCACCAGGCTCGAACGGGTGGTCGCGGTGGCCGCCGTCGACGAGCTGCCCGAACTGTTCGCGCAGCGGCTGCGCGACGGCCACCTGTACGGCGACTTCCAGTTCTCCACCGACAGTGGCTCGGACGACTTCCTGCGGCGCGGCGTGTTCGCGACCTATCGACCGGCGCCGGCCGACGCGGTGGTGCCGGAGACGCAACAGGAACTCTCCGCCGCCGATTGGCGCGAGCTCTACTTCCTGGCGCACGCCGACAAGGCGGCGCTCTATCGGCGGTACGTGGCGTTCTACCAGTCGACCCACGGGCAGCTCTACTGGTCGGACTCGCACCAGATGAGCGTCTATCTCGACGACTACCACGCGGACGTCGATCGCCGGCTCGGTGTGACGACGCCCGGCAGCGAGATGATCACCGAGATCTACGTGCCACGCGCGGCGCTGCCGGCCTTCCTCGCGCAGGTGCGGCAGGACTTCCTCGCCGCGCGCACCAACCTGATCTACGGCACCGTGCGGCTGATCCGTCGCGACACCGAGAGCTTCCTGGCGTGGGCGTCGGCTGACTTCGCCTGCATCATCTTCAACCTGCACGTCGACCACGATGCCCGCGGCATCGAGCGGGCCGAGCGCGAGTTCCGCAACCTGATCGACCGCGGCCTGGAACACGGCGGCTGCTACTACCTGACGTACCACCGCTGGGCCCGGAAGGACCAGGTCGTGCGCGCCTACCCGCAGTTCGTCGAGTTCCTGCGCCGGAAGCTGGCACACGACCCGGGCGAACGCTTCCAGAGCGAGTGGTACCGGCACTACCGCGCGATGTTCGGCCCGGAACTGGCGACGGCGGCGCGTTGAACCGCCGGTGGCCCGATGCGCGGAGCGCGGTCGCGCCTCAGAGCGACCGGATGCGCAGGTTGCGGAACGCGACCTCGTCGCCGTGGTCCTGCAGCGCGAGCCGGCCGCGTCTGGCCTTGCCGAACGGCCAGTCCTTGAACTTGCTGGCGGCGACCAGCGTGTCCCACTCGGCGCCCTCGCCCGGCACGTCGACGACCGGGGCGCCGTTCAGCCAGAAGCGGATGCGGCCCTCGTGCACGACGATGCGACCGTCGTTCCACTGGCCGGCCGGACGCAGCGGCGGGTTCTTGGGCGGCACCAGGTCGTACAGCGCGCCGACACCGTGCTTCTTGCCCGGCCGCACGGTCAGGTCGTCGAGCACCTGGAACTCGGGACCGCTCATGTAGGTCTGCTCCTGGTCCTCGGTGACGTGCCACATCACGCCGCTGTTCGCCTTGCTGGCGACGCGGAACGCGAAGCGGAAGTCGAAGTCGCCGTACTCGTCGACGCTGACCAGGTCGCCGCCACCGCCGCCGGCCTCGTGCACGATCGCGGCGTCGCGCACGGTCCAACCCTGCGCCGGCATCGCGTCACCCTTGTACGCGCGCCAGGCGTCGACCTTGTGGCCGTTGAACAGCAGTTGGAAGCCCTCACTGCGCTCGGCGTCGCCGAGGAAGTTGAGCGGTTCCGGGGCCAGGGTCACGGCGCCGGTCGCCGCCCATTCGCTGCCGCGCGCGACCAGCCGCCGCAGCTGCGGGTCGTGCCAGCTCGCCCGGCTCTGCACCACGCCCTTCCAGGTGTGGCCGAGCGGGGTGTGGAACACGCGGCCCTTGCCGAAGCTCGCGACGGTCGCCATCGGTTCGCGTTGGCCGCTGCCGCCGGTCTTCGGATCGTCGAAGGCGTCGAGCAGCACCGTGAACTCGGCCCCGGCACCCTTGACCAGCTTGTGGTACAGCTCGTCCGGATGCTGGCGCAGCGGCGCCATGCCGAGCGTGATCGGGTGGTCCTTGACGACCAGTTCGATGTCGAACGGGTGGTAGGCGCCGTGCCCGGTGCCGTCGCGCCACAACAGGCCGACCATGCGTTCGTACTCGGCCCAGCCCTTGAAGGCGTTGTTGGCGGCGTGGATCACGGTGACGCCGCAACCGGCCTCGACCGCGGCGACGAACGCAGCCTCGGCGGCTTCGCCCCAGCGCGGGCCGTTGTAGTTCAGGACGAGCAGCTGCAGCTCCCCGGCCTGCACCGCGGTCGCCGCCGCCGCCAGGTCCTTGGCCGGCTCGTTGACGATGCGTACGTCGAAGCGGCCGGTCTCCGTCAGCACGCGGGCGATCTCCGGCGAGGTCCATTCCCAGTCGTGGTTGTTGGCGCCGCTGACCACCCAGGTCCGGATCGGCGCGGGCTGGCCTGCCGGCGCCGAGGTTTGTGGCGCGGGGGACTGGGTCAAGGCGCAGGCGAGAGCGAGGGCGAGCGAGGCGACCATGCCGCAACCGTAACGCCGCCGGCGCGCGCTGGCGAACGTGGCTGCTGCGCGTTACGAATCGTGCATGCGATGGTGGGCGGTGTTGGTCCGGTTCCTCACGGTGGTCGTGGTTGCGCCGTCGTCGGCGCCAGCGCAGCAGGTCGAACGGCTGATCGCGGCCGCTGAAGCGCTCGGGGCGCGCACCGGCGTGATGGCGCTCGATGCCGACGGCCGGGTGCTGTGGCGCCACCGCGCCGCCGAGGTGTTCGTGCCGGCGAGCAACCAGAAGGTGCTGACCGCCGCGGCGCTGCTGAGCGGGCTCGGCCCCGGCTACACGTTCACGACGCGCTTCCTGCTCGAAGGCGGCAGGCTGGTCGTGCGCGCGAGCGGCGACCCGAACTGGATCTCGGGCACCGCGCACGACAGCGGCGTCCTCTTCGCGGCGGTCGCGGCGGCGCTGCGCGAGCGCGGCATCGGCAGCGTCACCGGTGTCGAGTTGCGGCCGGGCACGTTCCTCGGTCCGTCGCGGCCGGCGTCGTGGCCGCAGGACCAGTTGCAGACGTACTACTGCGCGCCGACCGGGCCGTTCGTGCTCGAGCAGGGCACCTTCCAGGTGCGGCTGCAACCCGGCGACGGTGAGTACGCGCGGGCGGAGCTGGTGGCGCCCGCAGCCGGACTGCCGCTGCGTGGCAAGGTCACGTTGGTCGCCCGCGGCAAGCGGGCCGTGTACGGGGCCCAGGACGACGGCGACGGGGTGCTGCTGCGCGGCACGTTCCCGCAGCGCGGCAACCCGGTGACGATCCGTACCGCGGTCGTCGAACCGGCCGCGTGGTACGAGGCGGCGCTGGGCAAGGCGCTGCGCGACGCCGGTATCGCGATCGGCGCTGCGCCCGCGGCCGGCGACCAGGTCGTGTACGAACACGCGAGCGAGCTGCGCCTGGCCCTGGAGCGCATGCTCGCGGACTCGTCGAACTTCGACGCCGAGCAGTGCCTGCGGGTGCTCGGCGACCGGCGCGCCGACGGCAGCCTCGCCGGCGGGCTCGCAGCGCTGCGCCAGGAACTCGCGGTGCTGGTCGGGGCGCTGCCCGCCGAGGTGGTGTTCGCCGACGGCTCGGGCCTGTCGAAGCAGAACCGGGTGACGCCGGCGTTGCTGGTGCTCGCGCTGCTGCGTGCCGACGCCGGACCCGGGGGCGAGCTGTTGCGCGCGTGCCTGCCGGTCGCCGGTCGCAACGGCACGCTCGCCGACCGCTTCCGCGGCACCGACCTCGTCGGCCGCGTCGCCGCGAAGACCGGCTGGATCCGCGGCGCCTCGGCGTTGTCGGGCTTCGTCACCGGCCGCGACCAACGGCGGCGTGCCTTCTCGATCCTGATGAACTACGACCCGAAGGCGGACGGCAAGAACCAGGAGCTGAAGAAGCTGCAGGAGGAGATCGTCGCGGCGATCGACCAGCTGGAACCGCAGCGATGACGGCGCTGCCCGACCTGCGGCCGTTCCTGCAGCGCGCGCGCGAACTGGCGGCGACGGCGGGTGCGGAGCTGCTGCGGTTGCGGCCGACGGTGCGCGCCGAGTCGAAGGGGCGGCGCCGGGAGCTGGTGACGGCGGCGGATCGGGCGGCGGAGCAGATCGTGGTCGGCGGGTTGCTGGCGGCGTTCCCCGGGCACGGGGTGCTGGCGGAGGAGGGAGTCCTGACGGCGCAAGGCGTCGCGAGCTCGGCGTCGGAGTGGACGTGGATCGTCGATCCGCTCGACGGCACCACGAACTACGTGCACGGGCTGCCGCACTTCGCGGTCGCGATCGCGTTGGCGCTCCGCAACCAGCCGGTGGTGGGGGTCGTGCACGCGCCGGCGCTGGGCGAGACGTTCTTCGGTGCTTCGGGGCTCGGTGCGAAGCGGGCGTTCGCGGACGGGCGCGAGCAGCGGCTCGCGGTGTCGGCGACCAGCGACTTCGCCGACGCACTGCTGGCGACTGGCTTCAGCTACAACCGCAACGAGCCGGGGCGCGACGACAACAGCGGGCACGTGGCGGCGATCCTGCCGCACTGTCGCGATCTGCGGCGGTTGGGGTCCGCGGAGCTCGATCTCTGCTACGTCGCGGCCGGTGTCTACGACGGCTACTGGGAGCGGTACCTGGCGCCGTACGACGTGGCGGCGGGAGCGGTGCTGGTGCGCGAGGCCGGCGGGCGGGTCAGCGACTGGCAGGGCGGCGAGTCGTGGTTGTTCGGCGAGCAGGTCGTCGCGACGAACTGGTTGCTGCACCAGGAACTACTCGCGCGGTTGTAGGCAACTGGCACCGAGGTTGCAGCATCTCGCGATTGCGCGGCAGGCAGATCTTCCGGTCCGTCGCCTGACCTTGAAACCTGAAACGATGCGTTTCAGATTTCAAGGTAGCGCCACCCGCGGCCTCAGACTCGGCGGGGCCGCTCCGACGTCATCGTTCGCGAGCCGGTTGCGCCCGGCTTGGACTCGGAAGCGTCACAGCGGATGTCGCTGCGGCGACCAGTCGCCGTTCCGATCGCGGATCATGCGCACGATCCGGGCGCCCCGCGCCAGGGGCGAACGCTGCAGCAGCGGTCGCAGCACTCCCAGCAATCGATCGACGTCGGAGCCGGCGAAATACAGCGTGCACTCGCCGCCGCCGAGTTCGTCGCCGTCGTACTCGCCGACGTTGGCTTCGAAGACTGCAGCCTCGAGTTCGTCGGCGAACCGTTCGATATCGAGCCGCTCCGTGGCGGTGCCCATTTGGCGGTTCGACAGTTTCAGGACCACTAGCAGGTCCTGTTCTGAGTCGTCAGGACTGTCGTCGGTCACGGCGGCGTGTGGCTTCCCGCAAGGGCCAGGTAATGGCGCGGTTCAGTAGTCGCCGACGGTCCAGTCGATCCCATTGCTGATGATTGCCTGCAGCGGGTTCTGGCCGGGCGCGAACGCGTACGCCTGAAGATACGTGTGCACTCCAAGCAGGCCCGGTACGTACGGGATGCCCGCGGTGAACGACAGGCTGGTTGGCGAGGAGGGCGTCGCAGCGAGGCCGATGATCTGCGCCGACTGAAGCAGGCTGCAACCAGGCATGCCGATTCCGCCGAGATCGAATGGCAGCGTCACAGGAAACGCGAAGGTGTTGCTCCACCCCATGGCGACCCCAGCGGCCAGGGTGGGCGCAGCACCAATGGTCGCCCCGGCCTGCTGCCCAATGATGGGGCGGGCAGCCGCATCTGGAGCGAATGTCAGCGGCGGGTTGCCGCAACCACTGCCGTAGGGCACTGCAGATGCCAACACCGTGGCGGCCGGATACCCAAACACCCAGGTGTCGTTCGCGAGGCCGATTCCAGGCGCCGCGCCTCCGAACATCAGCAGGCGCTGTCGAGCCGTGTCGTACACCATCTGGTGCTCTCGTCGGGCGGGCGGGCTCGTCGTCGGGACAAACTGTTGCCAGTTCACACCGTCCCACTCCCAGGTGTCGTCGAGGTCAATGCCGTTGCTGTAGCCTCCGAACATCACCACGCGTTGACGCAGTTGGTCGTACGCCATCGGATGCATCGAGCGAGCCGGCGGAACCAACGTGGGCGTCATCTGGGTCCAATTCACGCCGTCCCACTCCCACGTGTCAGAGAGTTGGACAGCGTTGTCGCCTCCGAAGAGGACAACGCGCTGTCGCATCGCGTCGTACGCCATGCCATGCATCGCGCGCGGTGACGGGCTGGTCACCGAGGACGCCTGCACCCACGTGGCTCCATTCCACAGGAAGGTCCCTGCGAGCGGGTTGCCGTCGTGCCCACCGAAGAGAACCACTTGCTGGCGGGCGACGTCGTACGCCATCGCGTGGCTGTTGCGGGACGATGGTCCCGGCGTGGTTCGTTGGACCCAGTTCACGCCGTCCCACTCCCAGGTGTCACCGAGGTGCCAAGAGACCAGGTTGATGCCGCCGAACATCACGACTCGTTGCCTTGCTGCGTCGTATGCCATCGCGTGGCGGTGGCGAATGGCAGGGGCGGAGGTTGGGAACCGCTGTACCCAGAGCGCCCCATCGCACTCCCAAGTCTCGTCGGAGAAGGCCGGAGTTGTTCCGCCGAACAGAACGACCCGTTGCCGGCCTTGGTCGTACGCCATGGCGTGCAGGTTGCGACCTGGCGGAGAACTCGTAGTCGGGATCGAGAACCAGTTCACCTGACCTGGGGCTGCCGAGATCAGGACGGCAACCACGAAGAACGTCACGCCGAGCCTGGATTGCATGCGCATGAGCTCCTGCCTTTCCCGAATCATGCACGAGCTTCGCGCGGTTTGGAATCGGTGGCGCCTCGCTTCGCCGATGGGTTGGCGGTGACTCTCCGGCGACGGCATCCGACGACCCAGCGGCCGGTCCCCGGGCTGGCCAACTGGACCCCGAGGGCTATGCTGCGAGGTTCGACGCTTGGCTAGAAAGTCGAAAGTGACCCCGCCCCGGGGGCCTGCGCCACCCGCCCCGAGAGCCGCCGCCCCGGCCGCCGCCGCGTCCGTGGTCGTCAAGGGCGCACGCGAACACAACTTGAAGGGGGTCGACCTGACCTTCCCGCGCGACACCCTGACCACGTTCACGGGGGTGTCCGGGTCGGGCAAGTCGAGCCTCGCCTACCACACGATCTACCAGGAAGGGCAGCGCCGCTTCCTCGAGAGCCTCAGCAGCTACGCGCGGCAGTTCCTCGGCCGCATGGAGAAGCCGAAGGTCGACCTGGTCGAGGGCCTGTCGCCGACGGTGTCGATCGACCAGAAGCAGGGCAGCCACAGCCCGCGGTCGACCGTCGGCACCCTGACCGAGGTCAGCGACTTCCTGCGCCTGCTGTGGTCGCGCCTGGGCGACCCGAAGTGTCCGGAGTGTGGTGCTGCGATCGAGGCGTGGGCCCCCGACCGCGTCGTCGACGCAATCGTGCAGGCCCATGCGGGAACGGCGGCGCTGGTGCTGGCGCCGGTGGTGCGGGAGCGCAAGGGCGAGTACCGCAAGGAACTCGCCGAGTGGGCGCAGAAGGGCTTCGTGCGCGCGCGCATCGACGGCGTCGTGCGGCGGCTCGACGAGGAGATCACGCTGGCGCGCTACGCCTACCACACCATCGAACTGGTGATCGACCGCCTGACGATCGCCGCGGAGGCGCGATCGCGGCTGGCGGAGGCGGTCGAGCAGGCGGTGCAGCTGGGCGGCGGCGTGTGTGCGTTGAGCTGGGGCGAGGGCGAGAAGGGGGGCTACCGCGTGTTCTCGACCGCGCGCAGCTGCCCGAACGGGCACGGCTCGCTGCCGGAGATGGAGCCGCGCCTGTTCTCGTTCAACAGCCCGAGCGGCGCCTGTGCGCATTGCGACGGCCTCGGCGAGACCTTCGGTTTCGCGCCCGAGCTGCTGGTCGCCGATCCGACGAAGTCGCTGCGCGAAGGCGCGCTGAGCGTGTTCACCGACGAGGGGCGGCTGGTCTACGGCCGCCTGACGATCGACCACCTCGCTGCGGTCGGCAAGGCGCTGGGTTTCGACGTCGACGTGCCGTGGCAGAAGCTGTCGGCGAAGGCGAAGAAGGTCGTGCTGCACGGCAGCGGCGACCAGAAGTTCGAGTTCAAGTGGAAACGCCAGAGCGCGATGTTCACGACGTCGGGCAGCGACCGCATCGCGTTCCCGGGCGTGCTCGGGCACCTGCAGAACGTGTATCGCCCGTCGCGGGCGCGCCACCTCGACCGCTACCGCTCGGCGGTGGTCTGTGAGGAATGCGGCGGCGCCCGGCTGTCGGCGGCGGCGCGCGCGGTGACGTTCCAGGGTCGGTCGCTGCCTGACGTGCTGGCGCTGTCGGTCGACGATGCGCTGGCGTGGGTGCGCGCAATCGTGCTCGAGGGCAACCAGCAGAAGATCGGGCGCGACATCACCGCCGAGATCGAACGCCGCCTGGCGTTCCTCGCCGATGTCGGTCTCGGTTACCTGACCCTGAGCCGGCGCGCGCCGACGCTGTCCGGCGGCGAGTCGCAGCGCATCCGCCTGGCGGCGCAGGTGGGTGCGGGGCTGCGCGGCATCCTCTACGTGCTCGACGAACCGAGCATCGGCCTGCACGCGCGGGACCAGGCGCGGCTGCTGCGAACGTTGCAGGCGCTGCGCGACCGCGGCAACACCGTCGTCGTCGTCGAACACGACGAAGCGACGATGCGCGCCAGCGACTTCCTGGTGGACATTGGGCCGGGTGCTGGCGTGCACGGCGGCGAGGTGACGGCGGCCGGCACGCCCGACGAGGTCGCGAGTACACCAGCGTCGCTGACCGGGCGCTACCTGCGCGGCGAACTGGCGGTGCCGATGCCCGCGCAACGTCGCAACGACGGGCGCGGCGTGCTGGCGATCCGCGGCGCGCGCCACCACAACCTGCAGGGCCTCGACGTCGACGTGCCTCTGGGCCGGCTGGTCGCGGTGACCGGCGTGTCGGGTTCCGGCAAGTCGACGCTGGTGCACCACGTGCTGGTGCCGGCGCTGCAGCACCAGCTGATGCGCGCCGATGCCGGCGTGCCGCACTGCGAACGCATCAGCGGCATCGGCCAGCTCGACAAGATGGTCGAGATCGACCAGGCGCCGATCGGCCGCACGCCGCGCAGCAACCCGGCGACCTACACCGACCTGTGGACCCACGTGCGCGACCTGTTCGCGCTGCTGCCGGAGTCGAAGCTGCGGCAGTACGAGAAGGGCCGCTTCTCGTTCAACGTGCCGGGCGGCCGCTGCGAAGCGTGCGAGGGTGCTGGCGTCACCACGCTGGAGATGAACTTCCTGGCGCCAGTCGAAGTCGTGTGCGACGAGTGCGGCGGCGCCCGCTTCCACGCCGAGACGCTGGCGATCCGGTGGCAGGGCAGGAGCGTGCACGACGTGCTGGAGATGACGGTCGACGAGGCGGCGGCGTTCTTCGCCGACCTGCCGAAGATCGCGCGCGGGCTGGTGGCGCTGCAGGACGTGGGTCTCGGTTACCTGCGCCTGGGCCAGCCGTCGACGACGTTGAGCGGCGGCGAGGCGCAGCGGGTGAAGCTGGCGACCGAACTGCAGCGGCCGAGTACCGGCAAGACGTTCTACGTGCTCGACGAGCCGACCACCGGGCTGCACTTCCACGACGTGGTGAAGCTGATGGCGGCGCTGCAGCGGCTGGTCGACGCCGGCAACACGGTGCTGGTGATCGAACACAACCTCGACGTCGTGCGCGCCGCCGACTGGTTGATCGACCTGGGACCCGAGGGCGGCGCGGGCGGCGGCCAGGTTGTCGCGACCGGAACGCCCGAGCAG
>JBASWX010000300.1:0-15138 GCA_049276695.1 Planctomycetota bacterium
GCGCCATGCTCGCCGGTCCTTCGTGGCCGCGGATCGCACCGGCACCGGTTTCGCAGCCGGACAACGCGAGCAGTTCGTAGTCGCCGCGCAGCCGCGAGAACTCGCCGAGTCGCAGCAGCCCTTCGCCCGACGGCGACGATGCGTCGGCCGCGAGCGTCAGCGCGAGAAACGACAGCGGCGGCGATTCGACGTCGGCCTTGGCGTGGCAGGCGAAGTGGAGGAAGCGCACGCCGCGCAGCAGTTCGGCAGTCAACGCCGACTCGCGCGCTGCGGCGCCGAGCAGTACACGGAACCGGTTGCCTGCGATCGCGCCGTCGATGGCCGGTGGGTCGAGCGGAGCGAGTCGCGCCTGCTCGTCGGGTGCAGCCCACAGCCTGGCCACTTCGAGCGCCTCGTGCGCCGATGCCGGCAGCGGTTGCAAGTCGGCGGCGTCGACCGCAGTGCGACGTCGCAGGTGTTCGACACCGGTGGGCGGGTACCGCGGATTGGCCAGCGCGAGCAGCGCGCCGTCCGGCGTGGCGGCAGTCGCGCCGGGCTTGCTGCGCTGGTGAGCCAGCACGGTGCCGGAGATCACGTGTGCGACGGCGACTCTCTCGACCAGCGGGCGGCCGCGCCACGGCAGCGCCGCGAACGGCACGCGGCACAACGGCCCCTCGGGCGAGAACAGGAGCGTCTTGGTCTCTGGATCGGCGAGTCGTGTGTCGAGCCAGCCGCCTTCGGGGAGCAACAACCCGGCCAGTGAACGGAGCGCCGGGATGCGGTCGGGTTCTGTCGTCGCGTCGGTTCCTTCGCTCCAGGACTGGCACTCGGTCACCGCGGCGAGCAGTTGCCGGGAGTCGGGCAGCGCGTGCACGGCACACGCCGTGCGGTCGACGCAGAGCGCGACCGTACGGTCACCGAGATCCACGCATTCGATCAGCACTTCCCCAGGCGCGAGCGCGACGCGGATCGCCGCGAGCGAGGCGGGCCGCGGCAGCGCCGGCGACACGACCTTCGCCCGCAGCGCGGCGATCTGGTCGCCGACGTCGTCGATCTGCCGCCGGATGCCGTTTGCCTGGTCTGCCCGCAGCGCCGCCATCACGTGGCTGCGGCTTGGCCGGCGCTGTTCTCGAGACAGGCTCTCCTCCAGTTCGTGGGCCCGTGCGCGCAGCGAGACGAGACGTTCGCGATCGCTCGCATCGAGCCCCGCTTCGTCGAGGTCGGTCGCCCGGTCGAGCCACAAGCACGCGGACTCGAAGCCGTGGAAGGTCTGCACGATCTCGTACAGGCGTTCGGTCGCTACCGCCGGGTCGGTGGCGGCGAGCGCCGTGAACGCGTCGAAGGCCCCGCGCAGCGCGACCGAGTGCAGCAACTGGTAGGTGCCGACGCCGGCCTCGATCGTCCACAGCCGTTCCCTCTCCACGGCCGCGGTGACGTGCCGACCCGCGGCGACGTACGCATCCATGGCCGGGCCAGGCTGGCCCGCCGCGAGCAGGCCATGACCGAGCAGGCACTCCCGCCGCACGCGCAGCGGCAGATGCTCGTGTTGGTCGAGCAGCGTGCGGGCCGAGTCGAGGAAGACCCGGGCTGCCGCCAGGCCGGCACGCCGTAGGGCCCATTCCGCATCGAGCAGGTCCGCCCGCACGAGGCGGTGGACGAGCCGCCGTGGCTTGCAGAATGCGCGCAGCGCGGCGATGACCTCGCCGAAGCGCGCTTGGTCGGGGCCCGTCATCGGGCCCGCCAGCAACACTTCGGCGAGTGTGCACAGCGCATCGACGTTGGTCTCGCCGGGGCGGCGGAGGAAGGTCGGCGTCGCGATCTGTTCGAGGATCTTGCGGGCGCGCTCGACGTCCGCCGGGGAACGCCGCTGCAGCAAGCCCTGCGCGATCGTCCGCTGCATTGCCCGTACACCGCCCAGATCCGGGTCGCCGCCGGCGGACCACGACGATCGCGCATAGAGACTGAGTGCGCTCGTCGCGACCTCGATTGCCTGCTGGGTGCGGCCGAGCTGCAGCCACAGGTTGGCGAGATTGTGTTCGACGTTGACCAGCCGGTGTTCGTTCGCTGACGCCTGGAGGTCCTCGCGCGCCGCGCTGAGTGCGTCGAGTGCTTCGTGCAGACGGTTCGCCTCGACGAGCGCGAAGCCACGCAGCAGCTGCAGCTGGCCGCGGCAGTCGATGCGCGAAGCGGCGAGCGGGCGGGCCTTCATGGTGAGCCACAGGTCGGCGTCGCCGAGCAGGCTCGTGCGCACGGACTCGCCCCACTCGGGCAGGGACTCGAGCATGCGCAGGCCGTCACCGGCCAAGTGCGCCGCGAGGTCCGGCGCATCGCACTTGTTGATCAGCCGGCGGGCCGCTTCGGCGCAGATCCAAGCCTTCTTCGGGCCGTGCTCCCATTCCTCCGCGACCTGGCGCCATGCCTCGGCGCACGCGGTTGCGTTTCCGAGGTCGTAGGAAACGTCGGTCCAAAGCACCAGCAACGCCGGTTGCCCGTGACGGGGTGCAGGGCGGGTCTGCACCACGGCCAGCGCCAGCTCGAGTTCGGCGAGCAGGAAGGCATCCTCGAAGTGCAGATTGGCCGCCGTGCGGTGCAGCGCCGTGAATGCTGCCGCGATCGTCGGCGTCGGCCAGCCCGGCAGCCGTGCCTGCGCGCGAACACGAAGCGAGTCGTAGCGGGCGCCGAGCCGGCGCTGCGCTTCCTCGTCGGCGTGCCCTTCTGCCGACAGATCCTGCAGCTCGCGATCCAGCCCAGCGATCGCCGCGAGCAGTTCCGTGTCCGCCGCCGACTCTTGCGCTGCCGCCGACTGCAGCACCGACACTGCGAGCACGAAAGTAGCCCGCATCATCGTCGCTGCTCCCGCTCGATCGCATCCTGCGCCGCTCGCTCGAGGCCCTTGTCGCCCACGACACGCGCCGCATCCCGGACCAGTTCGTTGCGGCGCAGGCGACTCATCGGCGCAGCCTGGCCCTCCGGGCCATCGAGCAGATTCAGTGCATCCGCCGCGAAGCCGTCGCCGAGCAGGGCACGGAAACGATCCTCGATCGAACCGGTGTCGGCGCGCAACGCCGCTGGCGCATGCGCTGCCACGCGGAACGTCGCGGCCATCGCGGGCAGCTGGTCGCGCAGGTGGTCGACCGTGAGCCTGCGGCACCGTTCCAGCAGGCCGGCATCGGCGCCGGACTCCCCAACCACCTCGTAGCTCTCGACGGCGACACGGAACGTGTAGTCGTGCTCGGCGGCGAGCGACAGTGATGCTGGTGGCGTCGTGCGGCAGCTGCGCGTTCCGTCCGGCTGCGGGCACGACCACGTCGCGAGCACGGTTTCGCCGTCGAGCACTTCGACGCGGAACATGAAGCGGTGGTGGATGCCCGGCATGTCGGGATCGCGCGTGTCGGTGCCGAGCCACTCGAATCGGTCGGCTGTCGCGACGCGGCCGCGTGGGTAGAGCAGGTGCAGTCCCTCCTCGGTGGGGGACCGGCGGCGGATCGCTTCGCGCAGCTGGAGGGACTCGTCCGTCAGCGCGCCACCGGACCGTTCGAGGCTCGTCGCGAGCTCGGTGCTCATGCGCTTCACGTCGTCGATTCGCAGCTGGTTCCAGATCGCGAGGTAGGCGACGGCGGCGACCAGGACGGCGAGCAGCGACACGGCGGGGCGGCGCCGCACGCGTCGCCACGCGACACCGATCCCGGAAACCGGTCGTGCCTCGGTGGGTTCGAGATCGAGCACGCGCTGCAGGTCGCGCGCCAGGACTTCCATCGTCTGGTAGCGCCGCGGCGGATCCCGCTCGATCGCCCGCATCACCACGGCTTCGAGGTCGCGGGGCACCAGCGGCTGGTGCCGGCGCAGAGGCCTCGGCTCGCCTTTGAGGATGTGGTGGAAGACGGCAGCGCGGCTGGTGGACCGCTCCACCGGATGCACCAAGGTCAGCGTCTCGTACAAGCACACGCCGAGGGCGTAGACATCGGTGCGCGCATCGGACTTCTGCCCCTCGATCTGTTCCGGCGCCATGTAGAGCGGCGTGCCGAGGATTTCGCCCGCAGCGGTCAGCCGCTCGTCGGCCTCCGGCAGGGCGAGTCCGAAGTCCAACACGACCGGCAGCCCATCGGAACCGACCATCAGGTTCTCCGGCTTCAGGTCGCGGTGCACGATGCCGGCCGCATGCGCCGACTGCAGTGCCTCGGCGGCGCGCGTGAAGAAGGCCACGATCCGGCGCAGCGCGTGTGCCTTCCCGTTTGGCTCCGCACCGAGTTGCGGCCAGCGGGCCGTGCCCCCGGGTGACTCGCTGCGCCGTCGCGCCTCGTGGATGGCTTCGGCGAGCGTGCGGCCCTCGTGGAACGGCATGACGAGGTGCATGCGGCCGTCGGCTTCGAGCAGGTCGATGACCTTCGTCAGGTTCGGGTGTTCCAGCCGCCCGAGCACGCGCGCTTCGCGGCGCAGCCGTTCGCGTGCGTCGGTGCTCGCCGCGAAGCCCGGGCGGAGTGTCTTCAGCACGACGCGCCGGCCGAGTTCGGTGTCGGTCGCCTCGTGCACGGTGCCCATGCCACCGGACCCGATGAGCCGCAGCAGCCGGTACCGGCCGCAGGTCTCGGGCAGGACGGCCGCATCGGGGGCGGCGGCGCTGCCGTCGGGCTGGCAGAGCGCCGAGTACTCGCTGCGCACGAACGGCGCGATCGTGGGGTAGCGGGCGAGGTAGTCGTCGACGGGAGCGACGCGGCTGGCCTCCTGGTCGGTGAGCAGTTCCTCGAGGAAGCGGGTGCGCAAGCAGTCGCGGTCCAGCGGGTTCGGTGCCGGGAGGTCGGTTGGGTCCATCTCCACGCTCCAACCCCGTCGCGGCGGGGTTCGTGACGCGACCGGAGTGTAGCTGTCGCCGGGAGCCAGTTTCTGTCACGCGATGCGCGCGGTCGTCATTGGATGCGTTCGGTTCAATCGTCGCCGTCTCCAGGAGTTGCCAATGACCCGCCGCCGCACCCGCATCCTCGATCACGAACCCCGCCACGCCGAACGTCGACCTTGGCTCCGCTGCGCCGCCGCGGCATTCGCGTGCGTGTTGATGACCGCGCCATCAGCCGCGCAAGTGCTCTTGGCGGATGCCTTCAACGGCCCGGCGATCGATCTGCAGAAGTGGACCGTCGTGACGGGCCCGGTGGCGCTCGGGCCGACGGCCGTGTTCCAGCAGGGTGGCGAGTGCGTGCTCCAGAATCGCGGGCGCCTGGTCAGCAAGCTCCAGTTCGACCCGACGGTCCTCGGCGGCATCCGTGTGTCGGGCACGTTCCGGTTCGGAAGCACGTACGACTACCTCTCGGTCGGGACGCGCAGCGACGCGATGCCGGTGCCTCCCCACGCAAACACGGCGAACGGGATCCAGGCTGGCATCAGTTGGGAGAGTGCTCCGTACGTGGGCTTGGTGGCGCAGGGTGCCCAGTTGCAGATTGGTCTCAGCCAACTCGTGGGCGGCAGCTACTTCCAGCCTCAGGTGGGAACAACGTACTCGTTCGAGATGCTCGACACCGGCAGCGAGGTGCAGATGAGCGTCACCGGACCGACGCAGTTCGTGCGGTTGCGGGCTCCCGTGATTGCCGACTCCACGACCACCAAGTTCGTCGAGTTCTACAACCGCGAGGCGGTGCTCTTCTCGCATCAGTGCTTCCTCGACAACGTGCAGATCGAACAGTGGCCGGCGACGCAGTGGATCACGAACCCCGCCACCGGCAACGAGTACACGCGGACACCACCGATGACCTGGGCTGCGGCGCGAGCGTTCGCCAATTCCCTGGGAGCGGACCTGTGCGTGATCGATGACCTCGCGGAGAACACGTGGGTTGCGAACCAGTTCCTCGCGCTGTTTCCGCTGTACCTCGGCGGCACCGACATGGGTGTCGAGGGGCTGTGGACGAACATCAACGGCTGGCCCCTGTCGTTCACCAACTGGGCCCCGAATCAGCCTGACAACTTCGGCGGCAACCAGAACTGCCTCGTGATGTGGGACGCCAATCCGTTCTTCGGAGTGCCTCGGGCAAGTTGGGACGACGGCGATGGAACGGCGGCTTGCTTCGCTGTCCTCGAGCGTCCGATCCCGCAGTGGGTCCCCTACGGCCTCGGCTGCCCGGGCAGCAATGGCACGCCGTCGCTGGCTCCCAGCCCGGCCAGCGCGGCGCCGCAGCCTGGGGCAACGCTCTCCATGCATCTCGCGAACCTGCCTACAAGTTCAGGCGCTGCGATCGGTGTGCTGAGCCTGTCCTCGGCCGCAATCGACCTGGGTCCGATTGGATTGCCCGGATGCATGGCCCTGGTCGGGCTCGGATCGGGCCTCCTCGCGGCCATTCCACATTCCGGCACGGCCGGCGCCTGGCAGGAGATCCTGCCCAACCTCACTGTCCTGCGCGGCCTGCGGATCTACGCACAGGCGCTGGTGCTCGATCCTGCGGCCGGCAACCCGTTCGGCGCGACTACGACCGGAGGCCTGGAGATCCGGATCGGGTACTGACTGCGAGTTGGCGAAGACATGCCGCCTCGCCGGTGGCGGTCGTCGGGGCCAGTTCCTGTCACGCGACTGGTGCGGCCGCCATTCGATTTGTTCGGTTCCCTCGTCGCCTTGCTCAGGAGTTGCCAATGACCCGCCGTCGCACCATCCTCGACCACGCATCCCGCCGCGCTGAACATCGTTCTGGGCTCCACGGCGCCGCCACGGCATTCGCTCCGCTCTGGCAGCGGGTGACCATGCTGCTTGCTGTCTTCGGGCTCGGAGCAGCTTCGCCGGCGCAGCAACTGCTCGCGGACGACTTCGCGTCCGGCGGCATCAACGCCTACACGTGGTTCGTGACCACGCAGGGCATTCCGCAGGGCCCGAGCGTCGCATTCGTGCAGAACCAGGCCTGCGTGCTGCAGAACCGCGCGCACCTGGTGTCGACGCAGAACTTCGACGCCGCCCGCCTCGGTGGCTACCGGGTGAGGTGCCGTTGGACGTGGACCGATGCGTACGACCGCTTTCAACTGCTGATCCGCAGCGACGGCGTGCCCGGAGGCAACTACGGCGAGACCCAGAATGGCATCGAGTTGGCCGCTGGCATGGAGACAACCTCGAACGCCCACCTCTGGATGCGCGGCAACCACATCCAGCTTGGCACGGTGGTCACCACGGGCCCCGGGATCACGTTCGCAGTTGGGATCATCTACACCGCCGAGTTGTGGGACACCGGCACCCACGTCGGGGCCCGTATCGAAGGTGCTGCGGGACAGTGGTGGGAGTTCCGCGCGCCGGTGCTGCAGGACACCGGCGGCTTCCGGCGCGTCGTGTTCCACAACCGCGAGAACACGATGGGCTCGCACCAGTGCGTCCTCGACGACGTCACCGTCGAACGGGTCGCGCCGTGGCGGTCGACGACCGTGACATCCGGCCCCAGCGCTCGCTTGCTCCCGGCCCTGGCCCTCGAGCCCCAGTCGCCGCGCGTCATGCTGTTCGGCGGCGTCGACGGCACTGGCACCTACCTGGCCGACACTTGGCAGTGGGACGGCTCGGCGTGGCAGGCGCTGCCGTTGGCGACGGCACCATCACCGCGGGCGACGCGGGTCGTCGCCGACACGGTGCGCCAGCGGCTCGTGCTGTTCGGCGGGGAGACCACGAACCTCGCCAAGCTCGGCGACACGTGGGAGTTCGATGGCACAGCGTGGACGGCGGTCGCGCCTGCCAACGCACCTTCGGCGCGCGCCCACCACGGCATGTGCTTCGACAGCAGCCGTCAGCGCGTCGTGTTGTTCGGCGGCTACTCGGTGTCGGGCGAGGTCGATGACACCTGGGAATGGGACGGCGGCACGTGGACGCAGGTCGCGATCCCCGGTCCGTCCTCGCGACACGGCACTGCGATGGCCTACGACGCGGCGCGGCAACGCACGGTGCTGTTCGGCGGCGGCGCCAACGGCGGAGTGCTCGGGGACACGTGGGAGTTCGACGGCACGACGTGGCAGCAGTGCACGACGCCGGTTGCGCCACCGGCCCGCAGCCAGCACACGCTGGTAGCTGCGCCTTGGCTGGGTGGGGTCGTGCTCGTCGGCGGTTGGTCCGGAAGCAACGCCTACGATGACCATTGGCTGTGGAATGGCGCCAGCTGGCGCCGCCTGCCCGGCGACCTGCCGAGCCCGCGTCGAGTGCACGCGGTGGCGGTCGGCCCCCGCGTCGAGAACCTGGTTCTCTTCGGCGGCACCGACTGCAGCACCTGCGCCGCGACGGCGGACCTGTTCGAGCAGCGCGCGGTCGACGCCTGCTATGCGGCGTTCGGCGCTGGCTGCCCGGGGCCGACGGCTCAGGTCCCCACGCTTGCTGCACAGTCTGGCCTGCCACCGACGCTGGGCACCACGACCACGCTGCGCCTCGACAACCTGCCGGCCAGCGGGATCTTCGTGCCGCTGCTCGGTCTGGGCTTCAGCAACACCGTCGCCAACGGCTCCTTCGGGTTCTATTCGTTGCCCTTCGATCTGTCGCCGCTCGGATGGACGGGCTGCCAACAGTGGGTGTCCATCGTCGACCTCGCCGTCATGGCCACTGTGTTTGGCCCTGGATACGGCTACGCGACGCTCAGCATCCCCTTGCCCAACCTGCCGTTTCTCGCCGGACGAGAGTTCTTCGCGCAAGCCCTGGTGCTCCACGCCCCGACCGGCGCCTCGATGTCGAACGGACTGCACGGGATCGCCGGCTACTGAACCCGACGCGGTTCGATGGTGACGATCCCAAGTTCGTCGCTCGCGTGCAGACCACCGGGGGCAGGCAGTCGTGATCAACGCCGGCGACTCGGACTCGCGGGAGAACCGGGAGGCTCGCCTGCGGCACGGAGTGCACGTTCACGATCTGTGTTCGGGCTGACCGGGCCTGTCGCCGTCGCCACGGAACTGCTTCGATGCCGAGCCCCATGCGCCTCGCGCTCCCGTTCCTCGTCGCCCCGACCGCGCTCGCCCAGTCGCCGCAGCTCGTGCTCGACGTCAATCCGGCGCCGGGCGTCGGTTCCCTAGGTGGCGTGTGGGGCAGGGGGCCGATCGACGGCGAAGTGCTGCTGTCGGTGAGCGACGGCATCCACGGCAACGAACTGTGGCGCAGCGACGGAACGGCGGCGGGCACCACGCTGGTGCACGACTTCGTGCCGGGGCCGGGTGGCCCGATCTTCGGCGGGCTCACCGTGCTCGGTGACCTGGCGTTCCTGCGCATCGATCGTGGCCAGGGCTACGAGCTGTGGCGCACCGACGGCACCAGCGCGGGCACGGTCCTGCTCCACCCTTCGGCCGGCACGAGTTCGTCGCTGGTCGTGTACCAGCCGGCGACCGTCGTCAGCAGCGTGCTGTTCTTTTCCGATGGCGTGACCACGTGGCGAACGGACGGCACCGTCGCCGGAACGTTCTCGCTCGGCGTGCCGTCGGCGACGCCGCTCGGCCCGTTCCTCGGCCAGACGCTGTTGCACGCCGGCCTGACCGGGGCGGTGATCCTCAGCGATGGCAACACCGCGGCGGTGGTCGGCAACGTCGCCGGCAGCCTGCGGCTCGAGAGCGAGGGGCGCCTGCTGCAGTGGCAACTGGGCTTCGGCCCCGGCGGCTTGACGTTCACCTTCACCGCGCTGCACGTTCCCGGCGCGCCGAGCATGAGCATCACCGGGACCGCGCCGCCAGCGCTGGTCACGGTGCCGGGCGCGTGGCTGTTCACGTCGTCGAGCGCGCTGCTGCGGTGGGACGGTCTCGGCCCGCCGACGACGTTGCTCACCGCGTCGGCGTTCGGCAACCGCTGGCAACCGCTCGGCAACAAGGTGGCGTTCACCGCGACCACGCCGGCGACGGGAGAGGAACTGTGGTTCACCGATGGAACGGCGGCGGGCACCGCGCCGATCGACGTTGTGCCGGGACCGGCGGGCAGTGCGCCGCAGATTGCGGTGGCGATCGACGACGACGTGCTGGTGTTCTGGGCCGCGGCGGGCGGGTTCGGCAGCGAACCGTTCCGCAGCGACGGCACGACCGCGGGAACGTGGCCGCTCGGCGATCTCGAACCGGGGCCCGGCAGTTCGACTGTGCACGGCCAGGGCTACGAGGCTGGCGGCGAACGGCGCGCGCTGCTGGCGATCCAGACGACTGCGTTCGGCAAGGAGATGTGGGTCACCGACGGCACCAGTGCCGGCACCCAGCTCGTCGCCGACATCTGGCCCGGTCCGGGGTCGTCGCAGATCACGCCGGGCGGGTTCTGGAGCGGGCTGGGTCGGGTGTGCGGCAGCGCGTTCGTGTGGATCGCCGACGACGGCGTGCACGGCCGCGAACCGTGGATCCTGCCGCTGCCGGGGGCGCGTACGCCGCTGCAGCGCTACGGCGCGCGCCGCTTCGATGTCGGCGATCCGGTGCTCGGCAGCACGTGGACGTTGCGCTGCGCGGGGCTCGGGGCGAGCGATCTCGGCGTTGTTGGTCTCGGCCTGCCGCTCGGCGCCTGCCTGCCGCTGGGTGGCCGCCAGTGCCTGCACTTCGATCCGTCGGCTGCCGTGGGCATCGCCGTGGTCGTGCCGGGTGGGGGAACGTGGAACGGTGGCATGCCGCTGCCCAACCAGCCCGCGCTGCTCGGCGTCGACTTCGTGGTGCAGCCGCTGTTCGTCGGGGCGGGTGCAGTGGTCGAAGTCGGCGACGCGCACTGGCTCAGCCTCGGGTTCTGATCGCCGCGCGCCATGGCGCTCCCTGCGGTGGCGCGCGATTCCTGCTTCCGCCTCGGCCGGGGCGAGCCCTCCCCATAGTCTCGCCGTGTGCACGACCTCACTGCGCAGCCGGTCATCGCGGCAACGCGGCGCTGGATCGAGAACGTGGTGATGGGCTTGGGGCTGTGCCCGTTCGTGCGCCCCATCTTCGCGACGGGTCGGATCCGCTACCAGGTCAGCCCGGCAACCTCGACCGCAGACCTGCTCGCCGAACTGGCGCGCGAACTCGAAGGGCTGTGCGCGACGCCGCCGGCCAAACGCGAGACTACGCTGCTGATCCACCCGCACGTGTTGGGCCGGTTCCTCGACTTCAACGAGTTTCTCGACGACGTCGACGTGCTGTTGCAGCAGCTCGGGCTCGCGGCGGCGATCCAGGTGGCCAGCTTCCACCCGCACTACCAGTTCGCCGGTACCTCGCCGGACCAGATCGACAACTACACCAATCGTTCGCCCTACCCGATGCTGCACCTGCTGCGGCAGGCGAGCGTCGCCCAGGCGCGCGCCACGTACCGCGACATCGAGGGCATTCCGCAGCGGAACGTGGCGACGCTGCAGAACCTGAGCGTGGATGCGCAACGCCGCTTGCGCGACTTCACCTTCTGAACGCCGGGGACGGTCAGGTCTTGGGCTTCGGCGGCGGCAGGTCGCGCGCGTCGCAAGCCGACTGCCAGCCCTGGCGCGCGTGCGCGCCGTCGCAGAACGGCTTGTTCGCCGACTGGCCGCAACGACACAGCGAGACCACGGTCCTGCCGGCGAGCCCGAAGTCCTTGCCGGTCGCATCACTGATCGTGAACGCCCCTTCGATGCGCAGCGGGCCATGGTTGTTGACGGTGATCCTGGTCATAGCGACACGGTAGCCCGCGGCGTCGGTGGTTCGCGTTGCGTTCTCGCCGTCGGCGCACGGTCGACCACGATGGAAGGCGATCTCCCGACGCGCTGCTCGTGCCGATCCGCGAGGTGGCGTAGCCTGCGCCGCCGGTTGTCCGGCGTACCGCGCGGGCAACGACCATCCGCCCGCCCGATGACCGCCCTCGCGATCCACGACCTGACCTTCGGCTACGGCCGGACCATTGCGGTGCGGAACGTGACGCTGCGCGTCGAGCCGGGCGACTGCTACGGCTTCCTCGGCCACAACGGCGCGGGCAAGACCACGGTCATGCGGCTGGCACTCGGGCTGCTGCGGCCTGCGCGCGGCTCGGTCTGCATCTGCGGCATCGATGCACTGCGCGACGGCCGGCGCGCGCGGGCCCTGGTCGGCGCGATGATCGAGCGGCCGGGCTTCCACCTGCACGCCAGTGCGCACGACAACCTGCGCTGGCTGGCGCGGCTGCAGGGACTGCCACGCGCGCTCGCCGGGGCCGAGGCCGGGCGGGTGCTGGAGCTGGCGGGGCTCGCGGCGGTCGCGGTGCGCCGGGTAGGCACGTTCTCGCTCGGCATGCGCCAGCGACTCGGCATCGCCGCGGCGCTGCTCGGCCGCCCGCGACTCCTGCTGCTCGACGAGCCGGCGAGCAGCCTCGATCCCGAAGGCATCGCGGCGCTGCGCGCGCTGTTGCTGACGCTGACGCGCGACGACGGCGTCGCAGTGCTGCTGTCGAGCCACCAGCTCGCCGAGCTGGAAGGACTGTGCAACCGCGTCGGCGTGCTGCGCGAGGGCGCGATGGTGGTGGAGGGCGGCATCGACGAACTGCGGCGGGCGCTGCCAGTGCGCCAGGTGGTGGCCGGCACGCCGCTGGTCGCGATGGAACGGCGGCTGCGGGAACTGGGCCTCGTGCCGGAGCGGGCTGGCGATCGCCTGCTGGTGGCGATGGACGGTCGTCCAGTCGGCGCGGTGGCGCGCGAACTCGCCGCCGCCGGCGAGCTGACGACGTTCTGCCCGGAGCCCGCGACTCTCGAAGCGATCTACCTGCGTGCGCATGCCGCACCGCCGCCCGCGACGCCGTTCCCCGCGCCGGCCGTCGCGCCCGCGGCAACACCGGTTGACACGGCGCCACGCATGGGCACCGCGAACCAGGCGCCGTGGCGCGCGTTCGGCCACGAACTGCGCGTGCTGCTGGCGCGCCGCAGCACGCTGTTCCTGCTGCTGGTCCCGGTCGCCGCCGCGGTCGCGCGCGTTGTCAGCTACCGCAACCAGGTCGCGCACTCGCTGGCGCGCGTGCAGGCAGGCGAACTGTTCAGCGCCGACGCCGGCAGCGGGCCGTTGGCGTTCGCGATGGCGCTGCAGGTGGCGGTGCCGGTGCTGGCGCTGGTGGTGACGTGGGTCGCCAGCCAGATCGTCGCCGCGGAGTGCGCGGTGGACACGCTGCGCAACACCGCAGTGCGCGCGGTGCGGCGCGTCGACCTGTGGTTCGGCAAGCTCGGCGCGGTGCTCGCGTTCGCGGTGGCCGGGCAGCTCGCGGTGCTGCTGGTCGCGGCGATCGCGGCGGCGGCGGCGATGGGCTGGGGCGATCTCGAGGAAGTGACTCGCCACGGCGATCGCCAGGCGCTGGCGCCGCGCGCGGTGGTGGGACCGGTCGTGTGGCAGGCGGTGCTGCACGGCGTGTTGCCGATGCTCGCGCTGGCCGCGCTCGGGGTGTTCGCCTCGGCGGTGGCGCGGCGACCCGCCCGGGCGCTCGGCCTCGCGGTGTTGTTCGTGCTCGTGCCCGAGGTGCTGCGCGATCGGCTCGGCGACGGTGCGGGCTGGCTGCTGACCAGCCACCTGCCGGCCGGCTGGCGCGACGACTCGGTGGTCGGCTTCTTCGTCGCCAGCGCGCGGGGCGCCGCCGACGCGTTCTGGCGCTGGCGCGGGTTCGCGGTGGTGGTGCCGCTCGCCTGGTTGGCGGCGGCGGGCGCCGGCGCACTGTGGCTCTTGCGGCGCATGCGGATCCCGTAGAGTGCGGACCGTGGGCTGCATGCGCATCGTCGACTTCGTGGTGTTTGCGACGCTGGCTGGATGTTCGCTGGCGCCCGAGATGCCGGAGCGCTCGCCCGCACTCGGCGACGTCGAGGAACCGCTCGAACTGCGCGGCGAGCCCGACGACGAAGCGCAGCGCCGCGCGCTGCCAGCGGGCTCGTTCTCGGGTCTCGTGGTCGATGACGCGCGCGACACCCTGGCGGCGAAGCTCGACCAACCGGGTGCGCTGCGTGTGGTGCAGGTGATCGAGAACTCGCCGGCGGCGGCCGCGGGCCTGCTGGTCGACGACCTGCTGCTCGAAGCGAAGGTCGGCGATGGCGCTGCGGTCGCGCTGCAGCGCCCGAGCGAGTGGCGGCAGATCGAACTGACGACGCCGCCCGGTGCCGCGGTGACGCTGTTTGTCGATCGGGCCGGTCGCGAGGCGCGCGCGGAGATGACGCTGGTGCAGCGCTTGCAGCCAGCACCGCGCGGCGGGGTGGAACGCTTGCGCGAGGAGCAGCGGGTCGGCGTCGTGCTGCGCGGTGCGACCGAGGTCGAAGCGCGTGGCGCCGGGCTCGGCCCCGGCGGCGGCGCCGTGGTCGTCGGGCTGTCGCGCGCGAGTCCGTGGCGGACCGCTGGCGTGCGGTTCGGCGACCTGCTGACCGCGATCGACGGCAAGGCCATCGCGCACCCGCAGGATCTGCTCGCGGCGTTGCGCGACACCGCGGCCGACGAGGTCGTGCTCCAGTTCGTGCGCGCCGGCGAACGGCGCGAGGTGCAAGCACCGTTGACGGGGCGCGACCGCGATCTGAACGAACTGACCGTGCCGCTGCTGTTCTCCTACGCCAGCGGGCGCGGTGTGTCCGAGTTCTCGTTCCTGCTCGGCCTCGTCAACTATCGCTCGACCGCGGCGGCGTGGCGGTTCCGGCTGTTCTGGCTGTTCGCGATCGGCGCCGGCGACACTGACCGGCTGATCGAGGTGGGGACGTGAGCGCGGCGGCGGCTGCCGCGACCCTCGGCCTGGGCACCGCGTGGATCGTGGCCCAGGCACCACAGGTCACCACGCTGCAGCTGCCCGAACCGCTGCGCCTCGTCGCCGCCGTCGCCGCCGACGTCGATGGCGACGGCCTCGATGACCTGGTGCTGGTCGGCCACGACGAGGTGGCGAAGCGGCGCGAACTGCGCATGCACCGGCGTGCTGCCGCTTCGCCGCTGTTCACCGGCGAGCCGACATCGCCGCCATACACGCTCGAACGCGACGTGGTCGGGTTCGCGTTCGCCGACGTCGAGCCGCGACCGGGTCGCGAGCTGGTGCTGTTCACCGCCGAGCGCGCAGTGCTGGTGCTGCCGGTGCCGGGGGCGCAGCCCGAATACCGGCCGCTGTTCGCACACGAACTGCTGTGGCCCGCGGCCGACCCGCGCGACGCGGTCGACTTCAGCTTCGCGGTGCGCGACGTCGATGGCGACGGCCTCGACGACTTCGTGCTGCCGGAGGCCGACGGCGCGCGCGTCGTGCGCCAGCGCCGTGGGCCGGACGGGGTCGCGTTCGCGGCGCCGGAGCTCTGGCGGTTGCCCGCCCGCGTC
>JBASWX010000301.1:0-1831 GCA_049276695.1 Planctomycetota bacterium
GGACCGAACAGCAGCGGCACGCGCACGACCCGGGCCGCACCGGCGCGCGCGACCTCTTCGGCCTCCGCCTTGGTCGCGCCGTAGACCGACAGCGGCGACACCGGAGCGGTCACCGCGTACGGCGCGCCGCGGCCGTCGAACACCAGGTCGGTCGAGACCACGAGCAGCCGGGCCCCGAGGCGTTCAGCGAGTGCTGCCGTGATACCGACGTTGACGGCACGGGCCATCGCCGGGTCGCGCTCGCAGTCGGCGAGGCGCGAGCACGCGGCGAGGTGCAAGGCGACGTCCGGCCGCGCTGCTTCGACCACCGCCGCGACCATGCCCCGCGCCGTCAGGTCGACCGCGATGTCGCCGCCGCTGCGCCCGGTGGTGACCGCGACGTGGCCTGCCTGACGCACCGCAGCGACCAGGTGGCCAGCGAGGAAGCCGGAACCGCCGGTGACCAGGATGCGCAGGGCGGGCATGGGCGCGCGCATCTTCCCGACGGGCGGGCGGTGATGCCACCGCGCACTCGTTCCCTGGCGGCACTGCTTGCCGCGGCGGCCTGCGCACCCCACCATCGAGGCATGCACCGCATCGCCCTGGTCGCGACCTTGGCCGGCGCTCTCGCCAGTGCGCAGGAGGGCACGGCCACGCCGCAGGAGCGCGTGCTCGCGGTGCTGCGCCACGACGATCCGCTGCGCGCCGGCAAGGGCGCTGGACTGCTGCTATTGCCCGATCGTTCCCTCGACGCCGCGATCCGAGAGCTGGCGGCGGACGCCGCGACCAGCGACCAGTTGGCACGGCGCCGGGCGCTGCGCCTCGCTCGCGTACTCGACCTGGCGCAGCGGGTCCAGGACGGAGCCAAGCGACGCGATCTCGCGTGGTGGTTGGCGTTCGACGAGATCGAGTGCGACGTGCCGGACCCGGGGCGCGGTCTGCTGCTCGCGCGCGCATTCGCGACGAGCGACGCGGTGGCCGCGGCCGAACGCGAGTTCAATGCGGCGCACGAAACCGCCAGGCGCTTCTGCGAACAGTGGAACGAGAGCCGGTCGACTACGCCGACCGACGCGGAGCGCGAGCAGTACCGCAAGAACGACGAACTCGAGGCCGCGCTGACCAAGGCCGCCGACGCCGCGGTGCCTGGCCTGCTGCACCATCTCACGACGCCGCCCGAAGTGACCTTTGCGGACCGGCGGTTCACCGCCCGGCACCAGGTGCGCGCCCTGCTCGCATTGTCGGCGATCCAGAAGGTGCCGGCAGCGATGCCGTACTTCGTGATGCACGCGGCGGGGCCGAGCCTGACGCAATCCGCCGACGCCGCGCTCGCCGTGCAGGGGCTCGGCGGTGTGGCGCTCGGTGCCGCGATGCTGCAGCCGGGCGACGACGAAGCGTTGCTCAGCTGGTGGACCGCGCACCGTCGCCAGCACACCCTGGTGCTCGACCACCTCGTGCACCACGTCGTGCACGCCACGCTTGGCCAACTGCACCGGGACGACGACGACACCTTCCAACTTGCCTGGTCTGCCGTGCACCGCCTCGATCGCGTGCTCGGCAACGAGGCGCCGCTCGCGCGCGACGGCGGTCTGCCGGCGTGGCGCGCGCGCCTCGAGACCATCGAAACCGGCTGGCTCATCGCACAGCGCCGCGAACGCCGCTGACCGGGCCGTGTGCGCGCAGGTCGGCGCCGCTACAACGCCGTTCCCGTTGCCATGAGCGAACCCGCCTCGCCGCCGCGCCGCGTGCTGCTGATCGCGAACCCGGTCTCGGGCGGCGGTGCCGGCAAGCACCGCGCCCAAGCGCTCGCCACGGCGTTGACGGCGCGCGGCGTGCACGCCGAGGTCTACTGCAC
>JBASWX010000302.1:0-4507 GCA_049276695.1 Planctomycetota bacterium
TGGCGATGCTGCGCGGTGATGGCGCCGCGGCGCTGGCGGCCCTGCAGCATCGCGAGCGGTCGCTGCTCGACTCGGTGACCCTCGCTGCGGTACACGAGCAGGCCGACCGGTTGCGCGAGGCCGACGAGGTGCTGGCGTCGGTCGAGCCCCGGCTGCTGCCGGCCGTGGAACCGTTCGCTTGTGCCTCCGCGCGCACGGTGCGCGGCCACGTCGCGCGGCGGCGCGGGGACCTGGCGGCGGCGCGGGCCGAGTTCGAGGCGGCTGCGGAATTGCTGTTCGCGATCGGCAACGTGCGCCACGCCGCGACCGCGCGGCAGAACCTCGGCGTCGTCGCCAAGGACATGGGCGAACACCAACTCGCGGTCGAACGGTTGCGCGAGGCGCGCACGCTGTTCGAGCACGTCGGTGATCTGGTCGGCAAGGCGCGCGTTGCGGCCAGCCTCGGCATCGCGGCGCTGGCGCGGCAGGATGCGGCGGCGGCGCGGCCCTGGCTGGTCGAGGCGGTCGCGGAACTGGCGCGGCTCGGCGATCGCACCGGTGGCCGGCTGGCGCAGGCGATGCTGGCGCGGGCGCACGCCGAGCTCGACGAGACCGGCGAGGCGACGATGATCCTGCAAGCGCTCGGCGCACCCGACTCCGATAGACTGCGCGCCGAGGTCGCCGCCGTGCAGGACATCCTGCGCGGTCCGGCACCCGCCGCCGATACTGCGCCCGCGATGCCGCCCACGCCCGGTCCCAGCCGCGAACTGTTCCGCACCTTCCTGGCGGTGAACCGGCAGCTGGCGCAGGAGACCGACCTCGACAAGGCGATGCGGCACCTGCTCGACGCGGCAGTGACGCTGACCGGCGGGCGCCTGGGTTACCTGCTGGTCGCGCGCGACGACGGCATGCGGCGCGAGTTCCAGAGCGGCGACGCCGGACCGGTCGGCCAGGCGTTCAGCCGCTCGCTGGCGCACCGCGCGATGTCGCTGCAGCGCACGCTGACCGGCGCCGACGGCCTCGCCGACCGCGAGCTGGCTGACATGCCGTCGATCCGCAACCTGCAGGTGCGTTCGGCGGTCTGCGCGCCGTTCCGCAGTGCCGGCGGCACCGTCGGCGCGATCTACGTCGAGCACCCGGGCCGCGCCGGCGCCTTCGCCGACACCGACAAGGAGGCGCTCGAGGTGCTGGCCGACCAGGCGGCGATCGCGGTCGATCGCATGCTGCGCGAGGAGGCGTTGCAGACCGAGCTTTTGGCGAAGGGCCGCGAGCTGGCGGTGGTGTCCCGCACCCGGCCGCGCGAAGGCTCGCAACTGCTCGGCGACAGCGGGCCGATGCGCGAGCTGCGCGCGCAGATCGACAAGCTGGCGCCGCTCGAACTGTCGGTGCTGGTGCTCGGCGAGACCGGCACCGGCAAGGAACTGGTCGCCCGCGCGCTGCACGAACGCAGCGCCCGGCACCGCGGTCCGTTCGTCGCCGAGAACTGCTCGGCGCTGCCCCCGGAGCTGATGGAGCGCGAGCTGTTCGGGCACGTGCAGGGCGCGTTCACCGGCGCCGACCGCGACCGCCCGGGCCTGCTCGAGCTGGCGAGCGGCGGCACGCTGTTCCTGGACGAGGTCGGCGACATGCCGCCGGCGCTGCAGAGCAAGCTGCTGCGGGCGCTGCAGGAACGGGTGATCCGGCGCGTCGGCGGCAGCGACACGGTGCAGCTCGATCTGCGGGTGCTGGCGGCGACGCACCGCGACGTACGGGCGATGGTGCAGCGCGGCGAGTTCCGGGAGGACCTGTTCTTCCGGCTGGCCGCCGTCGAACTGGTGGTGCCGCCGCTGCGCGCGCGCGGCGACGACGTGGTGCTGCTGGCCGAGCACTTCCTGCGCGTGCACGGGGCGCAGCGCGGCCGCACGCTGCGGCTGTCGCCGATCGCGGCCGCGGCGCTGCGGGACTACCGCTGGCCCGGCAACGTCCGCGAACTGGAGCACGTGATCGCGCGCGCCGCCCTGCTCGGCGAAGGCGACGAGGTGGTCGATCTGGCGTTGCCGCGCGCGGCGGCGAGCGGTGGGCCCGCCGCGGTGACCGGCGCCGCCGTTCCGGAGGCCACCGAGGTGATGACCATGAAGGAGGCCGAGCGGCGGGCGATCGTCGCGGCGCTGCAGGCGTGCGGCGGTGACAAGGCCAAGTCGGCCCGGGCGCTCGGCATCAGCCGGACCGCGCTGTACGAGAAGCTGAAGCGCTTCGGGCTGGGCTGACTGACCGCCTTCCGGACAGCCGCACGCGGCGATCGTCCGGAATGCGCACAAGGATCCAGCCTGGAACGGCACGGTACGGGCCTTGCCTCGAGGCTGCGTTGGCGCGCGCGGCGCGCCCGCCGCCTGCTATCCTTCGCCACCCCTGCCGCCATGCTCCGCCCCCTGGTCCTCGCCGTCCTGTTCGCGTTCCCGCTCGCGGCCCAGACCATCACCCTGGCCGAAGGTGCGCCGTCGGCGCTGACGATCGTGGCGCTGCCGGAGGCCAACCCGACCGCCCCCGACACCGTGGTGCTGCAGGGCGTCGAGTTCCTGCCGATCGAGATCAGCGGCCGGACCCTGGCCCAGGAACTCGACAGTTCCCGCAGCCGCCGCGTCGCGCGCTTCGGCATCACCCGCGTCGAGTTGCCGGACGGCGGCCGGTTGTTCCGCTACCGGCGCGGCGGCGGCCAGGCCTGGGGTTTCCTGCACGTCGCCGCGCACGGCGCGCCGGTGGTGCTGATCGAACTGCCCGGCACCGGCAGCGCGCTGGCGGATCCGTTCGCCGATCGCATCGCGGTTGCCGCGAATGGCCAGCACGCCGCCTTCGCGCTGGTTGCCGGCGGCCTGTTCGTCGCGCGGCTCGACGGCGGCACCTTCGCCAGCACCGGCACCGCAGTGCGACAGGTTGTCGGTCCGGCGAGCGCCGTGGTGCCGACCTCGGTGCTGGTCGGCAGCTCGGTGGTCTGGTACCAGCACGACGGCATCCAGAACGCGAACCCGGTCTACCGCTGCGACCTCGCCGATGGCTCGGTGCCGGTCGACGTGTCGCCGGCGCCGCAGGCGAACGCGATCACCAAGGACCAGATGGCGATCGCGCGCGACGGCTCGCGGCTGGTGTTCCTGTACGGGCCGGTGTTGCAGCAGCGGCTGTGGCAGTGCGGGCTCACCGGCGGCTCGACCGTGTTGCCACCGCCGCCGAACAAGTACGAAGAGCCCGGCTACCTGCCCGAGGACCCCGGCGAGCCGGCGATGCTGGTGAACGACGCGGGCACGCGACTGTTCTGCATCGAGGCGAACGTGCGCGACGAGCTGATGCTGCTCGACCTGGGCGGGGTGCTGCCGGCACTGGCGATCACCGAGAGCACGATCTTCCAGCCGTACATCGGCTCGCACATCCTGCCCAGATTCACCGGCGATCGCCTGCTGGTCGCGATCGGCGACCCGGCCCAGATGGACTGGTTCCGCGCCGAGCTCGCCACTGCCGGCGGCACCGTCGCCAACCTGACGGGCACCGGCTCGCTGCTGCAGCCGTTCCCGGCCGGCACGATCGATCCGCGCCAGGCCACCGACGCCGGTGGGCGATTGCTGGTCGCCGAGCAGCAAGGCGCGTCGCTCGCGCTGCGCGCGATCGATGCCGCGACCGGCGCGCAGGCGATCGTGCAGCAGGACCTGCTCGGTCCGCCCGAGGTCGGCAGCACCGTTGCCGGGGCCCCGGACGTGCTGGTGCGCAGCAGCACCGGCGAACGCCTGTACTGGGGCACCAGCGGCGCGCTGTACGGCGCCCTGCCCGTCGGGCTCACGCTGACGCCGCCGGCGCAGGGCCCGCTGTACGCGGCGACCTGGGTGGCACTGGCGAACCAGTGGGGCTGCGCCGCCTTCTGGCTGCCGAACGGTTCGTTCGTCACCGGGCCGCTCGAGTTCGACCTGAAGCAGCTGTGCCTGACGCCAGCCGGCGGCGTGGTCGCGAACGGCAACCCGCTGCGCTACCTCGCGCCCGGCGTGTTCACGGTGTTGCCGCGCCCGGCGGTGCCGCTGCGCCTGTGCCTGTCGGGTGCCGGCGGCTGACGGCGAAGCACGGCTCCCGTATCCTGCGGCGGTCGTGGCGGCGTGCGGAGTTCTCGCGGTGGCGAGCCCGTCGTGTGGTCCGCCCGGCGCAACCACCGTCATGCGCAGAACCGCCGTCCTGTTCGCGCTGCTGTCGCTGCCGCTCGTGGCGCCGGCGCAGGCTCCGCCCGCGCGCCTCTGCGAAGGCCGCATCCAGGACGTGCTCGGCGATGGCATCCCGGCGGCGCGGGTGCAGGCGCTGGTGAACGGGCGGCCCATCGCCAACGGAGTCGCCGACGGCGAGGGCGTCTACCGGATCCGCGTGCCGGCGAGCGGCGCCTTGTTGGTCGTCACCTCGCCCGGCCGCGTCGCCGAGCGCCTGTCGTGGCGCGGCGAGACGACGCCGAAGGTGCGCAACGTCGTGCTCGAGGACGCCGGCGTGCTGCGCGGCCGCGTGCTCGACCAGCGCGGTGCCCCGG
>JBASWX010000303.1:0-5379 GCA_049276695.1 Planctomycetota bacterium
CCTCGGCCGCGTCCTGCTCGTGGGCGCCTTCCAGCTGGCGCTGGTCCTGGCGATCCTCGGCGCGCTCGGCAGCGTCACGACCTGGGCGCCGGGAGTTGGCGCACTGACGTTGTCGGCAGGACTCCCGATCGCCGCACTGGGGATCGTCGGGTGCACCTGGAAGGCCCTGCCGCGCGGGGCGCGCTTGCTGGCCGTGCTGCCGGTCGGCACCGCGCTCTTCGCCCTGTGGCAGGTCGCCGGTCGGCTGGGCTGGGTGCCGTACTGACGATCCGGGGCGCGCGTCACACCGCCGGCGCCCCGCTCACAGGCGAAGGCTCGGAGCGTTCTCGTAGGCGGCGCCGATCGCGCACAACTGGTCGAGGGCGACCGCGAACAGGTGGAACAAGGCGCGCAACCGTTCCGGGTCCTGCACGTGGCCGCAGACGACGACGCGCAGTTCGTCCGTGTCGGGCGGGAACTTCGCACCGAACCAGCCTTCGGTGTCCTCGACCGACAGCGTGATCGCCTTCTGGGTCGCCAGCATGCGGCGCAGCTCGGCGTTGCGGCAGAACTCGCGGACCTTGCGCTCGTCGTTGCTCTTGACGATGAAGTGCTCGTCGAATGGCTCGTGCCCGATCACGATGTCCTGCATGCCGAACCACTTGCCGATCGCCGAGAAGAAGTTCGCGCGGTAGAGCTTGCAGCGGAACGCGTCGGTGTTGAGGAATGGCGCGCGGAAGCGGGGTACGGGATGTGGGTGTTGTTGGCGTGCACGACGTAGGTGTCGAGCGTGATCGTCCAGTGCTCGTGCACGACCTCGATGCGGGCGGCCTTGCGCCACGTGCGCTCCGCGTAGCAGCCGCCGATCTGCGCACTCAGCTTGCGCCAGATCTCGGTGCGGCTCGGTCCGAACCAGTCGAGCAGCTTGCCCATGCGGCCATTCGAGCAGGCCGGGGCGGCCGGCGCAGCGGGCGCGGCGCGGGAATCGCCCAACCCGGGGCACGGCGCGGTATCGTGCCCAGTCCTGCCCGTCACCTCGGAGGTCACCATTGGATGTCCGCGCCCTCGGTCTCGCGTTCGTCGCCACGAGTTGCCTCGCCGCCCAGTCGGTCGGACCGGGCCTGACCTGGACCGGCACCAGCGGCCCCTCGACCGGCAGCTTCTTCCCGAGCTGCCAGAACCTGCCCGTCGCGGCGATGCCGGGCGACACCGTGACGCTGCGCGTGTGGGGCGATCCGGGCTCGCTGTTCGTCGTCGGCGTCGCGGCGAGTGCTTCGCAGTGCCTGCCGATCCCGGGCATCGGCAACGCGCTGGTGCTCGATCTGCCGGCGTCGCCGGTTTGGAGCGGGATCCTGACCCAGCTCACGCCGTGCCTGGCCTGCCCGCCGGGCTACGAAGCGCTGACGTTGCTGCTGCCGCCGACCCTGCCGACGGGCACCGGGGCGTCGTTGCAGGCCGTCGGCTTCGGCAACGGCCTGCTCACGCTGTCGGTCGCGATCACTGCGACGGTGCCGTGAGCGCGGCGCCCGCTACGAACACCCACTCGTGGCGCCGCAGCTCACGCACTTCAGGCAAGTACCGTTGCGCACCAGCGTGAAGGCGCCGCAGCCGCCGCACGGGTCACCCTCGTAGCCCTTCAGCCGCGCTTCCGCGATCTTCAGCCGCGTCTGCCGGTTGGCCATCTTCGCGGCACTCGGTTCGGCGCGCAGCAGCGCCGCGTGCGGCGTCGCCGCACCGACCTGGGCATCCGCGGGGGCCGGCGCACACCCGGCTTCGTGGCCGCGAGCCAGCCCGCGGCTGTGCGGGTGCAGCAGCACGTTGTCGTGCACGCCGGGCGGCGGCTCCTCGCCCTCGTAGGTCGTCTCGGAGACGACCTCCTCGTCGGTGAACTCGGGGCCGTGTTCCTTCTGGCCCATCGTGGTGTTGCGCAGGTCCTCGCTGTGCACCTGCGCCAGTTCCTCGCGGCCGAGGTAGCTGATCGCCAGCTCGCGGAACACGTAGTCGATCACCGAGGTGACCATCTTGATCTGGTCGTGGCCAGACACCATGCCGTTGGGCTCGAAGCGCGTGAACACGAACGCGTCGGCGAACTCGTCGAGCGGCACGCCGTGCTGCAGGCCGAGCGAGACCGCGATCGCGAAGCAGTTCATCAGGCTGCGGAACGCGGCGCCCTCCTTGTGCATGTCGAGGAAGATCTCGCCGAGCGAGCCGTCCTCGTACTCGCCGGTGCGCAGGTAGATCTTGTGGCCGCCGACCACCGCCTTCTGCGTGTAGCCGGCGCGGCGGTTGGGCAGCCGGCGGCGCTTGGCGATGTAGCGGTGCACGACGCGCTCGGTGATGCGCGCGGCCAGCGCGTGCGCTTCCGGCGTGAGCGCCGGCGACGTCGCCGCAGCGGTGGGCTCGTCCTCGACCGTGGAGCTGAGCGGCTGGCTCAACTTGCTGCCGTCGCGGTACAGCGCGACCGCCTTCAGCATCAGCTTCCAGCCCAGGCGATAGGCCTCCTTGACGTCGTCGAGGCTGGCCTCGTTGCTCATGTTGATGGTCTTGCTGATCGCGCCGCTGATGAACGGCTGCACCGCGGCCATCATGTGCAGGTGCGCGGCGTACGGGATCGAGCGCTTGCCGGTGCGCCCGCAGCGGTTGGCGCAGTCGAACACCGGGTAGTGCGCTTCCTTCAGGTGCGGCGCGCCCTCGACCGTCATCGTGCCGCAGACGTAGTCGTTGGCGGCCAGGACGTCGCCCTTGCTGAAGCCGAGGTGCTTGAGCAGGTCGAAGCTCCAGTCCTTGAGGCTGTCGGCGGGCACGCCGAGCTTCTGCGCCAGGAACTCCTCGCCGAGGATGCCCTTGTTGAAGGCGAAGCTGACGTCGAACGCGCCTTCGAGCGCCTTCTCGATCTTCTGGATCGCCGCGTCGTCGAAGCCGCGCCGGGTCAGCGTCTCGTGGTTGATCGCTGGCGCGCCGGCGAGCGTCTTGCGACCCACGACCCAGGCGAGGATGTCGTCGATCTGGGCCGGGCTGTAGCCGAGCTTCTTCAGCGCCGGCGCCAGGCTCTGGTTGGCGATCTTGAAGTAGCCGCCGCCCGCCAGCTTCTTGAACTTGACCAGCGCGAAGTCGGGTTCGACGCCGGTGGTGTCGCAGTCCATCAGCAGGCCGATCGTGCCGGTCGGCGCGATGCAGGTGACCTGCGCATTGCGGAAGCCGTGCTTCTCGCCGAGCGACAGGGCGCGGTCCCAGCACTCGCGCGCCGACTCGAGCAGGTCGCCGGGGCAGATCTGCGGATCGATGCCGACCGGCGCCACCGACAGGCCCTCGTACTCCGAGGCCGAGGCGTGGTAGGCGGCACGGCGGTGGTTGCGGATCACCGCCAGCATCGACTCCCGGTTCTTCGCGAACGCCGGGAACGGGCCCAGTTCCTTCGCCATCTCGGCCGACGTCGCGTACGACTCGCCGCACAGGATCGCCGACAGTGCACCGGCCAGCGCGTACGCCTTCGGCGAGCTGTACGGGATGCCGAGCCGCATCAGGATCGTGCCGAGGTTGGCGTAGCCGAGGCCGAGCGTGCGGAACTCGAAGCTGCGCTGCGCGATCGCCTGGCTCGGGAAGCTGGCCATCAGCACCGAGATCTCGAGCACGATCGTCCACAGCCGCGAGGCGTGCTTGTAGCCCTCGAGGTCGAAGCTGCCGTCCTCGCCGAGGAACTTGGCGAGGTTGATCGACGCCAGGTTGCAGGCCGTGTCGTCGAGGAACATGTACTCGCTGCACGGATTGCTGGCGTTGATGCGGCCATCGGCCGGGCAGGTGTGCCACTCGTTGATCGTGGTGTCGTACTGCACACCGGGGTCGGCACAGGCCCACGCCGCGTAGGCGACCTTGTCCCACAGCTCGCGCGCGTCGACTTCCTTGGCGACGCCGCGGTCGGTGCGGCGGATCAGCCGCCACTTGCCGCCCTCGTCGACGGCGCGGAAGAACTCGTTCGGCACCCGCACCGAGTTGTTCGAGTTCTGGCCGGAGACGGTCGCGTAGGCGTCGCCGTCCCAGTCGGTGGTGTACTCGGGCACGTCGATCGCGTGCAGGCCCTGGGCGCCGAGTTGCAGCGCGCGCTGCAGGTAGCTCTCCGGTACGCCGGCGGTGCGCGCCTCGGTCAGTGCTGCGCGCAGGCGGTCGTTCTCGCGCGGATTGGTGACCACGTGGCTGCGGCCATTGATGCTGCCGACTTCGCCGCCGGCCTCGCTGCTCGTCTCGGAGCCGGTGTCGCCCACGCCGACGTGGCAGGAGTTGATCACCGCGTTGAGGTGACGCCGGATCAGCTTGCTGCCGGTCACCAGCGCGGCGACCTTCTGCTCCTCGATCACCTTCCACGACACGAAGGTCTCGATGTCGGGGTGGTCGAGGTCGAGGCACACCATCTTGGCGGCGCGGCGCGTGGTGCCGCCCGACTTGATCGCGCCGGCGGCGCGGTCGCCGATCTTCAGGAAGCTCATCAGGCCCGAGCTCTTGCCGCCGCCGGACAGGGGCTCGTTCTCGCCGCGCAGCTGCGAGAAGTTGCTGCCGGTGCCCGAGCCGTACTTGAACAGCCGGGCCTCGCGCGTCCACAGGTCCATGATGCCGCCCTCGTTGACGAGGTCGTCGGTCACCGCCTGGATGAAGCAGGCGTGCGGCTGCGGCCGTTCGTAGGCGTTGCGGCTCTTCAGCAGCTTGGGCAGCTTGCCTGCCTGGCTGTCGGCCTCGCTCGCGGGGTCGACGAACCAGTGGCCCTGCGCCGGCCCGGTGATGCCGTAGGCGTAGTGCAGCCCGGTGTTGAACCACTGCGGCGAGTTGGGGGCGGCGTGCTGCGCCGCCAGCATGTGGCAGAGTTCGTCCTCGAACGCCTGCCCGTCGTCAGGGCTGTCGAAGTAGCCGTACTCATCGCCCCAGTGGCGCCAGCAGCCGGCGAGCCGGTGGAAGACCTGGCGCGCGTCGCGTTCGCCGCCGAGCACCGGGTTGCCCTGGTCGTCGGTCACCAGGGTGCCGCCGCCATCGGCGCCGCCAGCGTTGGCGCTGCGCTGCGGCACGCCGGCCTTGCGGAAGTACTTCTGGGCGAGGATGTCGACGGCGACCTGGCTCCAGTGCGCCGGGACCTCGATGTCCTTGGCTTCGAACACCAGCGAGCCGTTGGTGTTCCGGATCTCCGAGTGCCGCTTGCCGAACGGGATGCCTTCGTACGGAGACTTGCCCTTGACCGTGAACCGACGGTTGACCTTCACGCGACTTCCTCCTCGTCCGGGGGCCTTCGCCACCGGGTTGTGCACCGCTGCTTTCGTTGCCTTCGATGAACTGAACGCTGCGCTGCGACGACCGGGCGTCTGCACCGCGGTCCGCCGGGTCGTGGTGGCTCGGTCGTTCGCCGAGAACGACCGCGGG
>JBASWX010000304.1:0-15566 GCA_049276695.1 Planctomycetota bacterium
CACCGTCGCCGCGTCGCGCACCGACCGCCTCGACCGGTGGCTGCTGCACCCCGTGCTGGGCCCGCTGGTGCTGCTCGGCGTCGTGCTCGGCATGTTCCAGCTGGTGTTCGCGGTCGCCGACCCGTTCATCGGCTGGATCGAGGCGGCCCAGGGCGCGTTCGCGGGCCTGATCGCCGGCTTCGTACCGGGCGGCGCAGTGCAGAGCTTCCTGGTCGACGGCGTGATCAACGGCGTCGGCAGCTCGCTGGTGTTCGTGCCGCAGATCGCGCTGCTGATCGCGTTCGTGACCGTGGTCGAGGCGACCGGCTACATGGCGCGCGCGGTGTTCCTGCTCGACCGGTGGCTGCGCAAGGTCGGCCTGTCGGGCAAGAGCTTCGTACCGCTGACCAGCAGCTTCGCCTGCGCGATCCCCGGCATCGTCGCCGCGCGCATCCTCGGCGACGAGCGCGATCGCCTCGCCACGATCGCAGTCGCGCCGCTGATGTCGTGCTCGGCGCGGCTGCCGGTCTACGTGGTGCTGCTCGCCGCGTTCTTCCCGCCGCACCAGGCCGGGCTGCTGCTGTTCCTGCTGTACCTGCTCGGCGTCGTCGTCGCGGTCGGCGTGGCGCTGCTGCTGCGGCGCACCGTGCTGAAGGGCGGCGAGTCGATGCTGATGATGGAACTGCCGGCCTACCACCTGCCCCGCGTGCGGCTGGTGTTCGCGCACACCGCGTTCGCGGTGAAGTCGTTCCTGCGCACCGCCGGCACCGTGATCCTGGTCGCGACGATCGTGGTCTGGGCGCTCGGCTACTTCCCCAGGCCGACGGCGATCCACGAACGCTTCGAAGGGCAGCGCGCGGCGGCGCCAGCGGGCGAAGCCGGCGACGCCGAACGTTCCCGCCTGGATGCCGCCGAGGCTGGCGCCTACCTGGAACAGAGCTGGCTCGCGCGGCTCGGCCGGGCGGTGCAGCCGGTGTTCGCGCCGACCGGCTTCGACTGGCGCATGACCGTTGGCGTGCTCGCCGCGTTCCCGGCGCGTGAGCTGGTGATCCCGACGCTCGGCACGCTGTACAGCCTCGGTGAGGTCGAGGCCGATCCCGACGCGCCCGACGCCCGGTTGTCGGCGGAACTGCGCAATGCGAAGGGCCCCGATGGCCGGCCGACGCTCGACTCGCTGGTGGCGCTCGCGGTGATGGTGTTCTTCGCGCTGTGCAGCCAGTGCGCCGGCACGTTGGCGGCGATCCGGCGCGAGACCAACGGCTGGCGCTGGCCGCTGTTCACCTTCGGTTACATGACGGCGCTGGCGTGGCTCGGTGCGGTCGCAGTGTTCCAGGTCGGTCGCGCGCTCGGCTACGGCAGCTGACCACGGTCACGCCGGCGGGTTCCACCACACCGCGCCCTTGCCGGCGATCGCGAGCGCGCCGCGTCCGCGCACCTCGGCCAGCTCCGTCGCGGTCATCGGCGTGAATGCCTCGGCTGCTGCCCACGCCGCGTCCTGTTCGTTCGGGAACGACAACCCGAGCAGCGCCACGTCCGGGTCGACGGTCAGCGTGTAGCGCACGCACTCGGCCACCGAGAGTCGCGGCAGCATTGCGGCTGCACCGCTGTCGCGGCCGCCGCTGCTGCGCTTGCCGCGCGGCCGCACGGTCAGCGGGCGTTGGTAGCCCTCGGTGTCGCCGAGCAGCTTGCCTGCGCCGAAGGTCTTGAAGCAGACAGAGCCGACACCGGTCGCGCGGCAGCGCGGCAGGATCTCGGTCTCGTAGCGGCGGTCGACGAATGGGCCGAGCGGGAACATCACGACGTCGCAGACGCCGGCGTCGAGCGCCGCGTGCAGCACGTCGGGGTGATGGCTGCTGATGCCGCGGAAGCGCACGCGGCCGCGCGCCACTTCCGTCGCGAGCTGGTCGAAGCCGCCGCCCGGCGCCAACAGCGCGTGCAGCGCCGTCAGCGTCGAACAGGCGTGGAACACCGCGAGGTCGACGTGTGGCAGCGCGAGCCGCGCGAGGCTCTGGTCGAGCTGCGGCGCGACCGGCGCGCCGAGCTCGTCGATCTTGTCGATCACGAAGACACTGTCGCGGCGACCGGCGACCGCGGCGCCGACGATCTGCTCGCTGTAGCCCGCTTCGTAGTTCGGCGCCGTGTCGGCGACGTTGAGGCCGGCGTCCAGTGCCCGGCGCAGCGTCGCGACGCAATCCGCGAACGGCATCGCGCGGTCGGCGAGGTCGCCGATCCCCACCCGCGACGCGCGGAAACCAGTGCGGCCGAGTTCGCGGCGGGGGACGAACCTCATCGCAACACCAGGCAGTGACGCGGGAGGAACATCGGCTCACTTCCTGGTCCGGGACCGCGAGGGGCGCCGCGCGGGCTTCATCGCCGCCAATGCCAACTTGCGGGCGTGCGCGTCGCAGAGCAGCGGCTCGAGCATCTCCCACGGCGGTTGGGTGTCGAGCAGCGCCGAGACCCAACCGTACTTGCCGGTGTACGGCGCGACCATGAAGTGCGGATCGTGCACCAGCAGCGCCTGTTCCTCGCGGCTGGTCGCGATTGCCATGCACGGGCGGCCCTTGTGGACTTCGACCGCGGCGAAGATGCGGCCGCCGGCGGTGAAGTTCGGGTGGCCCCACGACGCCTGCTCACCGGTCGCGGGCAGGCGCTTGCACAGCGATCGCAGGCGGGCCAGGTACTGGGCGGGAGTCATGGGTCGATGGCGATCGCGCAGTCGACGTGCAGTTGTCGCGCGAACGTACTCCTCGCGCCGCCGAACTGCACCGAGTGGGAGGAATCGACGCGCGTCGCCGTCGGACGGACTGCACATGAAGGCCGTCGCCGCAACGTTGGTCGGAGCCGACATCGGCGCGGTTGGCGCCAGCCTCGGCCCACCGCTCCGCTGCGCCGCGGTCGGCGAAGAAGTGCACCTCGGTTACCGCGCCGTCGACGGCTCGCTGATCACCGATGGCATCGTGCTGATCGACGGCGTCGTCGTGCGCACCCGCCCTACCTTGCGCTCGCCGCCGTCGCTGCACGGCTACTGGGTCGGCCAGCCGATCGAACGCCTCGTCGCGACCTTCGGCACGCCGCAGGCCATGACGAACGAAGGCACGCTGCAGCGCCTGCAGTTCGCCGGCTTCGACGTCGGCGTGCACGAAGGCCGCGTCGTCGCGATCACGCCGAGGACGCTCACAAGAGCGTCGTGATCACCGCCAGGAAGATCGTCGCCCCGGTCAGGTCGGTCAGTGCAGTGACCGCCGGCGTGCTGATCAACGCCGGGTCGATGCGCAGCACCTTGACCAGGTGCGGCACCGCGACGCCGAGGCCGGCCGCGAACACGACATCCGCCGCCATCGCGAGGCCCATCACCAACGACACGTGGGTGGTGCCGCCGAGCAGGAACGCGTTGCCCGCGGCGACCAGGCCGAGCGCCAGCGCCAGCGCGATGCTGACCAGCAACTCCTTGCTGAACACGGCGCCGAACGGGGCCTGCTGCTTGGTCGCCAGCGCACGGATGATCAGCGTGCTCGCCTGACTGCCGACCATGCCGCCGATCGCCATGACCATCGGCAGCATCGCGATCAGCAGCACGTTGCCGTGCAGCGCCGATTCGAAACCGCGGATCACGCCGGCGGTCATCAGCCAGAACAGCGCCAGCAGACAGATCACCGGCGCCCGCCGCTGGAACTGGCGCAGCACCGGTTCGGCGTGGAACTCCTCGCCCGCCGATTCGCCGGTGACGCCGGCCATCTTCTCGAAGTCCTCGCGGGCCTCTTCCTCGACGATGTCGACGGCGTCGTCGTGGGTGACGATGCCGACCAGCCGCCCGGCGCCGTCGACGACCGGCAAGGCGATCAGGTCGTAGTCGCGGATGATGCGCGCGGCCTCTTCCTGGTCGGCGTCGGCCGACACCGACACCAGGTCGGTCTTCATGATCTCGCCGACCGCCTTCTGTTCGTCGGCGAGGATCAGGTCGCGCAACGACACGAAGCCGACCAGCTTGCCGGAACGGTCGACCACGTAGCTGTAGTAGATCGTCTCCTTGCTCGGCGCCTGGCGCCGCAGCTCGGCGATCGCCTTCTGCGCGGTCAGCTGCGGATTGAGCACCGCGTAGTCGGTGGTGAGGAACGCGCCGACCTGGTCGTCGCGGAACGTGCCGCGGCGCAGCAGGTCCTCGCGCGCCGCGTTCGGCAGGAAGCACATCACGTGGTCGCGCACGCGCGGCTCGAGCCGGTCGACGAACTCGGCGCGGTCGTCGCTCAGCATCGTCGCCAGCACTTTCTGCACCCGTTCGCGGCCGGCGCCAGCGACGTACTGTTCCTGCACGTCGGGCTCGAGGTAGCCGAACACGTCGCGCTCGAGATCCGGCGGGAGGAGTGCCAGCACCGTCGCGATCTCGTCGACGGTCAGCGCGCTGAGCACCGCCGCGGCGTCGGTCGGGTGCATCTCCTGCAGCACCGACACGAGGTCCTGGTGGTTGCCCTCGGCGAGCAGTTCACGGACCTCCGGGATCAGCAGATGGAAGCGCATGGGCCGGCGAGCGGCGTGGCGGCGACGGTCGCAACGTAGCGAAGCGCGTCGGCGAGTTCACCCGCGGAACTGCGGCGACGTCCGGTCTCGTGGTGGGGCGGTGAGGCCGAGGTGAAGTCGCGGCGTCGTGGGACCGCGGCGGCAGGCGTTCCGGAACCTCCAGCACCATCGTTCCGGAAAGAGCCGGGCGCGCGCGCCGATCGGCCGTGGTCGGTTGCGCGTAGCCCGCGCTTGACCGCGTCGGCGTCGCTGGCTACCGTCCCCGCCTCGATCGGCGGCCGCGAGGCTGCCGGAATCGCCCGGTCGGGGCGTGGCTCAGCTTGGTAGAGCGTTGCGTTCGGGACGCAAAGGTCGGAGGTTCAAATCCTCTCGCCCCGACCAGTTTCCTCACTGACCGCGAGCAGTGGCACGCGGAACGGGCAGCGAACTGGTCAGCGCCGGGCCTTCCCGGGCCGGCTCGCAGAGGCCGGTCGCGTCGCCGCCCTGGCGCGGACCGCGCGCTTCTTCTGTTCGTCGGCCTTGATGATCATCGAGCCCTTCGCGCCGGCCACGAGCCGCACCTTCGCTAGCCGCAGCGCCGCCGCCACCAACGTCTCGATCTCCGCGCGGTCGAGATCCGCCGCCGAGTTCATCGGGACGTAGCGCACCAACCTGGCGCTGCCTTGCAGCAGCTTGTTCGGATCCGACTCCGACAACTGCGGGCCGCGCGTGAAGAAGAGCTTCACCTGCTCCGGGTACAGCGCGAGCGAGCACACTCCCTGGTGGCCGTGCTCGGTTGGTGAGTAGGAGATCACGAGCGAGCCCTGACGCTCGTACAGGTAGACGATCTCGAACAGACCGGGCAGCCGGGCACGCAGCCTGGTGCGCAGCGCCTTCCCGAGCCTTGCAATCGGCGGCGCGTACTTCGCGAAGAACCCGGCAAGCTGCTCCTCGGGGCTCGTCACTGGCGGGTCTCCGGTTCGTGGAACATCTCCTGGACTGTAGCCGTGTCGCCGTTGTTCGGACGGTGTGCAGACTGGCTCGTGCCACTCGTCTATCGTGCGCCACGTCAGCAGCCCGCGCGCGGCTCGACCTCGCCGCACGCGGGTGCGTCGTTCCAGCGACCCGACCGGAGACTCCACAATGCACTTCCGCACCTGGCTGGCAACAGCGTTCCCACTGCTCGCAAGCCTCGGCGCGCTCTCGATGGCGTTGGCCGCGACCGCGCGCGCGCAGCAACCCGATGGACTGCGAGCGTTGGACGGCGAATGGATCTACGTCGAGGACCGCACCGAAGGGCGCGCTCTCGAGCAGTTGGGCCCGCCGATGAGCTCGAAGTTCTCGTTCCGCATCGAGGCGGGCGCGGTCGTCCTGGCGAGCGGCCATGGCTCCGGGCACCGCGATGTGCGCGTGGCACTCGACGGTTCGATCACCGAAGTCGCCGACGCCAAGACGATCGCGCGCTACCGCGGCGCGTGGAAGGACGGCGCGTTCGAGTACGAGACCGAGTTCGTGCGGGTGTCGGACAAGACGCGCAGCGGGCTGTTCCGGAAGGAGTTTCGCGTCACCGCCGACGGCCTGCAGGTGCGTGTCGCGACCGATCCGGCCGCGGGGTTCGCATCGGTCGGGCTCTACCGCCATGCGCAGGACATCGCGCTGCCCGCCCCGGCCAAGGCCGTGGTGGGCGAGCTGGCGTGGCTGGCCGGTGCGTGGGTCGGAACGCGAGGGGCGGGCGGGGCGACGGCGATCGAGGAGCGATGGAGTCCGCCGCTGGGCGGGGCGATGCTCGCCGTGTCGCGCACGGTCGCGCGCGGCAAGATGACCGCGTTCGAGTTCCTGCGCATCGTCGAGCGCGACGGCGGGCTGGTCTACATCGCGCAGCCCGGTGGTGCTGCGCCGACCGAATTCGTGCTCACCGAACTGAGCCCGACGCGCGCCGTGTTCGACAACCCGCGCCACGACTATCCCAAGCGCATCGTGTACGAGCTGTCGGCCGAGGGTGGCCTGAGTGCCACGATCGGCTTCACCAGGGGTGGCACGCCGCGGCGCTTCGAGTGGAAGCGCGAGGGCAGCTAGACTTGGGGCCGTCAGGGCCGAAGCTGGCGGCGAGGATGGCAGCGACGACTACGGCTGCACGACGAGCTGCAAGCCGGGTGACGACGACCAGCCGAACGGCGACGGCGTGCACACCGCGGGCGACCACAGCCACAGCGACTGCGCGTTGAGCGCGACTCCGACCAGCGTCGCCGACGGCGGGATCGCGAACTGGAAGGTGCCGACGCCGCTGCTGTCGCTGGTCATCGCCGACAGCAGCAGGAACGCCGAGCTGATCTGCACGTGCGCGACGAAGCCGAGGCCGAGCGGGTCCGAGCCGGGAACGTCGGCATCGCTGGCAATCGCCATCAGGCCGATGCCCGGGGCCGGTGCCTGCGTGGTCCGCAGCACGAACGACGGATGGCCGACCACGGCGGAGCTGTTCGCCGACAACGTGTGCGCGCCCGAGCAGCCGGGCGTGCCGGCGCCGTACGGCCGGATGCCGGGCGAGACCGGAGTGATCGGCGCGATGCGCCAGACCTGGCCGGCCAGGTTGCAGACGTGGATCTCGCCGTAGCCGTCTTCGCCGAAGCCGCTGACCTGCGTCAACGCGAACGGTGGCGGCGGCGTCAGCTGCGCGGTGAGGTCGACGAACTGGGTGACGCTGGTGCCGTTGTGGCGCAGCGCCCAGACCTTGTCCTGCTGGTAGTCGGCGAAGAAGTAGGCGCCGCGCCAGTCCGGGATCGCGACGCCGCGGTAGACGTAGCCGCCGATGATGCAGCCGGCCGGGTTCCAGCCCGGATGCTCGTGCAGCGGCATCGTCAGTGCCGGACTGTTGCAGACGCAGACCGTGCTGCCGAAGTTGCAGTGCGTGCCAGCCATGCACTGCCAGCCGTAGTTGCGACCGCCCGGCGAGTTCGCCGGCTCGAAGTCGACTTCCTCCCTGACGCCGCCGACATCGCCGATGTAGAGATCGCCGGTCAGCCGATCGAAGCTGAGGCGCCACGGGTTGCGCAGCCCGTAGGACCAGATCTCGTCGAGGCCGGGGGTGGGACCGGCGAACGGATTGCCAGCCGGGATGCCGTAGGCGAGCGGCGGCGACGGATTGTCGACGTCGAGGCGCAGGATCTTGCCGAGCAGAGTGTCGAGGCGCTGCGCGTGGTTCTGCGGATCCTCGGTGCCGCTGGGGCCGCCGCCGTCGCCGAGCGAGACGTACAGGAAACCGTCGCGGCCGAACGCGAGCATGCCGCCGTTGTGGTTGCCGGCCACCAGCGGCGTCTGCAAGATCACGGTGCTCGACGCCGGATTGGCGACGTCCGGATTCGAAGCACTGACCTGGAAGCGTTTGATCCAGGCCTGCGGCGGCCAGCTGGTGTGGAACACGTAGCACAGACCATTGCTCGCGTAGGCGGGATGGAACGCGAGCGACAGCAGTCCGAGTTCACCGCCCGCGGCGGTGACGCCGGTCAGGTCGAGGAACGGCGTCGGCAGCAGCACGCCGTCCTTCACCACGCGCACGAACCCGTCCTGGCCGACCACGAAGATCCGGCGCAGGTCTCCCGGTGGCGCCGCGACGCTGACCGGGCGGAACAGGCCGCTGGCGACGAGTTCGAGCCGCAACGGCGTCTGCGCTCCGGCGGCGGCGACGCAGGCGAGCAGGCACAGCTCCACGGGGCAACGGCGCACGGGTATCCTCCGGCGAACAGGAAGGGCATGGGCGCGCGAACCGAGGCCAGCGCGCCGGAGGATTGTCGCAGTGCATGGCGGCGGCCACAACGCCCGGACTGATGGTGGACGCAGGCGGGCGGAACCGCTGGCGCGTGCTGTGGCGAGGTCGGCCGCGGATCCGCGGCGGACTGCCGGCGGTCAGAGGCCCAGCATCGCGCGCACCTGCGCGAGGACGGCGTCGCCGTTGCCGGTGAAGTAGACGGCCCCGGAGACGGCGAGGCAGAAGGCGACGAAGAGCGCGACGCCGCTGGTCTTGCCCTTCTTGGGGTCCGGTTTCTTGCTCATGCGCCGACCTTCGACACGAATGCCGGTCGCCATGAGCGCGCTCGTCGCAAGATGAGCCGGTCGCCCGGCCGGCACGGCGAGCGCGAGCGATCGCATCGGGACATCGCCACAGTCGGCCGCGGATGGTGCCGCCGCGCCGTCAGCCGAGTTCGAACTGCCGCTTGGCGTCGACGACATCGCGGTTGACCGCGACCACGGCCTCCTCGAGCCGCGCCCCGAGCGCCGACTTGCCGACGGTCATGCGCACCTGCCGCATCATCTGGATCGCCATGCGCAGCGTGCGCACGGTGTCGCCGGCGTCGCTGTGGCCGAGCCGTTCGAGGTCCTCGACGGTGCCGCCGCGGCTCCAGCAGTCGACCGCGGGAGCGATGCCCCAGTCGGGTTCCTTGATCGGCTGCGTGATGCCGTGCAGCGCCTCGATCGCGACGAAGCGGCGCACGGCGTCGGTCGCCGACTGCATCAGCGGGCCCTGTTCGCGCCGGGCGCCGCGCACTTCGGCGCGGCGGCGGTCCTCGTGGATCAGCGCGGTGAACGTCTGTGCCAGCTGGTGCAGGTCCATGGTCTCGAGCACGCCGCTGAACAGCAGCTCGGCGACCTGGATCTCGTAGCCGTTGATGCGCTGCGCGACTTTGCCGCGCGGCAGCAGGCCCTTGTCGTCGAGGAAGCCGGCGTCGCGCAGCACCTGCACGCGCAGCGACAGCGCCGCGTGCGCAGCAGCCTTCTTCTTCTGGCGGGTGGCGGCGGAGCCGGTGGCCGCCTGGAAGGCCGCGAAGCTCTTGTCGTAGGCCTCGAGCAGCCCACGACTGCCGAGCCGGTCGTAGAGGTTGAGGATCGTCGAGTACGAGAGGTTGAAGCGCGAGGTGATCGGCTCGACCTTGCCCGAGTGGTAGCGCGACAAGGGCGCCTCGGTGAGGTCCTCGTCCTCGAGCACCGCGATCACCAGCCCACTGGTGTCGATGCCCTGGCGGCCGGCGCGCCCGGCCATCTGCAGGTAGTCGCGCGCCCGCATGTAGTCCATCTGCACGCCGTCGAACTTGCGCAGCAGGTCGAACACCACGGTGCGCGCCGGCATGTTGATGCCGAGCGCGAAGGTCTCGGTGGTGAACAAGAGGCGCAACAGGCCCGAGGTGAACAGCCGCTCGACCACTTCCTTGTGGATGGGCAGCATGCCGGCGTGGTGGTAGCCGACGCCACACAGGGCGCGGCCGAGGATGCCGCGCAGGCCCGGGTCGTTGCCGGGGTCGAGTTCGAAGCGCGCGCAGATCTCGTCGAACAGCGTCTCCATCTTCGCGCGTTCGGCGCGGTCGAGCAGGCGGCGGCCCATGCTGCGTTCGGCCTTGATCTCGCACTCCTTGCGCGAGAAGCAGAAGTAGAGCAGCGGCAACAGCGCGCGGTGCTGCAGTTCGTCGAGCAGCTGCACGTACGGCCGCGGCCCGACCGCGAGCCGGCGGCCCTTGGCCCGTTCGCGCTTGTCGCCCCAACGCGAGCGCTCGGCTTCGCGACGCCCGACGCGCACGCCGTGGCGTTGGCCGCGCGCCAGGGCCCGTTCGTGGAACGCGACCGCGCGCGAGCGCTGCTCCAGTTGGAACACGCCGGCATCGGGGTGGAACAAGCGGTGACTGAGCGGCACGGGGCGGCGCGTGTGTTCGATCACCGCCAGCTCCTGCGGCCGGACCTCGGCGATCCAGCGCCCGAACTCGTGCAGGTTGGCGATGGTGGCCGACAGCCCGACGAAGCGCACGTGGGGCGGCGCGAAGATCAGGCTCTCCTCCCAGACCGTGCCGCGGTCGACGTCGTCGACGAAGTGCACTTCGTCGAAGATCGCGAAGTCGGTGTCGGCGAAGCGCTTGGGGTCCTCGAACACCGCGTTGCGGAAGATCTCCGTCGTCATGATGACGAGCGGCGCGTCGGGATCGAGGGTCAGGTCGCCGGTCATCAGCCCGACGCGCAGGCCGTCGTTCTTGAAGTCGCGGAATTTCTGGTTGCTGAGCGCCTTGATCGGGCTGGTGTAGATCGCGCGGCGGCCGAGCTGCACCGCGTGTTCGATCGCGTACTCGGCGACCAGGGTCTTGCCGGAGCCGGTCGGGGCGGCGAGCAGCACATTCTTGCCGGCTTCGATCGCACGCGCCGCCTCGACCTGGAACGGGTTGAGTGTGTAGCCCTTGAACTGGATTCCGTCCGGGTCGGATGCGCGGCCGTGGGGCACGTGGCGCAGCATCGCACACGCGCGCGGTCATGGGAAACGTCGCGCTGGCGACCTCGCGCGCCGCGAGGCCGTGTGCAGGGTTGTCCACACGCTGCGCGGCAGCCATGGACCCCGGCGGGCGTGACTGGCGTGCGCTGGTTTCGCGCCGCGACGTCGTTATGCTCGCACGCGGCTTCGCCGATGGGGCGGAGCACCTTTGCAACCGGTCATCGCGGTCGGCTTCGACCGCGGCAACGGTGCGCCGGCGGTCAACCGGCCACCGACATCAGGACAGAGCCATGGAAAACAAGTCCGAGATCAACGTTCCGAAGTTCGTCGGCCGCCACCTGTCGCAGTTGAAGATCCTCGCCCGCCTGCTCGAGCACGAGTTGGATGCAGCGAAGGGCGGCCGCGAGGTCACGATCGACCGCCACCTGATCGAGAACGTGCTCGACACGCTCGAGATCTTCACCGACGACTGCGAGTCGATCAGCGGCGTCCGCGCCGACCGCCAGAAGGCCGAGCAGAAGCCCGTCGTCGCGCGCCTGAACTGAGCCGACCGCGTTCGTGCGCCGCCCGGTGATCGGCCGGCGGCGCGTTCCTTCGTCCTCAGCCCTCCGTGCCAGCCGTGTCGGAGCGCTCGTCGGCAACGCCAGCTGTTGGTGCGGCCCAGCGTTGGGCCGTGCGCATCGTCGTGCTCACCGCGTTCGCACTGACCGTCTGGTTGTGCGGGCCGCGCGCGCTCAACGCGTTGGCGGCGCGCTTCGATCGCGCCGCGCAGAACAGTCCGCGGGTGGTTCTCGACCGCGTCGGCTTCGGGACGCCGCCGGAGTGGATGGACCGCTCGCTGCTGCTGGCGGTCAGCCAGGCACTCGCTCCGCACCTCGCGGACGACGTGGCGATCCTCGACGACGACGGGCAACGCCGGTTGCAGGACGGGCTGCGCGCCGTGCCGTGGGTCGAAGGCGTGGCGATCGAACGGGTCTTCCCCCACCGGTTGCGGCTGTCCTGTTCGCTGCGGCGGCCGGTGCTGGCGGTGCGGTCGGGCGACGGCGAGCCGCTGTGCCTGGTCGACCGCGGCGCCGTGATGCTGCCGTGGGTCGAGACGCCGTTGCCGGTCGTGGTGCTGTACCGCGACGGCGGCAATGCGACGATGTCCGTCGAACCGGGGCAGCATTGCCGGGAACGCCGCGTCGCCGCTGCGGCTGCGGTCGCGCTCGAATGGCGCGACCAGTTCGCGCCTCTGGTGCCCGACTGTCCGCGCCTGCTCGAAGTCGACGCGACCAACCTCGGCGAGCATTGGATGATCGGCCCGCACTACCCGGAGATCCGGGTCAAGCTCGCGCGCGGCGACGGCGCGCCGGTCGTGTTCGCGTACGATCGGCCGGTCGACTCGCCGCTGGCGCGCGTGCCGGTGGCGACGAAGGCGAAGGTGCTGGCGCAGATCCTGGCGGCGCACCCGCGGCTCGAGGGCCTGGTCGCCGGCGACCTGCGGTTGTCGCGGCGCTGGGCCGACTGGCTGCAACCGCGCGCCCCCGGCGTGCCGGATCCGGCGGGCAGGTGGAGCGACCTGCCGGCGGGCCGCTGACGGTCACGGGCGCAGCGCCGTCAGGACGCCGCTGAGCAGGGCGCGCAGCGGGAAGCCGCCGTTCTTGGTGCAACCCAGGCGCACGACGACCAGTCGCTCGCTCGGGATCACGACGCAGTACTGGCCTTCGTGGCCGCTCATGTAACCGAGGTCGGAGGGCAGTTCGGGCCACTCGCGCGATGCCGGGCCATCGCCGTCGGGATCGGCGTCGAGCCACAGGTGTCGGCCGAACTTGCCGTCGCTCGCGGGACTTGCGACGAACGCGCCGTCGATCCACTCCTTCGCGACGATGCGTTTGCCGGCGAACTCACCGCCGTCGCAGTAGAGCAGGCCGAGCCGCGCCCAGTCGCGTGCGCTCGCGAAGCCGTAGGAGCTGCCGACGAAGGTGCCACTCGGATCGGTCTCCATCACCGCCGTGCGCATGCCGAGTGGCGCGAACAAGTGCTCGCGCGGGAACGCGAGGTGCCTGCTCTCGGTGTCGAACGACGCTCGCAGAACGCGACACGCAAGATTCGTCGCGCCGCTCGAGTAGAGGAAACGCTCGCCTCGCGGCCGGGAAAGTGGCTTCGCCGTGTAGACGGTGGAATGGTCAGTCGAACGGAACAGCATCGCGAGCACGTCACTCGCCGGATCGTCGTAGCTCTCGTTCCACGCGCGGTTGCCCGTCATCCTCAGAAGGTTGTCGAGCGAGTTCACGGGGCTGAACACGCCATTCCCGTCGAAGTTCTCCGTGGGCTGACCGGGGTGCATGCTGCCCTGCTGCACTCGCACGCCGATCAGCGCGTGCGTCAGCGTCTTCGTCATCGACCAGCCCGGTAGCGGCATCGCGGCGTGGTAGCCCTCGGCGTAGCGTTCGGCGACGAGTTGGCCGCGGTGCAGCACGACGACGGCGCGGGTGTGGATCGGCGTGCCCTTCGCCGGTTCGGTGAACGCCGCGGCGACGGCGCGTTCCACCGCCGCGCGATCGATGTCCGGCGGCGGGGTGTCCGGCAGCCGGTTGCCGAGCGGCCAGTCGACGTACGCGGGATCGGGCTCGCTGTTGGCGAGGCCGGGGGCGCCGCGCGCGCGCAGCGTGGCAATCGGGACGTCGGGTCGCGCCAGCGTGCAGCCGAGATTGCGCGTGCACACGGCGGTGGATCTGGAAGCACCCAGGGTCGCGGTCACGGTGCCGGCGTCGCGATCGACCTCGAACTTCAGCAGCGGCCGGATCAGCGCTTCGAGTGGCCGGGTCGGCGCCAGTTCCTCGGCCAGCACCGACTCCAGCGTGCGACCGCTGACGAAGATCGCCGACGCGGCGACCTTCGCGGCGTAGGCCGCGGCGACGGCGGCCATGTCCGCGCTCGGCAGCGACTTGTCCGGTGCCCGGTCCTGGGCCGGGCACGGCGGCAGCACCGCGGCGGCAACAACGAGGGCGGTGGGCAGGGATCGCGGCATCGCCGCATGCTACCTGGGGGGCGGCGATGACCGGGCAGTGGCTACTCTTCGCCAGTGCGAACTCATTGCGGGGTGATCGCGGTGCTGTGGCTCGGCGGCTGTGCCGGAGGTGCGGCGACCGTCGTCGGTTCGGCCGCGGCCGCACCGACGTTCACGGCCGGCGCGGCGGTGACGATCGTCTGCGCGCACGCGCACGCGGCCGGTTGCGAGGTGGTGGAGACGGCGAGCGACCTGGGGGCGCTGCAGGCTGCGCTGGTGCCGGAACTCGCAGCGAGCCTGCCTGCCTGCGACTTCATGGTCGAGCGGCTCGTCGTCGCGTGGTTGCACGGCGCGGGGGTGGCGCCGCCGGTGTCGGTGTCCGTTCACAGCGAGGAGGGCGTCGACGTCGTGGTGCTGTCGCCAACGAGCGACGGTGGTCCTGAGCGAACGCTGCTGCACGCGTTCGTGGTGCCGCTTCGACCAGCCCAGCTCGCCGTCGTCGCCCGGATCGGTGCTGGCCCGGGGCACGAAACCACACTCGCAGTTTTCCCCGGCCGTTGAGCCGGATCCGCCGAACTGCCGATGGGACGGCATGCGCGAAGGCGAACGCGGCGTATTGGTCGGCATCGTGGTGGCGGTCGGGTTCGCCTGCCGGGCCGGCTTCACCTGGGCAGCCCCGGCCCCGGTGATCGCGGACGCCGCCGAGTACGCGCAGTACGCGAAGAACCTCGCGGCGCACGGCGTGTTCTCGCTGGCCAGCACGGTGCCGCCGGCCCCCGACTCGTTCCGTTCGCCGGGCTACCCGGCCGTGCTCGCGGCGTGCCGCTGGCTCGGCGGCGAGGGCGGGTGGCAGACGCTGGCGCTCGGCCTGCAGGTGCTGCTCGGCACGCTGACGGTGCTGCTGACCTACCGGCTGGTGCGTGGGTTTGCCGGCTTCGCGCCCGCGCTGTTCGCAGCGGCGTTGTGCGCGCTGAGCCCGCACCTGGTCGTCAGCACCAGCTACGTGTTGACCGAATGCGTGGCGACGTTCGCGGTGGTCGCTTCGGCGTGGCTGGTGCTCGGCGCGACGCTGCGCCGCCGCCTGCTCGGTGGTGCCCTGGCGGCCGGCGCCGCCGTGTTGTGCAACGAGACCCTGGTGTTCGTGCCGGTCGTGCTCGGCGTCTGGCTGTGGCGGCGCAGCCGTGCGCACGCGGTGTCGTTCACCCTGCTCGCACTGTTGCCGCTCTGCCTGTGGACCGTGCGCAACCAGGTGCAGCCGCTCGCCCGGCACGGCAGCGAACGCGTGACTGCCTCGATCAGCCACGGCAGCTACCCGGGCATGGTGCACTGTGATCCACGTCTCTGCGGCTATCCGTACCGCGAGGACCCGGAACAGCCGGCATTCGGCGCGTCGTGGTCGGCGCTGGGGTCGGTGTTGGCCGAACGCGTCGCTGCGGACCCGTGGCGCTACGCCGTGTGGTACGCGTGCCAGAAGCCGGTGTGGCTGTGGAGCTGGCCGTTGGTGCAGGGCCGCGACGTGCACGTCTATGAGGTATCCAACTCGCCGTACGATCGGCAGGCGACGATGGTGGCGTTGCACGGCGCGATGAAGTTCGCGCACCTGCCGGTGATGCTGCTGGCCCTGGGCGGTGCGCTGCTCGGCGTGCTGCGCCGCAATGCTGCCGGGCCGGTGCGGGCACTCGGCTGGTTGGCGCTCCTGGGCACGCTCGCGTACTTGCCGGTCATCCCGGACCCGCGCTACCTGCAGCCGATCCGGCCGCTGTTGTTCGCGCTCGCGGCGGCGGCCGTCGCTGGCGCGCCGGCTTGGCTGCTTGCGCGCCTGCGGCCGCGGCCGGCGATGGACGCCGCGGCCCAACC
>JBASWX010000305.1:0-6874 GCA_049276695.1 Planctomycetota bacterium
CAACGTCGAGCCACCGGGAGAATCTCGATCGTTGGCACTACATTTCACGCGCCAGCGACGCACAGTTCGCGAATCACCTGGGAGCGTCCGACCGCGCCGAACCAGCAACTGTCGAAAAAGAGTCTAAGTCGCCGCCATCAGCCGGCGTTCGATGGCACGGCTCAGCTTGCCGAAACGCTGCTCGAACAACACCGCATCATCTGCCGCCGTCCCTCGAGTTCTACCCTGGTCGACCCCAGCCTGAAAGAACGCCTCACCGACGCTCAAGGGTCGCCGCGACGCCGCCTGCTTGAGATCCGCAAGACGGCCGAACGTCTCGTGCCGTCGGATGAGCGCTTCCGGTCGGTCGGGTTCAGGGTCCCGCGAACGATCCAACCAACCCAGGGGCCGTACCCCACCGGCTACTCGCTCGGAGGCGCTGCGCCCAGCCCGGTCGCCGTCGCCGTCACCCCACCACGTCGGCCAAAGTGCGGGCGACCAGGAGTCGGTCCAGCCAGAGATCGATGTCGCGATCGGTCGCCGCCGTGATTCGGCGTGTGACGCCGCGAGGCAGGTCGCCGAAGCGCTTGGTGAGCAACCGTCGTAGCACCTTCCGCTGCCCCTTGATCTCACCTTCGGCCCTGCCTTCGGCCCTGCCTTCGGCCAACAGCTTTTCGCCCAGTGTCATGAATCGGTCCTCCGCGTCGGGGTGGATCTCGCGATACGCGTGCTTCAGGGTCCGCTTGTCGTCGACGCCCACGATGTTCACGTACGATACCAGCCGATCGAAGATCGGTAACCCGCCGGGTGCCGCGAACAGTTCGCGCAACTGCGGCCGCCAGAGATCCAGTAATCGGCCGGTGCCGGGGCGGTCGGGGACCTGCTGCAAGTGCAGCAGGGGAAGTCGTGCGAACAAGGGCAGGCCCATGCGGCCGAGGTCGTGCGCCTGCAGGTCGAACACGAAGGGCCGCAGTTCCGGTTGGTGGCGCCGCAGCTGCAGCGGCAGGCCGCGGCGGTCGATCAGCTGGGAGAGCGCGCTCGGTGCACGGAACGGCCGTGGACCCTGGTGGATGACCAACGGCAACACCGGCGGCAGCAGCCGGGCCCGCGGATGCTGGGCGGCCCAGCTCGCCAGGTGCTGGGTGACGTAGCGGTGCATCCGGAGCGCGATCCACCGCGCGTGCCGGCGGCGGTGTTCGAGCACCGTGCAGAGGTGGGCGAAGCCATGGCGCAGCGGGGCTGCGAACATCAGGTCGGTGATCTGCTCGCGCAGGTCCTCGTCGACGAAGGTGCCGGGCACGGCGCGCAGGTGCCGCCAGCGGATCGCGCCGACCACCGAGCGCGGCAGGCAGGCCCGTAGCAACTCCCCGGCGCGGGCGGGGTCGCCGAAGACGCCGCGGAACAAGGCGTCGTGGGGCCGGCGCCGCATCTCCGGGTCGAACGTGGGGTCGTGCACATCTGCTATGTGCCCCGAAATCGGCCGCGGTGGCAGTTCGGCCGGGAATCTTCGGTAGACGGCGCTACCCGCCGCCGAAGAACGTCACCACCTCGAGCCGGTCGCCGTCCGCAAGCACCGTCGCCGCGTGTTCTGCCCGCCGCACGATGACCTTGTTGCGTTCGACCGCGACCTGCGCCGGCGCGAGGCCCAGTTCCCCAACCAGCCACGCAACCGTCGACCCGGCCGGAACCGGCCGCGGCTCGCCATTCACGAACACGCGGATCGTCGCTCCCCCAGCATCGTTGGTGCTCGCGTCCATGCTCAGTCCATGCGCTGCAGCAGCAGCACCTTCAGGTACTCCGACTCCGGGTGAGTGATCGGCACCGGGTGATCGGGCCCGGCCCCGAGCCGCTGCTGCAGCACCACCCGGAACGGCAGCCCCGCGGCCGCCTGCCGCACCACTTCCTCGAAGCGCACCCAGGACACGTGGTGGCTGCACGTGCACGTCAGCAGCAACCCGCCAGGCGCCAGCAACCGCAGCGCCTGCCGGTTCAGATCGCGGTAGCCGCGCTCCGCACCCTCGACCTCGCGCCGCGACTTCGCGAACGCCGGCGGATCGAGCACGACCAGATCGAACGCCGCGTTCGCCTCGCGCTGGCTGCGCAGGAAGTCGAACACGTTGCCGGCGTGCGTCGACAGGCCGGTGAGCCCGTTCGCCGTCGCCGCAGCGCGCGCCGCCGCCAGCGCCGGCTCCGACTGGTCGACCGCCACTACCGACCCCGCGCCACCCTTCAGCGCGTTCAGCGCGAACCCGCCCTCGTAGCAGAACAGGTCGAGCACCTTGCGTCCGCGGCCGAGCTGCTGCACCAGCCCGCGCGCCGGTTTCTGGTCCAGGTAGAAGCCGGTCTTGTGCCCGGTGAACGGCCGCACCTCGTGCCGCACGCCGTGCTCGACGAACGCCACCGTCTCCATGCGTCGTCCGTGCAGCAGGCGCACTTCCTCCGGCAGTCCTTCGTGCTTGCGCGCCGGCACGTCGTTGCGCGCGACCACCGACTCGGCGTGCAGCGTCTCGGCGAGGAACGGCACGATCGCATCGAGGCACGCCTCGACCCACGCGCTGGTGATCTGCAGCACCAGCACCGGCCCGTAGCGATCGACCACGAGCCCCGGCAACCAGTCGCCTTCGCCGTGCACGAGCCGCACCCCGTCGCTCGCTCCGAGCGAGCCGGCGCGCGCCGCCAGCGCACTGCGCAGCCGCGCGTGGAAGAACGATTCGCGGTCGGGAACGCCCTCGCCGGGCCACGGCCCGCACGCCCGCAGCGCCAGCTTGCTGCTCCCGGTCACCCCGAGCCCGAGGTCGCGCCCGTTCTCGTCGCGCACGCGCACCAACCGGCCCGGCAGCACCTCGCCGCGGGCGACGTCGTCGGCGTAGAACCACGGCTGCCCGCGCCGCAGGAAGCCGCTGGCGCGCGGCGTCAGGTGCAGTTCGTTGGTCGTGGCCGGCGCCGTCATCACGGCGACCAACCTACGCGAACGCGGCCCGTCGTTCCCTCCCGGCGGCGGATTCCGTCAGCGCGCGGGGCCGGCGGCCTCGGCGGGCTGGCCGGTGATCGGCACGCCGCTGCGGCCGACGTTGCTGCCATCGAGCCCGCTCATCGCCTTGCTCATCGTCAGTTGCAGCGCGCGGCCGATCAGCCGGTACGGGCTCGGCGGATCGACCTCGATCGCGGAGACCTGCCGATTGGCGTAGGTCTGCTCGTGCAGCAGCGCGCGCTTGCCGTCACCGCTGGCCGGCCCGAACACCTCGATCTTGACCGCGACCTCGGCGAACGACCGCGAGCCCGAGATCGACTCGGTGGCGCCGTTCAGGAACGACACCAGCGTCGGCTTGACGACCAGCGCGTCCGGGGCCGCTTCGGTGACCACGGTGCCGAACAGTTCGCTGTCGGCGAGCTGGCGCGTCAGCACCTCGGAGAACATCTCGGCGATCGGGCGGTCCCAGAAGTCGTCGTTGCCGTAGCTGATCGGGAAGCCGCGTTCGCTGTTCGGCAGCGTGCTCGCATCGCGCGCGTCCGCAGCAGGCAGCACGACGACCGGCCGGTCGCCCGGCACCTTGGTCCGGAACGGCACGTCGACGTAGAAGATGTCGTTGGTCGCGAAGTCGGCGACCTGGTTCGTCGTCGAGCAGGCGGGCAGCGCACCGAGGAGCAGCAGGAGGGACCGGGGGAAGCGCGGCAACATGCCGATGGCATCGGCAGGTGGGCAGCCGAACTGTAGGCCAGGCCGCTGCGGGCCCTGTTCAGCCGCGCGCCTTGGTCGCGCCGGAGAAGCCGAACTTGCCGTGCAGCACCTGGAAGAAGTGCGACGGCCCGAGCCCGAGGTGCCGGAAGCGCACCGCCGCCGGCCGCAGCACGACGCGCGCCCCGATCGGCACCTGCATCTGCACCTGCCCGTCGATCTGCGCGTAGGCGTACTTCTTGTTCCCGGTCTCGACGACCTCGATTTCGATGCCGTCGACGACCGGCAGCACCAGCGGGCGCGCGGAGAGCGCGTGCGAGGCCAGCGGAGTGAGCACCAGCGCATCCAGATCCGGCGCCAGCACCGGCCCACCGGCCGCCAACGAGTACGCGGTCGATCCGAGCGCCGTCGCCGTGATCAGCCCGTCGCCGCGGTAGGTCGCCAGCTCCGCATCGCCGCGGAACGCGCGCAGCAGGATCATGCCGCCGACGGCAGCACGGCTCACCACCACGTCGTTGAGCCCGAGCACTGGCGCCGACTTGGTGCCGTCGAGCCCCTGCAGCGAGCACCAGTACATCAGCCGCGGCGCCTCGACCAGCTCCCCCGCCAGCAGCATGTCGAGCGCCTGCTGCGTGTGTTCGTACTCGAACGTCGTCAGGAACCCGAGCCGCCCGCGGTTGATGCCGAGCGTGGGCCGCTGGTTCTGGCCCATGCGCCGCGCGGCCCCCAGCAGCGACCCGTCGCCGCCGAACACCACCACGCAGTCGGCGTCGCGGTCTTCGAGCGAGACGTCGCGATCCATCACGATCTCGACCTGGCAGCCGCGACCGGTCAGCCACGTCGCGTGGTGCTGGATCAGCGACTTGCTGCCGCCCTTGCGCTCGTCGCCGACCAGCAGCAGACGCTTGCCGCCGTTCTTCGCCATCGCCGGCCTCACCGGGTCGCGGGCGAGTGCTTCTCGATCACGAAGCGCTCGGCGACGTGGTGCGCGGTGAGCCCGCAGTGTTCGACCACCTGGGCGCGGCTCATGTGGTCGAGGATGTCGTCGGGAACGCCCATCACCGAGACCGCCGCGCGCACCGGCCCGTGCGCGGCGAGGCACTCGAGCGTAGCACTGCCGAAGCCGCCGACCTTGGAATGGTCTTCGAGCGTGACGACGCGGTCGTGGCGGTCGCACAGCGCGAGCACACCCTGTTCGTCGAGCGGCTTGCAGAAGCGGGCATTGACGACCTCGATGTGGATGCCGCGCTTGTCGAGCAGCGCCGCGGCTTCGAGAGCGGTCTGCACCATGTGCCCGTAGGCGAGCACCGCGCCGTCGGTGCCCGGACGCAGGATCTCCATCTTGCCGAGCTGCAGGGGCTGGTGCTTGCCGGACCAGCCGGGCAGTTCGTGGTGACCCGGCGCATTGCCGCGCGCGTAGCGGATCGCGGCGGGCCCGGGCAGCGTGAGGCCGAACTGCAGCATCTCGTGCAGCTCCGGGCCGTCCTTCGGCGCCATCAGCACGATGCCCGGCATGCAGCGCAGGTAGGCGAGGTCGTAGAGCCCGTTGTGCGTGGCGCCGTCTTCGCCGACGAGGCCGGCGCGGTCGAGCGCGAACAGCACAGGAAGGCGCTGCAGGATCACTTCCTGGAACACCTGGTCGTAGCCGCGCTGCAGGAACGTCGAGTAGATCGCCGCGACCGGCCGCATGCCGGCGGTCGCGAGGCCCGACGCCATCGCGACCGCGTGCTGCTCGGCGATGCCGGCATCGAGGAAGCGCTCGGGGAACTTGTCGCGGAACTCCATCAGCCCGGTGCCATCCGGCATCGCCGCGGTGATCGCCAGCACGCGCGGGTCCTTCTCGGCGAGCAGCTGCACGCCCTCGCCGAACCACTCGGTCCACGAGCGGCCGGGCTTCTGCACCGGCACCGCGGGCTGCAGCACCGCCGGCTCGACCGGCACCTTCTCGGCCTTCTTCTTGGGCTGGGGCTTCGCGGCGTGCGCGCGGTCGTAGCGGTCTTCGCTGCCCGGCACGCCCTTGCCCTTCTCGGTGTTGACGTGCAGCAGCACCACGCCGTCGAGCTTCTTGACGGCTTCGAGGGCCTCCAGGACCTGGCCGACGTCGTGGCCATCGACCGGCCCGAAGTAGCGGAAGCCGAGCGCGTCGAAGATGTGGCCCGGCACCACCATGTGCTTCACCGCGTCGAGCGCGTCGCCGAGCTTCTCGTCGAGGCCCTTGCCGACCACCGGGATCGCCTGGATCAGGTGGTGCATGGCCTCCTTGGCCTTGTTGTAGAGCGGGCCCGAACGCAGCTTGTTCAGGTGGCGGGAGAGCGCACCGACGGTCTTGGCGATCGACCAGCGGTTGTCGTTCAGGATCACCAGCAGGCGCTCCTGTTCGAGCGAACCGGCGTGGTTCATCGCCTCGAACGCGACGCCGCAGCCCATCGCCGCGTCGCCGACGACGGCGACCGAGTGGCGCTGGCGGCCGAGCATGCGGTCGCCGATCGCGATGCCGAGCGCGGCGGAGGCGGCGGTGCCGGCGTGTCCCATCAGGTAGACGTCGTACGGCGACTCCCACTTGTTGGAGAACCCGGACAGCCCGCCCTTCTGCCGCAGCGTGTGGAAGCGCGCCTTGCGTTCGGTCAGCAGCTTGTGCGGGTAGCACTGGTGCCCGACGTCCCAGACCAGGCGGTCGTCGCGGAAGTCGAACAGGTAGTGCAGCGCCACTGTCAGCTCGACGACCCCCATGCCCGAGCCGAGGTGCCCGCCGGTGATCGACACCGTGTCGAGGATCACCTTGCGCAGTTCGGCGCACAGCGCCGGCAACTGCTCGCGCGGGATCTTCTTGAGGTCGGCCGGGTTGTCGACCTGGTCGAAGAGCGGAGTCGGCGACGTCGGATCCACGGGGCAGCTTGCGGGTTCGGAAGCCGCGATGGCGCCGGCTAGCGGCGCCGCTCCACGGCGTAGGTCGCGGCATCTTGCAGCAGTGCGACGGCCCCGTCCAGCACGGTCCCCGCCCCCGGCCGCCATTGCCGCGCCGCGGCGACCACTTCCTCGGCTTGTGCCCGGGCTTGCGCCGCCATCGCGCGCGCCGCGGTCATGCTCGCTTCCAGACCGGCGACCGCGGGCCAGGTCAGCTTGCCATGGGCGACATCGGCGAGCGGGTTCTTGCCGAGTTCGGCGGCGGTGCCGGTCAGATCGAGGCAGTCGTCGGTGATCTGGAACGCGCGGCCGAGC
>JBASWX010000306.1:0-16518 GCA_049276695.1 Planctomycetota bacterium
CGTCACCGCTCTCGGGCCCGCGCATTCAACCGCCGAGGCGGTCGTGTAGTGCCAACGATCCCGGCGCGGCCGCCAAACCCGCGAGATCCCTGGGGGCTGTCCGGCAAACTGTCGAAAATGAGTCAGAGTCCGTAGACGGCGGCCAGCTTGGCCTCCAGGTATTCCAGGAACGGTGCGGACGACAGCGGCTGCCCGGTCACCAGCCTGCACAGTTCACCCGGCGGGTGCCGCCGCCCGTGCCGGTGCACGTGCCGGCGCAGCCATTCGCGCAGCGTCGCGAACTGGCCCTTCGCCAGCAGCTCCGGCAAGCCGCCGAGTGCCCGGTCCGCCGCCGCAGTGAACTGCGCCGCGTACAGGTTGCCGAGCGTGTAGGTCGGAAAGTAGCCGAACAGCCCGCACGACCAGTGCACGTCCTGCAGGCAGCCGCGGCGATCGTCGGGCACGGCGACGCCGAGTTGGTCGCGGTAGAGACGGTTCCACTCGCCCGGCAGGTTGGCGACGCCGAGGTCGCCGCCGACCAGCGCCTGTTCGAGTTCGAAGCGCACCATCACGTGCAGGTCGTAGGTCGCTTCGTCGGCCTCGACGCGGATCAGGCTCGGTCGCACCACGTTCGCGGCGCGGAAGGCGGCCATCGGGTCGGCAGAGCGCCACGGCCCGCCGAGGTGGTGCTGCGCGATCGGCAGGCACCAGCGCCAGAACGGTTCGGAGCGGCCGACGTGGTTCTCCCAGGTGCGGCTCTGGCTCTCGTGCACCCCGAGCGACACCGCCTCGCCGAGCGGCGTGCCGAAGTGCGCGTCGTCGAGGCCCTGTTCGTAGAGGCCGTGGCCGCCTTCGTGCATGGTCGAGCCCAGCGCGTCGAGCACGGCGTCGGGCCGGTAGCGGGTGGTCAGCCGCACGTCGTTGCCGACGCGGGTGCAGAACGGGTGCGCGCTGCGGTCGAGGCGGCCGCGCGCGAAGTCGAAGCCCATCGCGGTGAGCACCGCGCGGCCGAACGCCTCCTGCTTCTGCTCGTCGACCGGAGCTCGGGCGAGGCTGTCGTCCGGCCGTTTGCCGGCGGCGAGCCGTTCCCGCAGCGCGACCAGTGCTTCGCGCAAGGGCGCGAACAAGGCCCGCAGCGCGGCCGCGTTCATGCCCGGCTCATACAGGTCGGCGAGCGCATCCCAGCGCGACTGGCCGGGAGCACGCAGGCAGTCCGCCTTCTGCTGCTGCAGCGCGACCATGCGCTCGAGCCATGGCCGGAACTTGCCGAACGCGTCCTTGGCGCGAGCATCGGCCCACGCCTGCTGCGCCTTGCTCTCGACTTCGGCGAGCTCGGCGACCAGCCTGCCGGGCAGGCGGGTGGCGCGGTCGAAGTCGCGGCGCCACTCGCGCACGTTTGCGGCCTGGTCCGGATCGAGCCTGGCGCGATCGGCTTCGCAGCGCGCGAGCCACTCGCCGACGCGCGGGTCGGTGGCGCGTTCGTGCTGGAGCTGCGCGAGCAGCGCGAGTTGCTCGGCGCGGATGTCGCCGGCGCCGCGGGGCATGCCGGTCTCCTGGTCCCAGGCCAGCACCGCGGCGGCCGAACCGAGCAGCGTTGCCGAACGCAGGTGGAAGCGCAGCTCGTCGTAGGCGTTCACGATGGCAACGAAGGCTAGGGCGGCTCACCCGGCCGCGCGAGGGAGCGCCCGCCCCGGGGCTTCCCGCCCCGGCCGGACCGGCTACGCTGCCGCCATGGTTGCGCGGAACTCGCCCTGGGTTTGCGTGCTGTTCGGCGGTGCCTGCGTCGCCGCGGGTTTCGCGTTGGCGACGCGCTGGCCGGCGCAACCCCGGAACGGCGTCGCCGCGCGACCAGTCCCTGATCCGCGCACGCGCAGCGCGGTGCCGTCGTTCGCCGACGCGGTCGAACGCACGGCGCCGGCGGTGGTCACCGTGCGCGCGATCTGCGGCACGCTCGACGATCTGGCCGCCACCGGTCTGACCGCGGCACTCGCCGATGGCCCCGCGCGCGAACGCAAGGGCTCGGGCCTGCTGGTGCCGCCCAATGGGTTGGCGCTGACCTGTCGCCACCTGGTCGCCGACGCCGAAGCGATCGCGGTGCACGTGCCGGGCCACCGCGCGTTCGCGGCGACCGTCGTGGGTGAGGACCGCGGCGCCGACCTGGCGCTGCTGCGGCTCGAGGATCCGCCCGCGGACCTGCCGACGCTGCCGATGGCGATGGCCGACGATCTGCGCGCCGGCGACTGGATCGTCGCGGTCGGCAGCCCGCTCGGCCTCGCGCAGACGGTGACTGCCGGCGTCGTCAGCTTCGTCGGCCGCCACCTGCCGCACTCGGACTTCGCGGCGACCAGCGACTTCCTGCAGATCAGCGCGCCGGTGAACCCGGGCAACTCCGGGTGCCCGGTGGTCGACGTCGACGGTCGCGTGGTCGGCCTGATGACGCGGGCGCCGGTGGAGGCGCAGGGCATCTCGTTCGCGGTGCCGAGCCGGACCCTGGCGTGGTCGCTGCAGACCATGCTACGGCTTCCCGATGGCCGCGTGCGCCGCGGGTACCTCGGCATCGAGTTCGCGAGCGTGCGCGGCGAAGCGGGTGGGGACGCCGGCGCCGTGATCGTGCGGGTGATCGCCGGCCAGGCCGCCGACCGCGCCGGCGTGCGCGCGGGCGACGTCGTGCTCGGCGTCGATGGCATGCCGGTGCGCGACGCGCAGGCGCTGCACGAACGCATCGTGCGTACGCCGCCCGGCACCGCGGTGGCGCTGCAGGTGGATCGCCAGGGCTCGACGTGCCCGCTCGTCGCCGTGCTCGGCGAGGTTGCGTCGGCAACTCCGAACTGAGGTGGCGCCGGGGCGACGGGAAGCGGGCACGTCCGCTGCTGCAGGCGACGAGCGCCGCGGCGGCGCTCGCGCCTGAGCATCGACGGCTTGCGCCGGGAACGTGACCGAGGGGTTTCGCGCAACGGGGGGATCCTGCACGATGCGCGCAGTGACCGCCGCTCCCGCTGAGTTGATCGCCTTCCTCGCGCCTGGCCTCGTGCACCAGTTCGGCAACGTGCTGTTCACCGTGCAGGGCCACGGCGCGACGCTCGAACCGGCGACGCTGGCGCGGGCGCAGGTTGCGATTGCGAATGCGTGCGAACGCGGCGGGGCGGGGCTGCGGCTGTTCCGGCTGCTGCTCGGCGAACCCGGGGCGTGGTACGCGGAGGCCGGGGCGACGGCGGCGATGGTCGGCGAACTGCTGCGCATCCCGGTGCGCGAGGCGGGGCACACGTTCGAACTCGAGGTGGCGCCGGGCGAGCTCGGCCGCGTCGAGGTCGGGGCCTTCGTCGCGTTCGCTGCCGGCGCCGTCCAGGCGCTGGTGGCGGTCGTGCCGCAGGGGGTTGCCGGAACCGTGCGCCTTGGCGTCGCGCGCGACGGTGGGGCGGTGCGCGCGGAGGTGACGTTCCGACGTGCTGCGGCCGATCTGCCGTTCCCGTTGCCGGTCGGGGAGACGGTGGCGAAGGTGACGGCGCTGCTGGCGCGGCTGGGCCATGCCACCGCGGTTCGCGCGCGGCCGGACGGCTTGCGCGCGGCGTGGCCCGCTGCCACCGGGGTGGTCGAGGCTTGATCCGGTCTTCACGGGATCTTGGCCGACCCCGATAGTGTGTCGGCCTGACTTCCCTCGCCTGCTGATCCTGCCCGCCGTGGCCAAGTCCAAGATCCTGGTCGTCGAAGACGAACCCGACATCCTCGAAGTGATCCAGTACAACCTGGAGCGCGAGGGCCACAAGGTCATCGCCTGCCGCGACGGCGAGCAGGGGCTGAGCCGCGCCCGCACCGACGATCCGGACCTGATCCTGCTGGACCTGATGCTGCCGCACATGGACGGCATCGAGGTGTGCCGGCGGGTGAAGGCCGACCCGGTCACCCGCGCGATCCCGATCATCATGGTCACCGCGAAGGGCGAGGAGAGCGACGTCGTGCTCGGCCTCGGCATGGGCGCCGACGACTACTTGACCAAGCCGTTCAGCCCGCGCGAACTGATCGCGCGGGTTGCGGTGGTGCTGCGGCGCGGGCCGTTGCGCGAACAGAGCGGTGGTGGGGAACGGGTCGTGCGCGGGGCGTTGACCATCGATCTCGGGCGCCACGAGGCGCGCGTCGGCGGCCAGGGCGTGACGCTGACGCCCACCGAGATGCGCCTGCTGCACTTCCTGGCCAGCCATCCGGGCCGCGTGTTCCCGCGCGCGCACCTGCTGAGCCGGGTCATCGGCGAGGATGCGTTGGTCACCGACCGCAACATCGACGTACACGTGCGGGCGCTGCGGCAGAAGCTCGGCGACCACGCGGCGTGCATCGAGACGGTGCGCGGCGTCGGGTATCGTTTCGCCGATGACGCCCAGAACTGACGCATGACGACGGTGCTGCTGGCCGCGGCACTGGCGTTGGTGACCGGCGCCCTGGCGTTGGCCCACCGGCGCGCGCAGGCGGCCGCACAGCGCGCGCAGCAGGAGATCGCCGCGGCGCGCGCTGCGCTCGCGACCGCCCGGGCCGAAGCCGGACGCTTGCTGTTGGCGATGGACGCGGTCGGTGAAGGCGTGCTGGTGCTGGACGAACGGCGCATCGTGGTCGCGCACAATGCCGCGGCCCGCGACCTGCTCCGGCTCGACGGCGCGGCGATCGGCCGCGGGCTCGACGACCTGCTGCCGGCTCCGGCGCTGCAGAGTGCCTTGGCGCGGCGGACCGGAGCGCGGCCAGCGCCCTTTGAACTCACGCTCGGTCCGCCCGACGACCGGGTGCTGCTGGTCCGCGTGCTCGACCTCGGCGAAGCCGGCTTCGTGGTCGGCCTCGACGACCAGAGCCGGTTGCGCCGCCTCGAATCGTTGCGGCGCGACTTCGTCGCCAACGTGTCGCACGAACTGAAGACGCCGTTGGCGGCGATCCTCGGCTTCGTCGAGACGGTGCGCCATGAACCGGAGATGCCAGCACCCACGCGGATCCGGTTCCTCGACCGCATCGCGGTGCAGGCCGAACGGCTGGCGACGCTGGTGAGCGACCTGCTGACGCTGTCGCGGCTCGACAACGAGGCCGAGGTGCCAGCGGACGAACCGTGCGACTTCGGCGCGGTGCTGCGCGACTCGGTGCGCGACCTGCTGCCGATCGCCGAAGGGCGCAACGTGCAACTCGGTGCGTCGCTGCCCGGCCCGCCGGTGCCGGTCGTCGCCGACCCCGAAGCGCTGCGGCAGGTCGCGAGCAACCTGATCGACAACGCGATCAAGTACACGCCGCCGCACGGCACCGTGCGGGTGTCGCTGCGCACGGCAGGTGAACGCGCCCGCCTCGAAGTCGAGGACACCGGCATCGGCCTGTCGCCGGCGGACCAGGAACGCGTGTTCGAACGCTTCTACCGCGTCGACCGCGCGCGCTCGCGCGAACTGGGCGGCACCGGGCTCGGGCTCGCGATCGTCAAGAACACCGTGAAGCGCCTCGGCGGTGACGTCGGCGTGCGCAGCGAACTCGGCAAGGGCAGCCTGTTCTGGGTCGAACTGCCCACTGCGCCGGCACGCGACGACGCCGCTACTGGATGACGCCGCCGCGCGCGGCGAACTCGGCGTTCTTCTGCGCCATGCCCTTCCTGGCGTAGTCGCGGACCTCCTCGGTGATCTTCATCGAGCAGAAGCGCGGCCCGCACATCGAGCAGAAGTGCGCGACCTTGGCGCCGTCCTGCGGCAGCGTCGCGTCGTGGAACGCCCGCGCGGTCTCCGGGTCGAGCGCCAGGTTGAACTGGTCCTCCCAACGGAACTCGAAACGCGCCTTGCTCAGCGCGTCGTCGCGCAACTGCGCCCCGGGATGGCCCTTCGCCAGGTCGGCGGCGTGCGCGGCGATCTTGTAGGCGATCACGCCCTGCTTGACGTCCTCGCGGTCGGGCAGCCCGAGGTGCTCCTTGGGCGTCACGTAACACAGCATCGCGGTGCCGAAGCTGCCGATCATCGCGGCGCCGATCGCCGAGGTGATGTGGTCGTAGCCCGGCGCGATGTCCGTGGTCAGCGGGCCGAGGGTGTAGAAGGGTGCTTCGTGGCAGACCGCGAGCTGGCGGTCCATGTTCTCCTTGATCAGGTGCATCGGCACGTGGCCCGGCCCTTCGATCATCACCTGCACCTCGTGCTCCCACGCCCGCTTGGTCAGCTCGCCGAGCGCTTCCAGTTCGCCGAACTGGGCGGCGTCGTTGGCGTCGCGGATCGAACCAGGTCGCAGCCCGTCGCCGAGCGAGAACGACACGTCGTACTTCTGCATCACCTTGCAGATCTCGTCGAAGCCGGTGTAAAGGAAGTTCTCCTCGTGGTGGTGCAGGCACCACTTCGCCAGGATCGAGCCGCCACGCGACACGATGCCGGTCACGCGGTCGGCGGTCAGCGGCACGTGGCGCAGCAGCACGCCGGCGTGCACGGTGAAGTAGTCGACGCCCTGGGCGGCCTGCTCCTCGATCACCTCGAGGTAGAGCTTCAGGTCGAGGTCCTCGACCTTGCCGTGTACGCGTTCGAGCGCTTCGTAGATCGGCACCGTGCCGATCGGCACCGGGCTGTTGCGCAGGATCCACTCGCGGGTCTCGCGCAGGTTCTTGCCGGTGCTGAGGTCCATCACCGTGTCGGCGCCCCAGCGGATCGCCCACTGCAGCTTCTCGACCTCTTCGTCGATCGACGAGCCGAGTGCGCTGTTGCCGATGTTGGCGTTGATCTTCACCAGGAAGTTGCGGCCGATGATCATCGGCTCGCACTCCGGGTGGTTGCGGTTCGCCGGGATGATCGCGCGGCCGCGTGCGATCTCGCTGCGTACGAACTCCGGGTCGACGTTTTCGCGGATCGCGACGAACGCCATCTCCTCGGTGACGATGCCGCGCCGGGCGTAGTGCATCTGGGAGAAGTTGCGGTCGCCGCGGGCGAGCCGCTGGTCGATCCAGCCTTGCCGCCGCTTCGGCAGGCCGAGGCGCGGGTCGTGGCCCTGCGGGCCGGTGGTGTCGTAGACGCGCACGACCGAACCGTCGGTCAGCGCGATGTCGCGGGCGGGCACGGCCAGGTCGCCCAGCGCGACCTTGTGCGAACGCGGGAAGGACTCGGCCAGCGGCCGGAGACCCGGGCTCTGGCCCGGGCGGGGGATCGTCGTCATGCTGCTGTTTCCTACGCCGGTGCGAACCGGATCAGGTTCGAGGGGTGCATCTCAGCCCGCTCCGGCGGGCGCCCCCAAGCAGTGGGAGGAACAGGATCGGCGCTGGCCGGCGGCAGTGCAAGGGCGAGCCCGCGGGCGGCGTGTCAGCCGCCGAACATCTGCGTCCAGGTCTGTTCGTGCCGCCCCAGCCCGACACGGCCGTGACCGCCGAGCAGGTTCTTGTGGTGGCCCGGGCTGTACCACCAGGCCTTGATCGCTCCGGCACCGGTCTCCTGCCCCGCGGCGATGTTCTCGGCGCCGGCGCTGCTGCCGAACCGTGACGCCCGGTCGCCCGGCGTGCGCTTGCCGGCCACCGGCGACTCATGCGCGAAGAAGCCGAGCGTCACCATGTCGGTCGAGTGGTCGCGCGCCGCGGCCGACAGCTTGGGATCGATGCGCAGCAGCGGCAGCCCGAGCAGGAAGCGCAGCCGGTTCAGCGCGGTGACGCCGGCGAACTCCTCGGGGTCGGACGTCGCGCGCAGCGCCTCGTTGGCCTCCAGCACCTTCTGGTCGCGGCCGGACAGCCCCAGCCCGAGCAGCGTCCACACGGTCCACTCGTCGTTCAGCGCCGCGGCCGGCAACGGGGCCGGCGGCGGCACGACCTTGGCGAAGTGCTTGGCGGCGTCGGGGTGGAGTTCGAGCCCCAGCGTCGACTCGCCGTACAGCGCCCACGCCCGCTGCAGCTGTTCGCGTTCGGGTTGCAGCTGGTCGAACCGGGCCTGCAGTTCGGGCGCCGCGGTGTGCACCCGTTCGGTCGCTGGCCACAGCAGCGCCTCGATCTGGGCGAACAGCGGGTCGATGTCGGCGTGGATGCGTTCCTTGCTCAGGTCCTTGTGGCGCGAGATCGCGAGTGCCTGCTTCTGCGCCGCCGCGGCGGCATCGGCGCCGTCCTTGCCGAGCTGGTCGCGCTGCACCGTGGCCACGACCTTGCCGAGGTCGCGGGCCAGTTCCTGGCAGCTGCGGGCGTGCTGCTTCGTACGTTCCAGGTAGAGCGACCGCAGCGCATCACAGGCGGGGAGCCGGATCGTCAGCGGCTCGATCTGCAGGTTCGGCACCAGGGTGGCGGCCTCGTCGAGGGTCAAGTCATCCGCGCGCAACCGGCGCAGCAGCGCCGAGCCCGACGGCACCGCCTCCTGCTGCGAAGGTACGGAAGCGGCCAGCAGTACGAACGCGAGCCTGGGCGCGAGCCATGCGCACCGGCCCGGCTGGTGGCGGCGCATCAGGTTTTCTTGGCCACCGGCCCCGTCCACGACGGGTTCTTGTTCAGCCAGCGTTGCCAGTCCTGGAACCCGGTCATCGACATGCCGGTCAGCCGGCTCAACGTCGCACCCCACTTGCCCTCGACGGCCTTCAGCGTCTTGCGCGCGTTCTGCGGCTCCATGTCGATCGGCCGGCTCGGGTCGTTGTTGTCCGCCGTCGTCGCCTTGCTGTGCAGGCTGCCCCACGCCCGCACGATCGCCTTGACGACCTCGCGCCGCGCCTTGATCTCGAGCGACGTGTAGTTGCCGAGCGCTTCGCCGCTGGCGGCGCGCAGTTCGTCGTGCACCGAGCGCGTCGTGGTGTCGACCAGCAGATCGACCTGCGCTTCGTCCTCGGTCTTGCCCAGCGCCAGCATCAGGTGCGCCTGCAGCGCGATCGCGTCCTTGAAGCGCACGTCGGCCAGCGCCTTGGCCAGTTCCTTGGCGCCGTCGGCGCCGAGCTTGCCGAGTGCGTCGCCGGTCTCGCGGTAGAGCACGTCCTTGTCGGCCGGCCGCACCTTGCCGGTGCGGAACAGGTCGCCGAGCCCCTTCGCCAGCTTCTCCTTGTCCTTCGGGTTCATGCCGTCGACGGCCTTCATCAGCTTCTGGATCAGGCTGATGGCCTGGAAGTCGGCGACCATCTTGGGTTCGGCGACCAGCCCCTTCAGTTCCTTGAGGTCGTCGGGCAGCTTCGGATCGACCGGGGGAACGGGGGCCTGCGCGAGCAGCGCGCCGAGCAGAGCGAGCGGAGCGAGCGAACGGAGGAACGCGGACAGGAGGGGGTTGGCCATGGCCAGGAGTGCGGGCAGTGCCCGGCAGTGTAGCGCCGGCCGGGGCAGGATTGGACTCGCCCGCACCGGCCCGGTACCACTCTCGCCCCGTGGCGCTCGTCCTCATCACCGGCGGAGCCGGTTTCATCGGCTCCCACCTGGCCCTGCGCCTGCTGGCGGCCGGGCAGACCGTCCGGGTGCTGGACAACTTCGACCCGTTCTACGACGTCGGGATCAAGCGGGCGAACGTCGCCGCGAGCGCGGCGGCCGGCGGCCCGCGGTTCCAGCTGGTCGAGGGCGACATCCGCGACGCCGCGGCCTGCCGGCAGGCGGCGGCGGGAGCCGCGGTGGTCGTGCACCTGGCGGCGCTGGCCGGCGTGCGGCCGTCGATCCAGGAGCCGGCGCGCTACCTGGACGTCAACGTCACTGGGACCCAGCGGCTGCTCGACGCGATCACCGACCCGGCGGTGCGCTTGGTGTTCGGCAGCAGCTCGTCGGTGTACGGCGGCAACACCAAGGTGCCGTTCCACGAGGACGACCCGGTCGACCGCCCGGTGTCCCCGTACGCGGCGAGCAAGAAGGCCGGCGAGGTGGTCTGCCACGCGTTCCACCACCTGCACCACAACCCGGTCACCTGCCTGCGCTTCTTCACCGTGTACGGGCCGCGCCAACGGCCCGAGATGGCGATCCACCAGTTCGCCCGGCACATCGTGCACGGCACCGGGCTGCCGTTCTTCGGCGACGGCAGTTCGCGGCGCGACTACACGTACGTCGACGACATCGTCGATGGAGTGGTCGCGGCGATGCAACGGACCTCGGGTTACCGGATCTACAACCTCGGCGGTGGGGCGACCACCACCCTCGCCGAGCTGGTCGCGGCGTTGGAACGCGCGCTGGGCAAGCCGGCGAAGAAGCAGCTGCTGCCCGACCAGCCCGGCGACGTGCCGACCACGTTCGCCGACGTGTCCCGGGCGGCCGCCGAACTCGGCTACCGCAACCCGACGCCGCTGGCGACCGGCATCGCGCGCTTCTGCGCGTGGTACCTCGCCGAGCAGCGCGCCGGGAGGGTGCAGTGAAGGAACGCGTGCTGGTGACGGGGGGTGCAGGCTTCATCGGCTCGCACCTGTGCGAGCTGCTGTGTGCCCAGGGCCGCGACGTCGTCGTGCTCGACGACCTCAGCACCGGCAGCGAACGCAACCTGGAGGGCATGCCGGTCACGCTGCACCGCGGCTCGGTCACCGATCCGGCCGCGGTCGGCGCTGCGATCGCCGGCGCGAAGAAGATCGTGCACCTGGCGGCGCTGCCGTCGGTGGCCCGTTCGGTCGACCGCCCGCTCGACACGCACCACGTCTGTGCCACCGGTACCGCGGTGATGCTGGCGGCCGCGCGCGACGCCGGCGCCCGGGTCGTCTACGCCGGCAGCAGCTCGGCCTACGGCAACCAGAGTGCACTGCAGAAGCACGAAGGGCTGCGCGAGGACCCGTTGTCGCCGTACGCCGCGGCCAAGCTCGCCGGCGAGCTGTACTGCCGGGCATTCGCCCGGGTGTACGGGATGCCGATCGTGGTGACCCGCTTCTTCAACGTGTTCGGGCCGCGGCAGCCGGCCGACAGCGCGTACTCCGGGGTGATCGCCGCGTTCAGCCGCGCCCTGCTGCAGGGCAGGCCGGTGCGGCTCGACGGCGACGGCGGCCAGGCCCGCGACTTCACCTACGTCGAGGACGTCGTGCACGGCGTGGCCCAGTGCCTCGACGCCGCGACCACCGGCTGCGAGACCGTGAACCTCGCCTACGGCGACGCCACCACGGTGCTCGACATCTACACGCGGCTGTGTGCGCTGGCGCGCGAACGGCTCGGCATCGCCGAGATCCCGCCGCCGGGCCGTGCGCCCGCGCGCGCCGGCGACGTGCGCCACTCGCTTGCGGACATCACCCGCGCCAAGACCATGTTCGGCTTCCAGCCGCGCATCGGTCTGCACGAAGGCCTGCAGCGCACGTTCGACTGGTACCGCCAACAGGTCCGGAGTCCCTCCCCATGAAAGGTGTCGTCCTCGCCGGCGGTCTCGGCAGCCGCCTCTATCCGCTGACCAAGATCACCAACAAGCACCTGTTGCCGGTCTTCAACAAGCCGATGATCTACTACCCGATCCAGTGTCTGGTGAACGCTGGCATCACCGACATCCTGGTGGTGACGGGCGGCAACTCGGCCGGCCACTTCCTGCAGCTGCTGCGCAACGGCGCCGACTTCGGCCTGCAGCGCATCAGCTACGCCTACCAGGAGGGCGAGGGCGGCATCGCCGACGCGCTGAAGCTCGCCGAGTCGTTCGCCGAAGGCCAGCCGATCTGCGTCGTGCTCGGCGACAACATCATCGAAGGCAACATCAAGAAGGCGGTCGACGACTTCAAGCAGCAGGGTGGCGGCGCCAAGATCCTGCTCAAGGAAGTACACGACCCCGAACGGTTCGGCGTCGCCACCGTCAAGGCCGGCAAGGTGCTGAAGATCGTCGAGAAGCCGAAGGCCCCGGAGAGCAACCTCGCGGTGATCGGCATCTACATGTACGACCCGTCGGTGTTCGACATCTGCCGCACGCTGAAGCCGAGTTCACGCGGCGAGCTGGAGATCACCGACGTCAACAACGAATTCCTGCGGCGCGGCAACCTCACCTGCGAGGTGCTGAAGGGCTGGTGGACCGACGCCGGCACCTTCGAATCGCTGTACCGTTCGGCGACGCTGATCCGCGAGAACGGCGCCAACCGGATGGACCTGGCCTGACGATGGCCGGCGTCGACATCCTGGTGACCGGAGCCATGGGCCAGCTCGGCCGCGCCGTGGTGGCGCTGGCGACGGCGCGTGGCCGCACGACGCTGGGCGTCGACGTCGCCGAGATGCCGCTCGACCAGCGCGGTGCGATCCAGCGCACTTTCGCCGGCGCTCGGCCCCGGGCCGTCGTGCACTGCGGGGCGATCACCAACGTCGATGGCTGCGAACACGATCCGCTCGCCGCGTTCCGGATCAACGGCCTGGCCACCGCCTGGGTCGCCGAGGCCGCCGCCGCGGTGGGGGCGGCGCTGGTCTACGTCAGCACCGACTTCGTGTTCGACGGCAGCGCCCGGGCGCCGTACCCGATCGACGAAGCACCGCGCCCGCTGTCGGTCTACGGCGCCAGCAAGCGGCTGGGCGAGGAGGCGGTGCTGGCGCACGGCCGGCCCGACTTCCACGTCGTGCGCACCAGCTGGGTGTTCGGCCCCGGCGGCGCCAACTTCCCGCGCGCGATCCTGGCCCGCGCCCGCAGTGGGCAGCCGCTCAAGGTGGTCACCGACCAGGTCGGCCGGCCGACGATGACGCACGATCTGGCCGACGCCCTGCTCGACCTGATCGATGCCAAGGCACCCGGCGGCATCTGGCACGCTGCCAACGAAGGCCAGTGCTCGTGGCACCAGTTCGCCGGTGACATCCTGCTCGCCGCGGGGCTCGGCAACGTGACCGTCGGCACGCAGACCGCCGCCGAATACGCGGCGGGCCTGGTCGCGGCTGGCAAGCGGCCGCCGGCGCCGCGGCCGGCCTGGTCGGTGCTCGACACCGGCAAGCTGACGCAGTTCCGCGGCAAGGCGCTGCCGCACTACCGCGACGCGCTGCAGCGGCACCTGGCGCTCGACGCCGCCGCTGGCACGGCGCCACCGCCGGCCGCGCAGCCTGGCCTGCGCAGCAAGCACTACTGAGAGCCCGACTGGAGCACCGAACGTGAGCAAGATCCTCGTCACCGGCGGCGCCGGCTTCATCGGTTCCAACTTCGTGCGCATGCTGCTGCTCGCGAGCGAGCATTCGGTGGTCAACGTCGATGCGCTGACCTACGCCGGCAACCTCGAGAACTTGAAGGACGTCGAGCAGCACGCGCGCTACGCGTTCGTCAAGGGCGACATCGCCGACGCGCCGGCGATGGACAAGGTGTTCGCCGAGCACCGGCCCGAGATCGCCGTGCACTTCGCCGCCGAGAGCCACGTCGACCGCTCGGTGCTGGACGCGACCGCGTTCGTGCGCACCAACGTGACCGGCACCCAGGTGCTGCTCGACAAGGCCCGCATCTACAAGACCGCGCGCTTCGTGCACGTCAGCACCGACGAGGTCTACGGCTCGCTCGGGCCCTGGGGCTACTTCACCGAGCAGACGCCGATCCAGCCGAATTCGCCGTACTCGGCGAGCAAGGCCGGCAGCGACCTGCTGGTGCGCGCCGCGGTGCACACGCACGGCCTCGACTGCGTGATCACGCGCTGCTCGAACAACTACGGGCCGTACCAATTCCCCGAGAAGCTGATCCCGTTGATGATCGCCAACGCGCTCGAGGACAAGCCGCTGCCGGTCTATGGCGACGGCAGGAACGTGCGCGACTGGATCCACGTGCTCGATCACTGCGCCGGCATCAGGAAGGCGATGGAGGCGGGCCAGTCCGGCGAGGTCTACAACTTCGGCGGCGACGCCGAGCGGCCGAACCTCGTCGTCGTCAAGGAACTGCTGCGCCTGCTCGGCAAGGGCGAGCAGCTGATCCAGTACGTGAAGGACCGCCCCGGCCACGACCGCCGCTACGCGATGGACTCGAGCAAGGCGAAGGCGGTGCTCGGCTGGGCGCCGGCACACACCTTCGAGTCGGGGCTGCGGCAGACGGTCGACTGGTACCTGCAGAACCGGTCGTGGTGGGAACGGGTGCGCAGCGGCGCCTACCAGGCCTACTACCAGCAGCAGTACGGCAAGCGCTGAGTCTGCGGCGTCAACCGAACAGCAGCGTGATCAAGTCGTCCCGCGTCATGTCGGCGTGCTGGCCGACCTCTCCCAGGATGGCAGCGAGGGTGCCGGCGCGCAGGGTCGCGTGGTCTGGAATCGTGATGTGATGTTCGCCACCCCTGCTGGTCGTCAGGCGCAAGTGGCTGCCGACCTCTCGCGTGATTGTGTAGCCCAAAGTACGAAGCGCCCTGGCCAACTCCCGGCCCGAGAGATCCCGAGGCAGCTTCACGCCGCGATGACTTCGTCGTGCACGATGTGCAGGCGGATGAACTTCGGCATCGCCGCCGGCTCGAAGTGACAGTGCACGGCGTCGCGCACGGCGGCGCGGAGCGCTGGCAGGTCATCCGCTTCGGTCACGATGGAGACGCCGAACGCACGCGCCGTGTAGCCGCCCTCGGGTGACTGCTCCACGTGAAAGACGACTTCGGTGGTCGGTGTCATTCCACCAGGCAGTGTACGGATCGCGCCATCGCCGACAAGCTGGCCTGTCGACCACCTGACCGACCGTCCACGGCGACCCTGCGCCGGCAGCGCTGATTCCGGCTACCGATCCGCGAGCACGCTCGCCGCGAACGCGACCACCGCCGCGCCCAGCGCCAGTTCCCGCTCGTTGACGGCCGCCAGCACATCGGCGGCGGTGTGGTGGTAGTCGAAGTACTTCTGGCCGTCGACCCACAACGCAAAGCACGGTACCCCGGCCGCGTGCAGCGGCGCGAGGTCGGCGCCGCCAGCACCGGCGCCCGGCAGGAACGTGCCGGCGCCGATCTCTTGCAGCGGCGCGAACAAGGCCTTCACCGCCGCGGCGTCCTCGTCCCGCAGCGAGCACGCGAAGCCGATCGGCGAGAAGCCGCCGGCGTCGGTCTCGATCGCGGCGACGTGGCGCGCGAGTTCCGCGGCGTGGGCCTCGGCGTAGGCCGTGGCCCCGCGCAGCCCGTTCTCCTCGTTGGCGAACAGCACGACGCGGATCGTCCGCCGCGGCTGGATGCCGCAGGCCCGCAGCAGCCTGAGCGCTTCGAGGCAGTGCGCGACGCCGGCACCGTCGTCGTGCGCACCCTCGCCGAGATCCCAGGCGTCGAGATGGGCGCCGATCAGCACGATCTCGTCGGGTCGCTCGCTGCCGACCAGTTCACCGACGACGTTCGCGCCGGGTGCGTCGGGTGCGGTCATGCAACCGAGCCGCAGCCGCACCCGCGCGGGTCCGTTCGCCAGGGCCGCCGCCAGCAGTTCCGCGTCGACGGTCGCGATCGCCGCGGCCGGCACCTTCGGCACCGTGGCGTCGTAGTTCATCGCGCCGGTGTGCGGGAAGCCGTCGATCGCGGTCGTCATCGAGCGCACCAGCGCCGCCACGGCGCCGACCTTGCCGGCCTCGATCGCGCCGTTGCTGCGCTGCGGCACCGCTTCGCTGTAGGCCTGGCCGGGACGGCGCAGCGCGCGCGGCATCGGCCGGTTGAAGAACACGATCTTGCCCCGGGCAGCGGCGCCCAGTTCCTGCAGCTGCGCGAACGAACGCACCTCGATCACTTCGGCTTCGACGCCGTCGCCGGGCGTCGCGATGCTGCCGCCGAGCGCCGTCACGCGCAGCGGTGCGGGTTGGGGCCCGAGCAGTTCGGCGGTCTCCACGCCGCGCAGCCAGCAGGGCACCAGGCACGCCTCGGCCCGCACGTTCTGCAGGCCGAGTTGCTGCATCGCGGTGAGGCTCCAGCCCACCGCGGCGGCGCCGCCGCGCGAGCCGGACAGGCGCTTGGGTGCGGCCTGCACGAGCTCGCGCAGCAGCCCGATCGCGCGGTTGTCGCCGAGCGCGCGTTCGACCAGCGCCGCGAGCCGCTCACTGCTGGCGCCCGCGGTCGCTGGCGGCGCCGGGTTGGCTGGGGCGTGGCAGGCACAAGCGAACGCGACCGGGAAGGCGAGACGCAGGAACAGGGTCACGGTGCGAGCGTGCCGCGACGAGGACGGAGTGTCCAGCCGACGGGGTCTTGCCAATGCCGCGCGGTTCGGGCGTGATGGCGCCATGACCACCGGGCCGCGCTTCGATCGGGCAGTCCTGCGCCTGGTGCTGATCACCGATGGCCGCGGTGATCCGGTGCGCGTCGAACGCATCGTGACCGCCGCCGTCGCCGCCGGCGTGCGCTGCGTGCAGCTGCGGGAACCGCGTTGGTCGGCGCGCGCACTGCTGACTGCGTGCGACCGGCTGGCGCCGACGTTGGCGCGCGTCCAGGGCCTGCTGCTGGTCAACGACCGCGTCGACGTCGCCGCCGCCGGCGCTGCGCACGGCGTGCAGATCGGCCACCGTTCGCTGCCGCCCGAGATCGCGCGCGGCGTGCTCGGCCCGGGGCCGGTGATCGGCTTCTCGGCCCACGACGCCAGCGAACTCGACCTCGGCACCGCGGCCGGTTGCGACTTCGCGCTGCTGTCGCCGGTGTGGCCGACCGCCAGCAAGCCCGGAGCGCCGCACCTGGGGCCGTTGCGCGCGGCGCAGTTCACCGCGCAGGCCCGGTTGCCGGTGGTGTGGCTGGGCGGGGTGAGTGCCCTGACCCTGCCGGTGCTGGCCGAACTGCCGCCGCAGGGCCGGCCGCTCGGCGTCGCGG
>JBASWX010000307.1:0-1512 GCA_049276695.1 Planctomycetota bacterium
GCGTCAGCAGGCGCTCGACGCGCACCAGCCCCGTCGCCACCAGTTCCTGGGCGCGCCGGTAGACGCTCGGCCGGCCATCGGCGTCGAAGCCACCGCTCGCCCCCACCGACGTCACCAGCGTCGCTTCCCGCCACTGCACCTGGTTGAGCAGCGACATCGCCGCGTCGCCGTGCCCGATCCCGTACATCAGCACCGTCGCCTGCTTGCGGATCAGGTGCGGGATCGCCGCCCACACGCCGCCCGACCCGGTCGCCTCGACCACGTACTCGGCGAGCCGGCCGCCGCTGCGCTGCAGCACGACCTCGCGCAGCTCCGCCGGGGTGGCGACGTCGGCGCCGAACGACTGCGCCAGCGCCCGCTTCGCCGAGCTCGGGTCGCAGACGACGATGGCGCCGTCGAACGCCAGCACGGAGCGCAGCACCTGCACGAACAGCAGGCCCGCCGGGCCCGCGCCCAGCACCACCGCGGTGCGCACGCGCGAGCCGCCGCCGCCGAACCGGTAGCGACCCGCCGCGCGTTCACCGAAGTCGGTGCTGTGCAGCACGCACGCCAGCGGCTCGCTCATCGCCGCCTGTTCGAACGGCACGCCCTCCGCGATCGGCAGCACGTTGACCGCCGGGATCACCAGTTCCTCGGCGAAGCCACCGGGCAGCCCGGTGATCCCGTGTTCGGCGAAGAACTCGCACTGGTGGCTGTTGCCGGAAGCGCAGTACTCGCAGGTCGGCTCGCGCCGTTCGCTCTTGCAGCTCCGGCCCTGGTCGACGACGACGCGCGCTCCGATGGCCACGTCGCGCACCAGCTTGCCGACCTCGACCACCGTCCCGGTGATCTCGTGGCCGAGGATCTGCGGCGCCACTTCGAACGGGATCGGCGCGCCGCGCTCGTCGCAGTGAAAGTTGGCCTCGCCGCTGGCGATGTGGAAGTCGCTGCCGCACACGCCGACCGCCGCCGGCCGCACGCGCACATCCCATGGGCCGAGCGCCGGAGACGGCACGGTGAGCAGTTCGAAGCGACGCGGGGCGACGAGCGCACAGGCACGCATGCCCGGATGCTGCCGCAACTGCGGTGTGTCGTCCACGCCACGGTCGCTAGCATCCGCGCCCCATGCCCCCGACCTGCCGGTCCCTCGCTCGTTCCCTGCCGCTGCTGCTCGCCGCCTGCGCCACTTCCCCCGAGTCGATCGCGACGCTGCCGCAGCCGGAACAGTGGCGCCTCGCGGAGGCAGCGCAGGCGGACGGGGACCTCGACCTCGCGCGCATGGCCTACGAGACGATCTTCGTCGAGCAGCGCGTCCCGGCTGCCGCGTGGCGCTGCGCCGAGGTCGTCGCCGAACTGCGGCGCCGGCAGCCGGGACTGCAGTTGCCCGAGTCGGACGACTCGCTGCGCCTGGTGCCGCGCATCCTCGCCCTCGCGCTCGAAGGCGACGCGGCAACGGCCCGGTCCGGCATCGCACTGATGCACGGCCGCCTCGCCGGGTCGGTCGCCGGCCGCGGCCTTGCGACGCTGCTGCTC
>JBASWX010000308.1:0-1757 GCA_049276695.1 Planctomycetota bacterium
CCCGACGCCGCGCGCCGGCGACGCCGCGGCCAGCGCCGGGTTGTCGACGACGGTGGTACCGGCATAGGCAGCGAGCGAGCCGGGCGTCGCGAAGTTGAGCGGGGCCTGGTCGAGCACCAGGGTCGTCGCGCTGCTCTGCGCGACTGCGAGGCGCCGTTCGTCGTCGGCCGCGCTGACGCTGGTACCGGCGGCGAAGCCGGCGTTCGCGGCGACCGTCAGCGTGCCGTTGCTCGCGGCGGTCACGGTCGTGAACGCGACCGGCGCCACCGCGAACACCTCGGTGTCGCCGCTGGCGTCGACGTTGCCAGCACCACCGGCGTTCACGCGCGGGTCGGTCTGGCGCACGAACACGCTGTTGCAGACGGCGCCAGCGACCACCTCGGCGCGCAGCCCGCCGGCCTGGTTGCCGAGGAACGCGCAGTGCGCCGCGACCAGCACCTTGTTGCCCGACGCGACGCGGGCGCCAGCACCGAGATTGCCGGCGAGCCACGACGAACCCAGCACCACCTCGCCGGCGTTGGTCTCGCTGGTGACCAGCAGGCCGTCGCCGGCGTTCGCGGTGCAGCGCAGCCGGTCGAGCCCGTAGGTCCCGCGTGCGTCGGCGTCGAGGTGCACGCCGGCACCGCGGTTGGCGCGCGCGACGCAGCCGCGCACCACGATCGTCGCGGCAAAGCCGGGCGTGCTCTCGTGCTCCTGGTCGAGCAGCAGGCCGTCGAGCCCGTTGACCTCGAAGCGGCAGTTCTCGATCCGCACGTCGAAGGTGCCGCTGCCGGCCGCCAGCGGTGCGGCGGCGAGGTCGGCGTCGAGCCCCTCGGCACCGTTGCCGTAGAAGCGGCAGCCGGTCGCACGCAGCGACACGCTGCCGTTGTCGGGGCACTGCAGGTCGTCGACGTCGGCGCCTTCCTGGCCGTTGGCGTCGAAGTTGGAGAGGTCGAACCAGAGGTCGATCGAGCCGGCGCTGGAGACACCGTCGCTGGTGTTGCCGGTCAGCGTGCAGCCGACGATCGCGAGCCGGCGGTTCGGCACCGGCACCGTGGTCACCGCCTTGACGCCGCGGTCGGCGCAGCGCCGCACGGTGACGCTGCGCAGCTCGACGTCGCCGTCGACCACGTCGATGCCCTTCAGCACGGTGCCGTTGCCGTCGACGACGAGGCCATCCAGCGTGCCGTCGCTGCCGCCGGTCAGCACCGACACGATCTCCTGGGTCGCCGAGCCGCCGAGCACGGTCGCGTTGGCGGCCGGGTCGCGCGTCGCGAGGTCGAAGGCCGCGCCGAAGCCGCCGGCGACGTGTACGTTCGGGCCGAGCGGGAACGGGCCGTTGGCGTAGCTGCCGCCGCGAACCCAGACGTTGCCGCCGTTCGCCGCGCCGGCCGCGAGCATCGCATCGGCGAGGCTCGGGAACGCGGTGGCGGGCGATTGCCCGTTGGCGCCGGTCGCGCTGGCGGCGGCGTCGACGTAGACCGGCGCGCCGGGCCGCGTGCGCAGCACGGTGCCGACCGGCGTCCAGGTCGTGCCGCCGGTGGGGCGGATCGCGAGGCCGAAGAACGCGTCGGTGCCATCGGCGAGACCAGCGACCGTCGCGCGCGTTCCACCGAGCGGGCCCTGCACCGGGTTGCCCACGTAGACGGCACTGGCGCTGGTCGCGCTGAACAGCGCCGCCTCGAAGCCAGCACCGGGCAGTGCCGCGTCGACCACCACGACGCCGCTGCCGGCGGCGGCGGCGACGAGGCCGCTCGCCTGCGGCGACGGTGCGGTGT
>JBASWX010000309.1:0-17146 GCA_049276695.1 Planctomycetota bacterium
CACGCGGGCCGCGAAGGCGCGCCGGCGACGGCGCACGGCACGGTCACCGCCGTGCACCGGAACGGCATCGAGATCGACGGCCAACCGGCGCGGCTGGGTTCCGACCTGGTGCTCGACCCGGGCATGCGACCGGTCGTCGGCGACGAGGTCGGCTTCGTCAGCACCGACGGGCCGCCGCGCGCAGTGTCGGTGCTGCCACGACGCACGGTGATCGCGCGGCCGGATCCGGGCAATCCACATGCACGGCTGGTGCTCGCCGCGAACGTCGACGTCGCGGTGATCGTCGTCGCCGCCCGCGACCCTGCTCCCCGGCCCGGGCTGATCGACCGTTACCTGGTCGCGCTGCACAGGAGCGGCATCGAGGCCCTGGTCACCGCCAACAAGATCGATCTGTTGGACGCCGACGGCCGGGCTGCACTCGCCGGGCTGCTGGCGCCGTATCCCGAGCTCGGTGTGGCGGTGCTGCGCTGCTCGGCCGACACCGGCGAGGGCATGGACCTGCTGCGCGAACGGTTGCGCGGTCGCACCGCGGTGTTCCTCGGCCACTCCGGCGTCGGCAAGTCGTCGCTGCTCAACGCGCTCGATCCGCAAGGGCAGCGGCGCATCGGCGACGTGCGCGCGTACGACGGCAAGGGCCGACACACGACGACCGGTGCCGCCATGCGCCGGCTCAGTGACGGTCTCGCGGTGATCGACACGCCGGGCGTGCGCGAGTTCGGATTGGCCGCGCTGACCCCGGCCGAGCTGGGCGAAGCGTTCCCGGAGTTCGCTCCGCACGCCGGCGGATGCCGCCACCGCGACTGTTCCCACCTGCACGAACCGCTGTGCGGCGTGCGCGCCGCGGTCGCGGCCGGGCACGTGCCGGCAGCGCGCTACGCCTCGTATCTGCGCATGCTCACCGCCGACCAGTGACCGGCGAAGGGCAACGACGGGTTCCCGTCGCTGTGTCCATCGGCGATGCTGCCCACATGCTGCTCGCCGCGCTGACGCTGCTCGTGCTGCCGCAGTCACCACCGGCACTCGCCCCGCTGCCGCTGCGCGACGTACACCTCGACGGTTGGCTCGGCGCACGCGTCGAGGCGAACCGGACGCAGTGGCTCGCCCGTGTCGACCTCGCGCCGCGGCTCGAGCCCTTCGAACATCGCCCGGCGAAGCAGGCGTGGGCCGGCGAACACCTCGGCAAGTGGCTGCACGCCGCGTCGCTGGCGTGGGCGAACTCCGGTGACGCGGCGCTGCGCGAGCGGCTCGACCACGCGGCCTCGGCGTTGATCGCGACGCAGGAGGCCGATGGCTACCTCGGTGCCTACCTGCCCGCGCGACGCTTCCAATTGCTGCCCGGCGCCGACTGGGACGTGTGGACGATCAAGTACGCACTGCTCGGCCTGCTCGAGCACCACGCCTGGACCGGCGAACCGAAGTCGCTGGCGGCGGTGCGCGCCGCGGCCGATCTGCTGCTCGCGACGTTCGCCCCAGGCCAGCGCAGCATCGTCACTGCAGGTACTCACGTCGGCATGGCGGCAACGTCGGTGCTCGAGCCGATCGTCGCGCTGTACGTCGCGACGCGCGACGACCGTTACCTCGCCTTCGCCCGCCGGATCGTCGCCGCGTGGGACGAACCGAGTGGCCCACGCGTCGCGGCGGCCTTGCACGAACACGGTCGCGTCGCGCGCACCGCCAACGGCAAGGCCTACGAGCTGCTGTCGAACCTGGTCGGCCTGTGCGCGCTGCACCGGGCGACCGGCGACGCGACGCTGCTGGCCCCCGTGCTCGCGGCCTGGCAGGACATCATCGACAACGAACTGCAGCCGACCGGCAGCATGAGTGCGCACGAACACTTCACCGGCGGCGGCCGGCTGCCGGCGTCACCGCGCGCCAACCTCGGCGAGACCTGCGTCACGGTGACCTGGTTGCAGCTCAACCTGCACCTGCTGCAGATCACCGGCGAGGCGCGCTTCGGTCAGGAGATCGAACGCACGGCCTACAACCACCTCGCCGCCGCGCAGCGCCCCGACGGTGCTTCGTGGTGCTACTACACGCCGCTGCGCGGCACCAAACCGTACGACGCCGGCATCACCTGCTGCTCGTCGAGCAGACCGCGCGGCATGGCGCTGCTGCCGCAGGCCGCGGTGCTGGTCGGTGCCGACGGCGCGCTCGCCGTCAACCTGCTCGACGCGGCGCACGGCACGGCGACGCTCGGCGGCCGCCGGGTCGCATTCGAGCTGGCGAGCGAACTGCCGCGCAGCGGCACCGTGACGCTGTCGTTCACCGGCGAACTGCCGGCGACGTTCGCGGTGCGGCTGCGCGTCTCTGCCTGGGCGACCAACGCGTTGCTGCGCGTCGGCAAGGACGAACGGCAGGTTGCAAACGCCGGCTGGTGCGAGGTCCCGGCGCGTGAGTGGCACGCCGGCGACCGCATCGAACTCGCGGTGCGGTGCCGACACCTGGCGTTGCACGACCGTCACGACGACCAGCGCGTCGCCCTGCAGTGGGGTCCCTGCGTGTTGGCGCTGCCGACTCCCACACCGGACGAGGAACGCGCTCGCTACTACCTGGGGCCGATGCGTCAGGTGCTGCCCGGCCTGCCGCTGCGCGTGCAGTGCCAGTTGATGCACGGCTTCCGCGCCGTGGTGCGCGAGTTGGTGGCGTTCGCCGACGCCGGCGCCGCGGATGACGCCTACCGGGTCTGGCTGACCGGCTCCACGCCCGAGCGCAGCCACCCGGTGACCCAGGCGCGCAGCCGCGCCGGCAACGTGGTCGGTTCGATCGTCGACGGTGACCGCGACACCTTCGTCGTGACCTGGGACGGCAAGGCCGCCGAAGCCGACTGGTACGCGGTCACCCTCGTGCAGCCGCAGGCGATCACTGCCGTGCACTTCGCGCATGGTCATGCCTTCCACGACGGGGGCTGGTTCGATGCGAGTCGCAGCAGGCCGGTCGTGCAGGTGCGCGAGCAGCCCGGGGCCGACTGGCGCACGATCGGCGAACTCGCCGACTACCCGGCGACGACCGCGACCGACGCGGCCGGGCTCGCCGACGGCCAGTGCTTCGTGCTGCGCCTCGCGGCCCCGGTGACCGCCGCCGAGATCCGGGTGCTCGGCAAGCCGGCCCACGGCGACCGGGCGGACCAGGCCTTCAGTTCGTGCGCCGAGTTGTGGGCGGCGCGCTGAGCCAGTCGCCTGCCACGCTGCCCGATCGACTTCAGGCCTTCGTGAGCCAGAACGTCAGCGGAGCACCGGCGCCGGAGCCGACCTTGCCCTCGGCGGCGAACGCTTCGGTGTGCGCCGGTTGCCACGCGACCGACGTCGCGAGCACCTGTTCCTGGATGTAGACAAGGTGCGCCCGCAGCGCCGCAGCGGTCGCGCCGTCGGTGACGACGAACAGCTCGATGCGATCGCTGACGTGCAGGCCACTGTCCTTGCGCGCCTGCTGCACGAGGCGCACGAAGTCGCGGGCAACGCCTTCCGCTTCGAGTTCGGGCGTCACGTTGGTGTCGAGCACGAGCACCATGTCGTTGGTCGACAGCGCCGCCGCGGCGATGCCGTCCTTCGGCGCCAGCTGCAGCGTGAACTCGCCAGCCTCCAGCACCACACCGCCGATCTCGGCGCGCTCGCCGACGAGCTTCCACGCCCCAGTCCTCGTCGCCGCGAGCACGTCCTTCATCTGCGGGCCGAGTTTCGGGCCGAGCGCCTTCGCATCGATCTGCAGCCGGAACGAGCCGAACGTGGTGAGGTCGTTCGCGAACTCGACCTGCTTCACGTTCAGCTCGTCCTGCAGCAGGTGCATGAACGGTTGCATCGCCGCCGCAGCGGCACCGGCGAGCGTGACCTTCGGCAGCGGCAACCGCGTGCGCAGCTTCTTCGCCTCGCGCAGCGACAGCCCGACCGAGCACGCGTCGCGCACGCGATCCATCTGCGCCACCAGCTCAGCATCCTTCGGCAGCTTGCTCACGTCCGGCCAGTCCGCGAGGTGCACCGAAGGCTCGCCGGTGAGCCCGGTGTAGACCTTCTCGGTCAGCAGCGGCAGCAACGGTGCTGCGGCCTTGCACAGCGTGACCAGGCACGTGAACAGCGTGTCGTACGCGTCCTGCCGATCGGCCGGCCCGGTCTCGCCCCAGAACCGTTCGCGGCTGCGACGGATGTACCAGTTGTTGAGCGCATCGAGGTACGACGCGATCACCTGGCACGAACCCGCCAGATCGTAGTCGTCCAAGCGCGCCTGCACGGCCTCGACCATCGTGCTCGTCTTCGCCAGCGCGTAGCGGTCGAGCACCGCCTGCTGGTCGCCACGCACCTTCGCCCGCAAGCCATCCGCGTTCGCGTACAGGGTGAAGAAGTAGTACGCGTTCCAGATCGGGTTGAGCACGAGGCGCACGACCTCGTGGATCTGCTTGCCGTCCTTGCTGATCTGCAGGTCGCCGCCGCGCAGGATCGGCGAGCTCATCAGGAACCAGCGCAGCGCGTCGGCGCCGGTCTTGGCGAACAGCTCGACCGGATCCGGGTAGTTGCGCAGCGACTTCGACAGCTTGGCGCCGTGCTCGTCGAGCACGACGCCGTGGCAGATGCAGTTGCGGAACGGCGGCTTGTCGAACAGCGCCGTCGCCAGCACCACCAGCGTGTAGAACCAGCCGCGCGTCTGCGCGACGTACTCGACGATGAAGTCGGCGGGGAAGTGGCTCTCGAACCACTGCTTGTTCTCGAACGGGTAGTGCACCTGCGCGAACGGCATCGAGCCCGACTCGAACCAGCAGTCGAGCACCTCGGGCACACGCCGCATCGTCGACTTGCCGGTCGGGTCGTCGGGATTGGGCCGCGTCAGCCGGTCGACGAAGGGTCGGTGCAGATCGGTGACCACGACCTTGAAGTCGCGCTCGAGCTCGGCGAGCGAGCCGTAGACATCGGTGCGCGGATGCTTCGGGTCGTCGCTCTTCCACACCGGGATCGGCGAGCCCCAGAAGCGGTTGCGCGAGATCGACCAGTCGCGCGCGTTCTCGAGCCACTTGCCGAACTGGCCGTCGCGGATGTGCTCCGGCAGCCAGCGGATCGTCGCGTTGTGCGCGAGCATGCGATCCTTGATCGCGGTGACCTTGACGAACCACGCGCCGGGGATCGCCTTGTAGATCAGCGGTTCGCGCGTGCGCCAGCAGTGCGGGTAGTTGTGCTCGTAGGTGACGTGGCGCAGCAGCACGCCGCGGTCCTTCAGCACCTTGATGATGTCCTTGTTGGCGTCGAACACGAGCGTGCCCTGCCAAGGCGGGACCTCGGCGGTGAAGCGCCCGCGCTCGTCGACCGGACAGACCAGCTCGATGCCGTTCGCCTCGCACACCTTCTGGTCGTCCTCGCCGAAGCCCGGCGCCATGTGCACGACACCGGTGCCCTCGGCGGTGTCGACGAAGTCGCCGGCGAGCACGCGGAAGCTCTTCGGGTGCTGCGCGAAGAACGGGAACAGCGGCGCGTACGTGCGCCCGACCAGTTCGCTGCCCTTGAGCGTCGCGACCTGTTCGAAGCCGTCGAGCTCCTTCTTGTACGCGGCGATCGTCGCCGCCCCGATCACGTACCGCTGCCCACCCTTCTGCACGATCGCGTAGTCGATCGCCGGCCCGACCGCGAGCGCCAGGTTGCTCGGCAGCGTCCACGGCGTCGTCGTCCAGACCAGCACCTGCAGCGGCCCCGGGTCCCCGGCTTTCGCGTGCAGGTTGAACGCGACCGTGATCGCCGGGTCCTGCCGCGGCCGCGTCGCGTCGTCGATGCGCGTCTCGAAGTTGCTGACCGGCGTCTGCAGCGCCCACGAGTACGCCATCACCCGCTGCCCTTCGTAGACGAGGCCCTTGCGATGCAGCGTCTGGAACGCCCACATCACGCTCTCCATGTAGGAGAGGTCCATCGTCTTGTAGTCGCGGTCGAAGTCGACCCAGCGCGCCTGCCGCGTCACGTAGCTGCGCCACTCCTGCGTGTAGCGCTGCACGCTCTTCCGGCACGCGTCGTTGTACTTCTCGAGCCCGATCGACTGCACGGCTGCGGCCCCGCTGAGCCCCAGTTCCTTCTCGGCCTCCATCTCGGCCGGCAGCCCGTGGCAGTCCCACCCGAAGCGCCGCTCGACCCGACGGCCGCGCATCGTCTGGTAGCGCGGCACCACGTCCTTGACGAAGCCGGTCAGCAGGTGCCCGTAGTGCGGCAGCCCATTGGCGAACGGCGGGCCGTCGTAGAACACGTACTCGTTGGGGCCAGCGGCGCGCTGCGCGACCGAACGCTGGAACGTGCCCTGTTGCTGCCAGCGCGCGAGCACCTCCTGCTCGATCGCCGGGAAGTCCGCTTGCGGCGGGACTTCGGGGTAGGGCTTCGCTCCGGGCTGGCTCGCGCTCATGAGGCGGAGCAGTGTGGCGGGCCGCCGCGAACGACGCAACGACGGTGGCGGGCGACGCGCGCGCCGCGACTCAGTGCACGACGCAGTGGCTCGGATTGCTCACGGTGTAGCCACCGTTCAGCTCGAGATCGATGGCGTGCCAGTGCAGCTCCACGCCGCGCAGCTGGAGCAGCATCGGCACCGGCTTCTGGACTTGGAAACCGCCACTGCCGTACGCGATCGCCAAGGCTTCCACGTTCGCACTCGCGAGATCGAGCCACACCGGATCGGCGAGTCCCGGCACGGTCCCGACGGGTCCAGGCAAGCTCACCACGACGACGAAGGCGAGGCCGGTCGCACCAAACCGGGTGACCGTGATCGCGCCGCCCGGCGGGCCGCTTGCCGCGAGCAGACTGGGCATGACCGGTCGGCTGAACGCAATGCCCGCACTCACCGGCGCCGAGCCCTGCACCAGGATCGCCGGTTCGACGCGCGCGCTGCCGGTGCCCTGCACGGGCGGCACGCTGAAGCCAGGCGGCGAGCCGCCGGCGAGGATGCGATCGCTGGTCCGGCCCATCGCGCGAAACGAACTGTTGCTCAACTGCACACCCGGCCCGCCCGGCAAGGCCCCGAACTTGGGCACCACCACTCCGGCCCCACCAACGAAGGAACACTGCACCGCCTGCACGGTGCTGGTGTAGGCCGCCAACGCGGGCGCGCCGGGGCCGAGCCCGGCGAACGAGCACGCCTCCAAGACCACCTGCGAATCCATGACGTTGGAGGCGCCCCAGAACACGTAGCCCCGCAGGCAGACCTGGCTCGCCATGAAGAAGGAGCAGCCGTTGTTCACGATCGTGTTGGTGCCATCGATGGCCACACGGCCCGCGGCGCCATTGACCGACAAGCCGCCGGAACCCGAGGCCCGCAGTCCGCGCACCACGACGCGCTGGCTCGCGGCGATGTTGGAGATCTCGAGGAACGGGTTGCCGGCCGCGAACACATCGGGGTCGCAGAGGATCGCGACGTGCTTCGCGTCGACGACGACTCGTGCGTAGGTGCCGGGCCGCACGATCAGGACGCTGCCGTTCGGAACCGCGGCGACGGCAGTCGTGATCTCGGTGAAGGCCCCGGTGGCCGCAGTGCTCACGATGTAGGTGCCCTGCGCGCGCAGGAGTGCTGCCAGTACGGGGATCGCCAGACACGCAGCTGCAGACGTTCGCATGGATGCACCTCGGTTCCGATCGCGGAACACACGGACTACGGCGTAACACGCGGACTACGACTGTCGCCCAAGCAGCGTAGCCTCGTTGGTCGGCACGGTCAGTCCCCTCAGGATCGCCCGGCGGGCCCAGACACTGCGACGGCGGCAACCATGCGTCCTTGCCCGATGTCCGTTGCGACACGACTATCCGCCAAGCGGATTCGACACCGCCGACTCCGAAGAGGAACCAATGAACGCCACGCCGTCCCGTCGCCCGTGCTGCGCGCTGCTCGCCGCCGCCCTGCTCGTTCCCGCCGCCGCAACCCAGAACCAGGGCTACCAGATCCCGGTGCTCGACGGCGCGTGGTGGCAGGTCGCCGGCAACCCGCAACTCGGCGACATCCAGGGCGTGCAGCAGGAGCCGGTCGACTTCGCGATCTGGCAGGCCGCCGATGGCACCTGGCAGCTGTGGTCGTGCATCCGCGGCACCAACTGCGGGGGCGCCACGCGCCTGTTCTACCGCTGGCAAGGCAGCAGCCTCACCAGCCCGAACTGGCAGCCGATGGGCATCGCGATGCAGGCGGACCCGACGATCGGCGAGATCCCCGGCGGGCTGCAGGCGCCGCACGTGTTCCGGTGGAACGGCTCCTGGTACATGGTCTACGGCGACTTCCTGCGCATCTGCCTCGCGATCAGCGACGACGGCAAGACATTCTCGCGGGTGATGAACGCGGCGCGGCAGCCGAACCTGTTCGACGGACCCTACCTCGGCACCCGCGATCCGATGATGCTGCGGATCGGTTCGCTGCACGTCTGCTACTCGATGGGCAGCAACATCGCCGCCCAGTACCAGTCGGCGATCTTCGCGCGCACCTCGGCCGACCTGGTGCACTGGAGCGAGCCGATGATGGTGTCGGCGGGCGGCATCGCGTCGGTGCCGAGCACGCCGTTCGACGCCGAGTGCCCGTTCGTGGTCGAACGCAACGGCTGGTACTACATGTTCCGCAACCAGGTCTACGGCCCGGCGGCGCTCAACACGCAGTACGCATCGCGCAACCCGTTCGCATTCGGTGTCGGCGACGACCGCTTCCGCATCGGCACGCTGCCGGTCGCCGCGCCCGAGATCGTGCTGCACCAGGGTCAGTACTACCTGGCGGCGCTGATGCCGAACCTCGACGGCATCCGGATCACGCGGATGAAGTGGGTGAACCCGTGATCCGACGGCCGACGCGCAGGTGAGGGGTCCGTACGTGAACCGGGCCGGGTGCATCGGCACCCGGCCCGGTCAGCCATCGACGACCGGCGTCAGTTGCCGACGCGCAAGCAGACGGCGTTCGACGCGATCAGGTTGAACGGGTTCAACCCGAGCGCGAACGGGAAGCTCTGCGCGGTCAGCTGCAGGTTGAAGAACGCCGGGTTGTTCGGGATCGTGAACGGCGTCACGAAGTCGGGCGCCGGCGGCCCCACGACGGTCAGCAGCACCAGCGCGTTGTGGTGCAGGTTGCAGTTGGTCATGCCGAGGAAGGTGAGGCTGAGCGGGAACGGCAGCAGCGTGTCACCCAGGCTCAGGAGCTGGAACGGCGTCGTCGCGTCGACGTTCGTGGTCACGAAGTCGAACGTCGTGCCGAGCACCGGTCGCGCACTCAGCTTCAACACCGGCGGGATCTCGCCGTCGCCGCTGGTGTATGGGATCGCCGCGGAGATGTCGATCGGCGGCGGCAGCATCGACCCGCTGCCCGGCGTGAAGCCGAGGATCGCGTTGTTGCCGTTGCCGATGCCGGTGTTGGCGAGCGAGCCGTAGACGATCGTGATGTTGCTGCTCGAGTCGATCGTGATCTGGATGCGGTTGATCGCGGTCGGCACCGGCCACTCGGGCACGTCAGCGAAGGTGATGCGCACGTAGGCGTTGCCCGGGCCGACCTCGTAGAAGATGCCGCCCGCAGCCGACGGATCGAGGTCGTGGAAGTAGGCCGCGAGGCGCGCGGGCTGGTCGCGGAACGGAGCGATGCTGCCATAGCAGGCGCCGCAGGTCTCGTAGGTGTTGTTGCCCACTGCGGCGAGGTAGATGCCGCCGTTCGAACTGATCGTGATGTCGTTGGTGCTGCCACCCGGGTAGTTGAGCGTGAACGGCAGCGTGATCACCGGCGACAGCGCGTCGTCCCAGTTGGCCGAGGAGCTGAACGGCGGCGGCGTCGCGGTCAGCGAAGTCCCCGTCGGCGTGACGTAGGTGCTCGAGCTGGCGATGACGACGTAGTTGGTGCCGGTGAAGATCCAGTTCTGCGCCGTGTTCTGCACGTCCGGCGGCGTGGCACTCGCCGGGAAGTTCTCGTAGAAGGCGTAGGGCCGGAAGTAGCAGCCGTCACCGGCGTTCGTCCAGTGCGCCGAGGTCGGCTCGGGCGTGTAGGTGATGCGCAGGTTCGGGCTGTCGACCGCCGCGCTGACCCAGGCGTTGCCCTGGATGCCGTCGTTCGACCACGAGATGAACTGGTCGGACACGACGCCGCCCGGCTGTGGGCTCTTGCCGAGGCAGTGCAGCTGGCCAGGATTGAGACCGCTCGTCGGCTGCAGGTACTCGATCGCGAGGCCGTACGTGCCGGCCGTCAACACCAGCGCCGGCGCGAACACCACCGGCGACTCGCCGGGCTGCGCGACGACCGTGAGCGTGCCACTGCCCAGCAGCGTCCACGGCGTTCCCGGCGCGGTCGGACTGATGGCCTCGTTGCCGATGCGCGTGGTCGGGCACGTGTACACGTTCACGACCGCAGTGTTCCCGACCTGGCTCGGCACCACGGGCAAACCGGCGCCCTGGTCGTAGGTCCAGGTCCGGATCTGGCTGATCGAGATGTCGCGCTGCACCGTGACGTCGGCGAAGTGCACGTCCATCACGTAGTAGAAGCTGCCGACGAACTCATCGCGGTTCGAGAAGGTCCGGGCCGCGGGAGCCGTCGCGCAGGTCTGCGCAACGAGCGAGAGGGTCGTACTGAAGAGAACGGTCGCGAGAAGAGGGAGCTGTCGCATTGGAACTCGACCTGGGTTGGGGACGAGAGATGGCAGAGAAAACAGGAACACCGGCCATGGTGAACATGGTCCCTACGCACCGTCAATTACCGGCGGACGGTCGAAAGTGCCAGGAGTGTCCCATTGCGGCGGACTTGCGCCGGGCCGGGATCCCGGGCAACTGTTCTCTTTCGCTGGCGGGCAATTGCCGGCGCAGAACCATTGCGCCAGATGCCGCTCGCCAACGAAGCCCTTCCGGCGGACGACGCGCCGGGTACACTCCGGAGCCACGATGCGCGGCACCGGTGATCTTCCCGACGAAGCCGCCGGGCCAACGCCGGAGGAACTGCTCGCGTGGGTGGATGCCGGCCGCTTGCCGCGCACGCCGCTGCGCCCCTGCAACTACCTGCCCGGCCGGCTCACCCGCGAACGCGCGTTCCTGGCCGAGCGGCTCGATCCCGGGCTCTACCACGAACTGATGGACCGCGGCTTCCGGCGCAGCGGCGACCTGTTCTACGCAACCGCGTGCCCGGACTGCCGCGCCTGCGTGCCGCTGCGGGTGCCGGTGGCGACGTTCCGACCGAGCCGGAGCCAGCGGCGCGTACTGCGGCGCAATCAGGACGTCGACGTACAGGTGCGGCGGCCGCTCTGCTCCGCCGAGACCTTCGCGCTCTATCGCCGCTACCTGCAGCACCAGCACGGCAAGTCGATGGACGACGGGGACGAGGCCGGGTTCGCAGCGTCGCTCTACGCCCGCGTCGTCGACACCCGCGAAGTCATCTACTCCCTCGGCGGCCGCACCGTCGCGATCAGCCTGGTCGACGTCAGCGCGCAGTCGGTGTCGGCCGTCTACCACTTCTACGAGCCCGCCGATCGCGACCGCAGCCTCGGCGTGTTCTCGGTGCTCGCCGAGATCGAGTGGGCGCGCCAGCAGGGCGTGCCCTTCTACTACCTCGGCTTCTGGATCACCGGCTGCAAGACGATGGCCTACAAGGCCGACTACGGCCCGCACGAGTTGCTGCGCGACGGTGGCTGGCGCGCGCCCTGAAGCGTGCACGGCGCGCTTGCTGCGCGACGTACGGCTCGGCGCCGCCGGAGGGCGAACACGCGTTGCCAACCGTGGCAAGGACCACCGCGGCGAGCAGCGCGGCCCGCGGCGAGGCGGCTCTCGCGGTCGCCCGATCGGCACCTCGTTCCGACCTTTGTGCTACGGTGGGAGAACGCAACCGCTGCACGGTGCCGGCGCGCCCCCGCCGCACCACTCGCCGCCATGATCGCCGATCGTCCCTGTGTTCTCGCCAGCCTGCTGCTCACCGCAACCGCCGCCGCCCAGATCATTCCTGGCAACCTCGTGCTGGTGCGCGTCGGCGATGGCACCGCGGCACTCACCAATGCTTCGACTGCGGTCTTCCTCGACGAGTACACCGCCGCCGGCACGTTCGTGCAGACGATCGCGCTGCCGACCGCGACCAGCGGACTGCACAAGCCGTGCACCTGTTCGGGCACCGCAACCTCGGAAGGCGGACTCACCCAATCGGCCGACGGCCGCTTCCTGATCGTCGCCGGCTACGGCGTGGCCCCGGGCGGCGCCTCGGTCGCGAGTTCGGCGAGTGCCGCGGTGAACCGCGTCTGCGCGCGCATCGGCCTCGACGAGGCGATCGACACGACGACCGCGCTGGCCGACGCGTACTCGCTGAACAACGTTCGCGGCGCGGCCAGCTACTCCGGCCTCGAGTTCTGGACCGCCGGCACCGCATCGGCCAACAACAACCCGGGCGTGCGCTTCGCCGCCAACCTCGGCGCCACTTCGTCGATCCAGCTCGAGGCCAACCTGCTGAACGTGCGCCGCGTCGACCTCTGGAACGGGCAGGTCTATTGCGCGTCGGCGTCGGGCACCACGCACGGCATCAGTGCGGTTGGCAGCGGCCTGCCCACCACTTCCGGCCAGACCATCGCGCTGCTGCCCGGCTTCCCGACCGCCAGCGGCCCGTCGCCGTACGACTTCTGGTTCGCCAACGCCAACACGTTGTACGTCGCCGACGACCGCACCAACGGCTCCGGCGGCATCCAGAAGTGGACGCTGGCGGCGGGCACCTGGACGCTGCAGTACACGCTGGCGCCTGGAGCGACCGTCGGCTGCCGCGGCCTCTCGGGCAGTTTCGCGAACGGCACCACGACGTTGTTCGCGACCACGACCTCGAACCTGCTGGTCAAGGTCGTCGACTCGGGGCCGGCCGCGGTGGTCCAGCAGATCGCCGCCGCGGCCACCAACACCGCCTGGCGCGGCGTGCGGTTCGTGCGCAGCCCCGCGAGCCTGACCTTCCTCGGCAGTTCGTGCAACACCACCTACGGCTTCCCTTTCATCGGCGCCGGCGGCGGCGACCCGGTGATCGGCAACGCCAACTTCGTGCTGTCGGCCGACAACACCAATCCCTCCGGACTGGTGGTGTTCGGGGTGAAGGCGGGTGCCGTGCTCCCGGTCGGCGTGCCGCTGCCCGGCGGGCCGGCGTGCCTGCTGATCCACGTGCTGCCCGACGTGCTCGCTTCGGCGCTCGCCGACCCGTTCGGCTCGGCGCAGGTGGCGTTGCCCATTCCGTACGACGGCGCGCTCGGCGGCGCCGTGATCGGGGTGCAGGCGGTCGTGCTCGACCTGGCGTTGGCGTTCGCGCTGCCGTTGGGCTCGACCGATGCGATGCAGGTCGTGATCGGCAACTGACAGGAGTGGTGACCTGGGTGGGCCGACCCCCGTACCACCGCTACGAGCAGTGGTCGTACGCGCGGCAACACCCCATCGGCGGTAGCGTGTCCACGCAAGTCACCAGTTCCATTGGCGTCGGGGAGCGGCGGTTTCTATCGTGCTCGGCCCTCCCCCGGCCGCGATGACCACGATCCCGCACCAGCGCATCACCCCCGGCCAGAAGCCGGACTGGCTGAAGGTGCCGCTGCCGGCCGGGCCGGTGGTCGCCAACCTGACCCGGGTGCTGCGCGAACGCAACCTGCACACCGTCTGCGAAGAGGCGAAGTGCCCGAACATGGGCGAGTGCTGGGCCGGCGGCACTGCGACGTTCATGGTGCTGGGCGACACCTGCACCCGCGGCTGCCGGTTCTGCGCGGTGAAGACGCACGCGGCGGGCGCGCCGGTCGACGCCGAGGAACCGGCGAAGGTGGCCGAAGCGTGTGCGGCGATGGGGCTGAAGTACGTGGTGCTGACGATGGTCGACCGCGACGACCTGCCGGACGGCGGCGCCGCGCACGTCGCCGCGACGATCCGGGCGATCAAGCAGCGCGATCCGGAGATGCTGGTCGAGGCGCTGGTCGGCGACTGGCTGGCGGGACCGCGGCAGGACCGGACGACGGAGCAGATGATGGCGACGGTGCTGGCGGCGGACCCCGACGTCTACGCCCACAATCTCGAGACGGTGCTGCGGCTGACGCCGCGCGTGCGCGACCACCGCTGCAGCTACGTCGGTTCGCTGAGTACGCTGCGGCTGAGCAAGCGGCTGCGGCCGGACGTGGTGACCAAGTCGTCGATCATGCTGGGGCTGGGCGAGAGCGAACGCGAAGTCGAGCAGGCGATGGATGACCTGCGCGAGTACGGTGTCGACGTCGTGACCTTCGGCCAGTACCTGCGCCCGACGCTGCTGCACCTGCCGGTGCGCGAACACGTGACGCCCGCCCGCTTCGAGGCGCTCGCCGAACGCGCCCGCACCAAGGGCTTCCTCTACGTCGCCGCCGGGCCGCTGGTCCGTTCCAGCTACAAGGCGGCCGAGTACTACCTCGCCGGCATGGTGCGCCAGCAGCGGGCGCTGGCCGCCGCCCGCGCCGACGCCGCTCCGACCACGACCACCGCATGAGCCTCGAACCGCTCACCGTCCTCGACGCCGACGGCAAGGCCGACAAGGCCCTGGATCCGAACGTGCCCGGCCCCGAGTTGCAGAAGCTCTACCGGCTGATGGTCACGACGCGCGCGCTCGACGACCGCGGCCTCGCGCTGCAACGGCAGGGCCGCATCGGCTTCTACCTGCAGTCGACCGGCCAGGAAGCGTCGCACCTCGGCACGGCCTGGGCGCTGCGCGCCAGTGACTGGCTGTTCCCCGCGTACCGCCAGCCGGGCATCCTGCTGCTGCGCGAGGTGCCGATCGCGAAGATCGTGTGCGAGTGGTTCGGCAACGCCGGCGACACCAGCAAGGGCCGCCAGATGCCGGTGCACTACAGCTTCCGCCAGGCGAACTTCGTGTCGATCAGTTCCCCGATCGGCACGCAGCTGACGCAGGCGGCCGGTGCCGGCATGGCGGCACGGCTGCGTGGCGACGACACCGTGTTCATGACGTACTGCGGCGACGGCGGCACCAGCAGCAACGACTTCCACTGCGGGCTCAACTTCGCGGCGGTCTACAAGGCGCCGGTCGTGTTCGTGGTCGAGAACAACGGCTGGGCGATCTCGGTGCCATCCAGCAAGCAGACGTGCAGCGAGTCGATGGCGGTCAAGGCCGACGCCTACGGCATGCCCGGCGTGCGCGTCGACGGCAACGACGTGCTGGCCGTGATGCGCGCCAGCAAGCAGGCGGTCGAACGCGCGCGGCGCGGCGACGGGCCGACGCTGATCGAGACGGTCACCTACCGGATGGCCTCGCACAGTTCGTCCGACGACGCGGGGCGTTACCGCGACGCCAAGGAGTACGAGGCGTGGAAGAAGCGGGACCCGATCGCCCGCTTCCAGCGCCACCTGCAGCACAAGAAGCTGTGGACCGAAGCGTTCGAGAATGAGTGCACCGAGGGCGCCAAGGCAGCGATCCAGGCGGCGGTGACCGCCGCCGAGGCGACACCCGCACCGGGACCCGAGACGCTGTTCGACGACGTCTTCATGAACCTGACGCCGCAGCTGAAGGAGCAGCGGCACGAACTGAACGACCTGATCGCGAAGGGCGGCGTCGGCGCCGAGGTCGGCCATTTCCCCCTGTGATTCGGCCGCTTTGATTCGCACCGCCGCGACGCGGTGAAACCAACCACAAGATCCAGAGCACTCAGCACCGCTTCGGCGGCGCGTCCCCCAGCGAACCGACCATGACCGCGACCCAGACCAAGACCGGCGACGGCAGGACCGGCACCAAGGTGATGACGATGATCGAAGCGATCACCGACGCGATGCGCACCGAGATGCGCAACGACGATCGCGTGGTGGTCTTCGGCGAAGACGTCGGCAAGAAGGGCGGCGTGTTCGGCGCCACCGCGGGCCTGTTCGAAGAGTTCGGCGAGAAGCGCTGCTTCGACACGCCGCTGTCCGAGTGCGGCATCATCGGTACCGCGATCGGCATGGCGGTCTACGGCATCCGGCCGATCGCCGAGATCCAGTTCCTCGACTTCATCTATCCGGCGTTCGACCAGATCGTCAGCGAAGCGGCGAAGATGCGCTACCGCAGCGGCGGCGAGTACACCTGCCCGATGGTGATCCGGTCGCCGTACGGCGGCGGCATCCGCGGCGGCCACTACCACAGCCAGTCGAGCGAGGCGTACTTCTGCCACACGCCCGGCCTGAAGGTCGTGATCCCGAGCACGCCGGCCGACGCCAAGGGTCTGCTGATCGCGTCGATCCGCGACGAGGACCCGGTGATGTTCCTCGAGCCGAAGCGCATCTATAGGCACGGCAAGGGTGAAGTGCCCCTCGGCGAACACGTGGTGCCGCTCGGCAAGGCACGGCTCGCCCGCGAAGGCACCGACGTCACGATCCTCTGCTACGGCGCGATGGTCACCGTCTGCGAAGCCGCTGCCGCGACCGCGGCGCAAGCCGGCCGCAGTGTCGAGATCATCGACCTGCGCACGCTGGTGCCGCTCGACGAAGCCGCGGTGCTCGAGTCGGTGAAGAAGACCGGCCGCTGCGTCGTCGTCTACGAGGCGCCCAAGACAGCCGGCTTCGGCGCCGAGCTGTCGGCGTTGGTCGCCGAGAAGTGCATCGAGTACCTGGAGGGCCCGATCGTGCGGGTCGCCGGGTTCGACACGCCGTTCCCGTACACGCTCGAACATCTCTACATGCCGGACGAGAAGCGCGTGCTCGCCGGCATCGAGAAAACGTTCGTCTGGTGAGCGGGACTGCGCCTCACGGCGCAGGCCCGCTCAAACATGCCTTGCGGCTCGCTACCGACAACAACAGCGACTCAACTACGATCCAGCGAGCCGCGAACGCACTCCACCACCCGCCCACCCACCTCATCGCCTGCAGGAACCCACACCCATGGCTCTCAAGGAATTCAAACTGCCCGACATCGGCGAAGGCATCGCCGAGGGCGAGATCGTCAGCTGGAAGGTCAAGCCCGGCCAGGCGGTGAAGGAAGAGGACGAGTTCGTCGAAGTGATGACGGACAAGGCGACGGTGACGATCACCGTCCCGTTCACCGGCACGATCAAGGAACTGCGCTGCAAGGAAGGTGACGTGGTTCCCGTTGGCAGTGTGATCGCCGTGATCGACGCCAGCGCTGCCGGGGGCGCCGCGGCCCCCGCCGCTGCACCCGCGAAGCCGGCCGCGCCATCCGCACCACCGCCCCCCGCAGCGCCCAAAGCCGCGGCCCCGGTGCCGATGCCGGCGATGCCGCCGAAGGCGCCGCCGCCAACACC
>JBASWX010000310.1:0-2631 GCA_049276695.1 Planctomycetota bacterium
GAGCAGCGCGCGCGCCAGCGACACCCGCTGCTTCTGGCCGCCGGACAGGGTGACGCCGCGTTCCCCGACGATGGTGGCGAGCCCGTCGCGCAACTGGCCGAGGTCCTGGTCGAGCGCGGCGGCGGCGACCGCCGAGTCCAGATCGGCGTCGGCGGTGCCGTCGCGGGCGAAGCCGACGTTGGCCGAGACCGTGTCGCTGAACAGGAACGGGTCCTGCGGCGCCAACGCGAACAGCGCCCGCAGGCTCGGCGGCGACAGGTCGAGCACGTCGTGGCCGTCGACGAAGATCGTGCCGCGCGGTGGATCGTAGAAGCGCAGCAGCAGCGCCAGCAGGGTCGACTTGCCGCTGCCGACCGGGCCGACGAGGCCGAGCTTGCGGCCGGCCGGCAGCGTGAACGACACGCCGTGCAGCGCTTGCCGGGAAGCACCCGGGTAGCTGAACGACAGCCCGGTCACCCGCAGCTCGCCGCGCAGTTCGCGCGCCACTCCGGTGGCCGCCTCCGGTGCAACTTCGAACAGTTCGGCGATCCGGATGCCGGCGGCGTAGGCGCGCGGCAGCGTCGCCAGCGTCCAGCCCAGGATCTCCAACGGGAACGTCATCAGCCCGAGGTAGCCGGTGAACTGGAACAGCTGCCCGATCGTGATCCTGCCGGCGATGACCTGGTAGCCGCCGAGCGCCAGCACGCCGAGCATCACGACGCCGCTGGTCGAGTGCACCAGCGCGTGCAGCAGCGAACGCAGCCGCGACAGCCGCAGGTTGGCGAGCAGGTAGCGCCGGTTCTTCGTCGCCATCGCCGCGCGTTCGCGCAGCGCCAGGTCGAACTGCTGCACCACGCGGATGCCGGCGAAGTCCTCCTGCGCGCGCTGCGACAGGTCGCCGATCGCTTCCTGCGCCTTCTTGCTCCAGCCGTGCAGCCGCGGCATCAGCACGCGCATCACCGCGAACAACGCGCCGAACGCGCCGAGGCTCGCCAGCGTGACCGGCACGTCCATGCCGAGCATCAGCCACAGGCCCGCCGGCAGCAGGCACAGCGTGCTGCCGCCGTGCAGCAGCAGCGGGCCCATCACGAAGCGCACCAGTTCGACGTCCTGGGTCAGCCGGCTGGTGACGTCGCCGGTGCGCGAGCGGTCGAACCACGCGACCGGCAGCCGCTGCAGGTGCGCGATCAGTTCGTTCTTCAGCGCCTGCTCGACGTGGCGCGACGCGTCGATCAGCGTCTTGCGCGAGACGTAGCGGGAAACACTCTCGGCCGCGGCCAGCACCAGCAGCAGCCAGCACGTGCCGGCCAGCAGTTCGCGGTCGCCGGAGGTCGCCAGCGCATCGAGGGCGTCGCCGAGCAGCCGCGGCATGCACAGCGACACCGCGGCGTGTACCGGCACCAGTGCGGTGCCGAGCGCGACGATCCGCCAGTGCGCGCGCAGCAACGCGAGCGGGCGGCCGAAGGCGCGGCGGAGCGGGCGAACGGTGGACAAGCGCACCAGCATCGGTGCGCGCCCGTCGTGTTGCAAATGCCGGCAGTGCGCCGGCGGTGAACCGCCGCCGGCCGCGCCAGTCCCGGAACGGGACAGCGGTCGCGATCGCCATCACGGCCACGGGGCCGGCTGCCGATAACCCGCCGACCATGCGCGAGCCCGACCGACAGGAGATGTGGCCCATGCGAACCAAGGTTCCTCAGTCAGGCTTCACGTTCGCCGAACTCGCGTTCGGCATGCTGATCCTGGTGATCGGGGCGGCGGTCCTGATCAACCACCTCGCCCTCAACTACCAGACGACGGCGAGCGAACGCGACCGCGTGTTCGCGTTCAGCAAGGCGCAGGCGATCCTGTCGGAGATCCAGAGCTATGTCGACCGCGGCGAGCTGGAGGCGGTCGACCTCGACGTGCTCGACGACGGCGTCATCAACAAGCCGACGCTGTCGATCCAGACCGGCACCACCGGCGCCTTGATCGCGGCCGACCACGTCGTCTCCGGCAACTGGCAGCGGAACGGCGAGTGGTTGTGGTCGCGCCGCATCACCGTGCAACCGTTCGCCGGCATCAACAACCGCAACGTGCGTTACATCACGGTGCGCATCTACCGCAAGGACCAGCAGGGCAACGAACTCGCGCTCGCCGACCTGTCGGCGGTCGTCAACTCGGCGGGCGACTCGTTCCCCTGCACGCAGGTCGTCGACACCTACCTGCTCGCGGTCGAGAACATCCCGGGCTGGTGGGTCTACATGGACTCGATCAAGCCGTTCGTCGAGTCGATGATCATGGACCTGCAGACCCGCTCGCCGGGCCTGGAGTTCAAGACGCACTGGATCACCAAGGCGAGCTTCGGCCGCAACCAGGCCTACCGCCCGTACACCAACGACGAGACCGACAGCTACGCGGTGATCCCTGACGTCTACCACTACCCCGGCAAGATGCCGGCGGGCAACAACTCGACGTTCTACTACGTGCCCGACAACATGCGGGCGCGCGTCAACTGCGACGGCGTCGAGCGCAACGGCTACGACGCGACTCTCAATCCGCGGCCGTACGCGTTCGCCGACTTCTTCAACCACGCGATGCGCCACCCGGACGAGTTGGCGCTGTGGCAGGCGAGGGTTGCCGACATCGAGGCGCGCGAGGCGGCGATCGCCGCGG
>JBASWX010000311.1:0-2130 GCA_049276695.1 Planctomycetota bacterium
CCCGACGCCGCGATGCTGGCCCGCGTCTACCTCGACGTCGCGCTCGATCGCCTCGCACCGGTGCGCCGGCGGCCGTAGAGGGGGCGCGCGGCGGCCGTTCCCCGGTGGTGGGCGGGTGCCCGGTCGGCTACCGTGACGCCTGACCCAACGCCGCGGCCAGTCGCCGGTGCGGCGCTCTGCTACCCCGAGGATTGCTCGATGACGGTCTTGGTTTCGCTGGCCCTGCTCACCGCACTGTTGCCCCAGGATCCCCCGGCGCCGACGCCGAACCCGACTCCGACCCCGAGCGCGCCGACTCCGGAGCCGCCGCAGAACGGCAAGCCGGCGGTGCTGACGGCCCCCGAACAGGCGAGCCTGCGCACCAGGCTGGCCGAATACCTGCTCGACGACGCGACCTACGATCGCGCCAGCGGCAAGGAGCGCGACAAGGCCGGCAAGGAACGCGACAAGAGCAAGGGCAAGTTCGAGGACGAGTGGCGCAAGGCCGAGAAGAAGGGCGTGCTCGGCTCGATGATCGACCTGCGGGCGGTGTTCGAGAACTGCTTCCTGGTGAAGCAGCCGTCGATCTCGCTCGGCCAGCTGCGGGCCGAGGCCATCAAGGAAGAGCAGCTCAACTACAGCTTCTTCCTGCCGAAGACCTACAAAGCGGCGACGCCGCACCGCACGCTGTTGCTGGTGCCCGGCACGATCGCGGCCGACAAGCCGAGCGACTGGGTCAAGCCGGTCGACTGGTTCAGTGCGACGTGGGACAAGTCGACGCTGAGCGGGGACACGATCGTGCAGTTGCCGGTGATCCCGTCCGGCCTCGAGATGGACCCGATCCCGGACTACTCGCGCGAAGGCGCCGAGGACGAGGAGAACCGGCGCATCAAGACCGTGTTCCGGACCTTCGGCGAGGTGATGTCGACCTACAACGTCGACCGCGCGCGGGTCTTCCTCGACTGCGGGCGCGGCGCCTGCGGCTTCGCGCTGCGGCTGATGACGCTGTTCCCGGATCGTTTCGGCGGGGCGGTGCTGCGGTTGCCGAGCGAGGTCGACGACATCCGGCTCGGCAGCCTGACCGGAGTCCCGGTGCTGCTGCTGCGCACCGCAGCGACTGCGGCCGTGGTCGACGCCTTGAAGAAGCGCCTCGAGGAGGTCTCGCCGGGCAAGATCACCGCGTTGGACGTCGCCGACGAGTACCCGCACAAGGGCGCGAACGCGCAGATCGAGGAGTGGTTGAAGGACAAGCGGCGCAACATGCTGCCGCCGCGGGTCGTGATCGAGCCGAACCACGACCGCTACAACCGGGCCTACTGGGTCGACATCGACACCGCCGACAGCCTGCTGAGCGCTGCGCCCGACAAGAAGCCGCGGCTCGAGGTGCAGGCCGACCGCAAGACCAACCGCATCACCGTGAAGGCGGTGGGCGTCGAGCAGTTCAAGCTGTTCCTGAACGACGACCTGGTCGACCTCGACAAGGAGTTCACCGTCGTCATCAACGACAAGGCGGTCACCGAGAAGCGCACGCGCACGTTCCGCGACCTGCGTGAAGGGCTGGTCGGTCGCTACGACTGGGACTGCCTGTTCCCGGTGGTGTTCACGACCACCGTGCCGAAGTAGTGGCGGGCCAGGCGGACCCGCCGCTGCGTCGCGCGACCGCGGCCGCGGTGGTCGCGGCAACGCTGGCGGGGTTCGGCTGCATGGCGGCGGAACTGACCGCGGTGCGCCTGCTGGCGCCGCACTTCGGCGATTCCGCCTACGTGTGGACCAACGTCATCGGCGTGATCCTGGCCGCGCTGGCGGCGGGAGCGTGGCTCGGTGGGCGGCTCGCCGCCAGGGCCGACCCGGCGGGGTGGGCAGCGCGGTGCCTCGTTGCGGCGGGTCTGCTGGTCGCCTCGGCGCCGTGGGTTGCCGGCGGGCTCGGCTCCTGGCTGGTGCCAGCGGAACTGCCGCTCGATGCGGCGATGCCCGTGCTGGTCCGCGCGTCGTTCGTCGCCACGGTGCTGCTGTTCGCACCGGCGATGGCGTGCCTCGGCGCGGTGTCGCCGCTGCTGGTGACGAGCGCGGTGCGCGGCGGTGGCGACGTCGGCCGCAGCGTCGGCGCCATCAGCGCCGCCGGCACGATCGGCAGCCTGCTCGGCACGTTCC
>JBASWX010000312.1:0-3028 GCA_049276695.1 Planctomycetota bacterium
CTGGCCGCGGTGCGGCCGGCCCCGTAAGTTGCCGGCCTCGTGAGCCCCTTCGATCCGCACCAAGGTCCGCTGCGCGACCAGGACCCCGAAGTCGCAGCCTGGTTGCAGCGTGAAGACGACCGCCAGCGCCGCTCCCTGACCCTGATCGCTTCCGAGAACCACTGCTCGGCCTCGGTCCGCCAGGCGAGCGCTTCGCGCATCACCGACAAGTACGCGGAGGGCTACCCGGGACGCCGATACTACGGCGGTTGCGAGGTCGCCGACGGCGTCGAGGAACTGTGCCGGCAGCGCGCGCTGCAGCTGTTCGCCGGCGCCGAGGAAGCCAACGTGCAGCCGCACTCGGGAACGACCGCCAACCTGGCGGCCCTGGTGGCGCTGGCCGGGCCCGGCGGGCGCATCGTCGGCATGGCGCTGAAGGCCGGCGGTCATCTCAGCCACGGCCACGACAAGAGCCACACCGGCATCGTCTTCCAGGCCCGCCAGTACGGCGTCGATGCGACCGGCCGCATCGATCTCGCCGCGGTGCGGGCGCTGGTCAAGGAACACCAGCCGAAGGTGCTGATCGCCGGCGGCAGCAGCTACTGCCGCAACATCGACTACGCGGCGTTCGCGGCGATCGCGCGCGAAGCCGGCGCCCTGCTGATGGCGGACGTCGCGCACCCGGCCGGGCTGATGGCGGCCGGCGCGGTGCCGGGTGCTGTCGGCCACGCCGATGTCGTCACGATGACCACGCACAAGACGCTGCGCGGGCCGCGCGGCGGCATGATCCTGGCGAAGAAGGACGTCGCCAAGCTGATCCACTCGTCGGTGTTCCCCGGCTCGCAAGGCGGCCCGCTGGTCCAGCAGATCGCTGCGAAGGCGGTCGCGTTCGGCGAAGCGCTGCGGCCGGAGTTCCGGAGCTACGCACAGCGCGTCGTCGCCAACGCCGCGTTCCTGGCCGAACGCCTGCTCGCCAGCGGCCTCGACCTCGTCACCGGCGGCACCGACAACCACATCGTGCTGGTCGACCTGCGGCGCAGCGACGTCACCGGCGCTGCGGTCGAGGAACGCGCGCGCGCGGCCGGCCTCTCGGTCAACAAGAACGCGGTGCCCGGCGACCAGCGCCCGCCGCTCGTCACCTCGGGGCTGCGACTCGGCACCGCGGCGGTGACCACGCGCGGCTTCGGCAAGGACCAGATCGCGGCGGTGGCCGACGTCATCGTCGGGCTCGTGCGCGGCAACGATCCGGAGCGCTTCCGGCCGTTGGTCCAGGAACTGTGCGAGGCGTTTCCGCTGCCCTGATCCCACCTGATCATGTCGAACGAACCCGTCGTGAGCGACGACGTCCGGACGCTGGCGCTGCTGCGCGCCCGCGACCCCGACGGCCTGCGGCGCCTGCTGCAGGACCACGGCGGCGTGGTGCTCGAACGGCTGCGGCGGGTGTTCGAGCGCGTGCAGGTATGGGTCGACGTCGACGACGCGGTCAGTCGGGCGGTGCTACGCGCCTGGGACGCTGGCCCCGGGCACGACCTGTCGCAGGGCACGCTGCGCGCCTGGCTGTTCGTGACCGCCCGCAACTTCGCCCTGGCAGCGATGCGGGCAGAACGGCGACCCGGCCTGCCACTCGACGAGTTCCTGGAGATCCTGGCGTGGCTCGATCCGCACCCGTCGCAACAGCAGCGGCTGCTGCGCATCGCCGACTTCCAGGGCTGCATCGGCTTGCTGCCGCGGCTGCAGCGGCTCGTGCTGCAGGCCGACCTCGACGCCGACGGCACCGCCCACACCGGCAGACTCGCGGCCCAGCTCGGCACCAGCGAACAGACCGTGCTGAACGCGCGCGCGCACGGTCGCGACCAGATCCGCACGATGATGCTGCGGCTCGGACACTTCGTCGAGAACCGCGAGCCGACCGCCGAAGCGGCGAGCGAGCCGGAGTTCGGCCGATGACCGACGCCAACAAGGACTGGCGGCGCATCGTCGACGACCACCGGCCGCGGCCGCGCGAACTGCTGCGCTGCGAACGGGATCTCGAGGCCACGCCGCCGGTGGTGATGTCGAAGCCGGTGATCGACGAATTGGTGCGGCGGACCACCGGCCCACGGCCGCAACCGCGGCCGCGGCGCACGCTGGCGGCAGTCGCGTTGGCAGCGTGCCTGGTGCCACTGGGATGGATCGGCATCCGGGTTGTGCTACCCGACCACCTGGCGACGCCATTCGCAACGCAGCCCGCCGCGGCGCTGCAGGCCAGCGAGGAATCACGACCGGAACCCGAACGCCTGCTCGCTTTGACCAGACTGGACGATGAAGCGCTGGCCTTCGTGCAAGGCCTGCGTCGGCTGGCCTCCGACACCAACGCAGACCTTGCGCTGGCCGCGAGCGCGCTTCGCGTCCAGCTGTTCGCCTTCGCATCCGGCACGGCGGTCCCGACTGCCACCGCCACGTCGGAGCCACGCGCTCAACTGCGGATCGCGCAGGACACGAACCAGCCGCAGCCGGCTCGCCTCGCTGCCCTCGCCGTCGCGGCCTCCGCGATCCGACCGATGATCGCGGCGCTGCGCGACGCGCGCTTCACCGACGCCACGAGGGAACTGCAGCGCACAGCGATGCTGACGCGCCTCTGTTCGCTGCTGCACTGAGCGAGCATGGCGCGTTGCGCCCGTCGCCCACAGTCGGAATCAGGTGATGACGACGACCTGCTCGGCGACGCCCGACGCGTTGATGTAGACCTTCGACCAGTCGGTCGGCGTCGTCCAGTTGCCGCTGCCGTTGCCGTTGCTGTCGAGGTGGATCTCGATCGACTGCACCACGGGCGGATCGCCGCCAGTGAAGGTGACGACGACAGTCTGGCCAGCGAGGCTCGAGTTCGAGTAGTCGATCTTGAGGGTCGTGCCGCCGGTGACGACGCCGTTCGGCGTGACGGTCATCGACTGCGCGAGCAGTGGCGAAGAGACGAGGAAGAGCAGGGCCGCGAAGCGGCGGATCGTGTTCATGGTGTTTGCCTCGAAAGGAGGAAGCCACCAACCTGCCACGAATCGCGCGGAACCAAAGC
>JBASWX010000313.1:0-6906 GCA_049276695.1 Planctomycetota bacterium
CCGCCGCTCCGGCCGGCAGCTGGCGGAAGATCTGGCCGCCGGCGCGGTGTCCTTCGTCGAGCACCGTGACCGCGAGGCCGGCGGCGGCGAGCACGTTGGCCGCGGCCATCCCGGCCGGCCCGGCACCGACGATGCCGACGTCGGCGTCGAGCACGCGTGCCGCACTCACGGCCGGCCTCCGCGTTCGACCCGCACGCCGGGCCGCACCAGCGTCGTGCACGCGCGCACGGTGACACCATCGACCACGCACAGGCACTCGTAGCAGATGCCCATGTTGCACAGCACACCGCGCGGCGCGCCGTCGCGGCTGCTCTGCCGCAGCACGCGTTCGCCCGCCGCCCACAACGCCATCGCGATCGAATCACCCTCGCGCGCCGCGATCCGCTGCCCGGCGAACGTGAACACGACCTCGGCGCGTTCCGGCGCTCCGCGCAGCCGTTCGCCGGTCATGCGACGAACCTCGCCGGCAGGTACGGCACATGGTCGATGTCCGGCGTCTGCCCGGCGATCTGCTGCGCCAGCAGGCGGCCGGTGATCGGCGCCAGCGAGATGCCGAGGCCCTCGTGCCCGGCCGCGATCCACAGCCCGGCCAGGGGCGGCCACGGGCCGATCAGCGGGTGCTTGTCGAGCGAGAACGGCCGCAGCCCGACCCACGTGCGCACGATCGGTGCCGCACCGAGGCCGGGCGCGTAGCGGCGCGCCCGCAGCAGCGAACGGTGCAGCAGTTCGCGGTTCAGCGTGCGGTCCATGCCCCGGAACTGCCGCGTGCTGCCGATCAGGCAGCCGCCACAGGTCTGCGGCTGCATGTTCACCGCGTGCCCACCCGGATCGTCGGTGCGCGTCGGATCGACCTTGGCGGCGCCGTGCGCGAAGCGGATGTAGCTGATCTCGAGCAGTTGGGTGCGGATCGGCGACAGATGGTGGCCGGTGATCGCGAGGTTGCCGGCGCGCGGCACGATCGGCAGCGCCGGCTGGCCGGCCAGCCGCGCGATCTCCGGCGCCCACACCCCCGTCGCGTTGACGCAGACGCGCGTCGCGATCGGGCCAGCCGCGGTGTCGACGCCGGCGACGCGGCCGCCAGCGCACCGCACACCGGTCACCGCGCAGAACGGTCGCACCACCACCTGCTCGTTGTGGTGCTTCGCCTCGCGCAGCATCGCCGCCGCCGCCGGCATCGGCAGCACGACGCCGTCGCCCGGATAGAACAACGCCCCCGGCAGATCGTCGGCGAGCCCCGGCTCGAGCTCGTGCAGCTGCCGACGATCGAGCACGTCGGCGCGGTCGCCCTGGTCGGCGAACTGCTGCCGCAGCACCGCGAACAGCTCGGCGTCGGCGTCGCTGTCCGCCAGATACAGGGCCCCGGTCGGGTTGTAGTCGAAGCCGCCCTGGCGTTCGTGCAGTTCACGCCACCAGCGCAGGCTGCTCTTGGTGAACGCGTACTCCTGCGCGTCGTCGGGCGTCACCATCAGGTGGCCCATGCACGAACTCGACGTGCCACCGGCGATCGGCCCGCGGTCGAGCAGCACGATGCGCGCCGAACGCGGCAGCAGCAGCGCCAGATGCTGCACCACGGCGCAGCCGATGATGCCGCCGCCGATCACGACCACGTCCGCAGTCTCGGTCATCCGGGGCGGCGATGATGCCGGCGAACCGGGCGCGCGCAACGGCGCAATCGCCACCGCCGCGTTCGGCGGGCTACCAGCGCACGCCCAGACCGATCACGATCCCGGTGAACGCGAACTCGGTCTCCGGCAACGTCGCCGGCACGACGCCCGGATCAGCCGGGTCGGTGACGTCGTAGGTCGTGCTGCGGGACACGAATGCGGTCTCGAGCAGGAATGCCGACGCCTGGAAGCGCACGCCGACCTCGACGCCGACGCCAGAGACGTCGGTGTCGTAGTCGCCCCCGGGATCGTTGCTGATGAACGCGGCACCGACCGAGCCCCGAAGCTTGCCAAACACCGACAACGCGACCCCGCCGCGCCGCCGAATGAGGTCCGCGACCGCCCCTGGCCGACGCACACGGCACCGGCTACTCCTGCCGGCATGCGCCCCCACCTCGCCGTCCTGTTGCTCGCCGCCGCTCCCCCGGCCCAACGCCCCGCCGCGACGCCCGAGCAAGTCGCGCTCGCCGACGCGATCCACGCCCGGCTGCTGACGCTCGACACGCACAAGGACATCGACAGCAAACTGGCGCCGGAGTCGCTGCCCGAGGACCCGAAGACGCGCGAGGAGTTCCGCGCCCGGTTCGACCCGAGCGTGCGCGGCCGCAGCCAGGTCGACTTCCCGAAGATGCGCGAAGGCGGCTACGACTGCGCGTTCTTCATCGTCTACGTCGACCAGCGCCGGCTCGACGACGCCGGCTACGCGCGCGCGCTGGCCGAGGCGAACGCCAAGTTCGACGCGATCCATCGCATGGTGCGCCTGCACGGCGACACGATCGGGCTGGCGACCAGCCCCGACGACGTCGAACGCCTGCACCACGACGGCAAGCTGATCGCCTGCATCGGCATCGAGAACGGCTACCCGATGGGCACCGACCTCGGCCGCATCGCGCAGTTCCACGCCCGCGGCGCCCGCTACCTGAGCATCGCCCACAACGGTCACACGCAGCTCGGCGACTCGCACACGCCGGCCGCGGGCCGGCACGGCGGGCTCAGCGAGCTGGGCCGGCAGGCGATCGCCGAGATGAACCGCGTCGGCATCATGGTCGACGTCTCGCACGCGGCCCGCACTACGATGCTGCAGGCGGTCGCAGCGAGCGAAGCACCGGTGATCGCGTCGCACAGCGGCGCGCGCGCGATCAACGACCACACCCGCAACCTCGACGACGAGCAGCTGCGCGCACTGGCGAAGAAGGGCGGCGTCGTGCAGTGCGTGGCTCTGGCCGACTTCGTCAAGTCGAACCAGGCCCGCGCCGAGGCCCTGCAGAAGTGGCGCGCCGAGTGCGGCCTGCCCGACCGCGGCGCCGACAGTGAGCTGACGCCCGAAGAGCGTGAGTCGCGCTGGCAGAAGTACCGCGACGGCATCCCGGCGATCGACGCGAAGTTCCCCAAGGCGGACGTCGGCGACTTCGTGGACCACATCGACCACGTCGTCAAGACGATCGGCATCGACCACGCCGGCATCGGCACCGACTTCGACGGCGGCGGCGGCCTCGTCGGCTGGCAGGACGCCAGCGAGAGCCGCAACGTGACCCGCCAACTGGTGCGCCGCGGCTACAGCGAGCAGCAGATCCAGCAGATCTGGAGCGGCAACCTGCTGCGCGTCTGGCGCGCCGTCGAGAAGGTCGCGGCGGCGGCCGGCAAGCGCTGACCGGTCATTCCTGGGTCTCGTCGACGACCGGCGCCAGGCCCTCGACCTCGACCACCGCCGGCGGGTGCGCTTCGCGCTCGTCGCCGTGCACGTCGACCCACACCTCGTCGCAGCCGACGCACTCGCCGGCCTGCCAGCGGGTGCGCAGGAAGTACGACATCTCGTCCTCGGTGCCGTTGCCGCGCACCCGCGGTACGTAGGCGGCATTGAGGAACAGCGTGTCGCCGCGACGCAGGAAGCGCTGGCGTTCGGCGCCGCGCGGGTGCACGACCTTGTGGTGCATGTGCCCGGCGATCACCGCGCGGACGCGCAGCCCGAAACCTTCGATGCGCTGGATCGCGAGCGCCAGGTCGCGGTCGCCCCAATCGCCGCCGGGCTTGCCGAAGTCCTTGCCGAACGGGTCGGTGGTCTGCCCACCGAGCCCGAGCGGGCCGTTGTGCGCGAGGATCACCAGGTCGCGATGCTGCGCGTTGCGCGCCGCGTCGACGATCGCCGCCGCCGACTGGCGCATCGTGTGGATGCCGTAGATCTCGTCGTAGACTTCGGGGCTGCGCAGGCTCGGACCGCCCCACGAGAACGGCCGCGCGCCGATCACCGAGATGCCGGCCGCCGGCACCTCGCGCACGCCGTAGGCGAGGTGGTCGTCGCCGAGCACCGCCAGGCACTCGCGCAGCTTCGGCGTGCACGCCTTCTTGCCGAAGCTCTGCCAGGCGTCGTGGTTGCCGAGCAGCACCGCCTTGTTGACCGGCAACTCGGCGATCTTGCGCACCATCTCGACGTCTTCGTCACCGAGGTCGCCGACGAACAGGGTCAGGTCCGAGCCGGCGCGCTCCAGATAGACGGTGTCGGCGTTGCGCCACCAGCGGTGCACGTCACCGACCACCGTGATGGTCGCGACCGGATCGGGATTGCGGGGCGGCAAGGGCGGAACAAGCTAATCGGCCGGGGTCAATTGTCGAGCAAGCCGTGGCGCACCAGCTTCTCGCGGTAGGTGGTGCGCGGCACGCCGAACAACTCGGCGGCGCGCGTCAGGTTGCCGCTGGCTTCGGCCAACGTGCGCTGCAGCGCCTGCTTCTCCTGCGCCTCGAGGCGGTCCTTCCAAGTCGCAGCGGTTTCGCCAACAGGCACCGGTCCCGCCGCCGCCTGCCCGACCGCGACGGTTTCGATCGGGCGCTCGAGGCGCCGGTCGAGATCGAGGTGCGCCGGCGTGATCGTGCCGCCGCCCGCCCGCAGCACCGCGCCCTTCACCACGTGCCGCAGTTCGCGGATGTTGCCGCGCCAGCTCTCGTGCTGCAGCCGCAGTTCGGCTTCCGGCGACAGCGCCGGCAGCTCGGCGCAACCGAGTTCGTCGGCCGCTTCGCGCACGAACATCGCGGCGAGACCCGGGATGTCCTCGGGGCGCTCGCGCAGTGCCGGCAGCAGGATCTCCAGTTCGCGCAGCCGGTAGTACAGGTCCTCGCGGAAGCGCCCCTCGCGCACCATGCGCTCGAGATCCTGGTGGGTCGCCGCGACGATGCGCACGTCGACGCGCACCTGCCGCCGGCCGCCGACCGCCACGACGATGCGGTCCTGCAGCACGCGCAGGATCTTGGCCTGCAGCTCGAGCGCCATGTCGCCGATCTCGTCGAGGAAGATCGTGCCGCCGTGCGCCTCCTCGAAGTGGCCGCGCCGCGCCTGCAGGGCGCCGGTGAACGCGCCCTTCTCGTGGCCGAACAGCATGCTCTCCATCAGCTCGCCCGGGATCGCCGCGCAGTTGACCGGCACGAACGGCCCCTTGCAGCGGCGCGACAGTTCGTGCATCGCCCGCGCGATCACTTCCTTGCCGGTCCCGGTCTCGCCGCGCACCAGCACCGTGTAGTCCGCCGGTGCGTACAGCTTGACGCGCTGGATGAACTCGGCGCACGCGGGGCTCTTCGATTCCAGCGCCCAGTGCGCTGCCGCGGGCACCTTGCTGTCGAGCAGGCTGCGCACCAGCACGCGGTTGCCGAGTGCGGTCGCCAGGATCCGGGCGCAGAACGCGACGCGCTGCAGGTCCTCGGCCGACAGCACTGCACCGTCGCGCGTGCAGTCGGCGTAGATCACGCCCAGCGTCTTGCCGAGCGCCTGGATCGGCAGCGCCACCGCCGACGAGATGCCCTCGCTGCGCACGCTGTGGAAGGTGCGCGCAACCGGGTCCGACGCCGCGACCGGCACGTGCACGACGCGCCCCGACGCACGCACCTGCTCGACCAGCGACCGGCTGACCCGGAACTGCCGGCGGTCCTCGGGCCGCGTCATGAAGAACGACTGCGGCGTGTCGTCATCGAGTTCGACGTGCACGCGGTCGGCGCCGGTCGCGCGCAGGATCGCCGCCATCGCCGCCGGCACCATCTGGTCCTGGCTCTTCAGCCCTTCGAGATGGTCGGCCATCTCCATGAACGTCCGGTACCACGCGCCGACCGGCGACCCGGGCGACGCGGTCAGCGTCGCGGGATCCAGCGCCACCACGTTGTCGCCGACCGGCTCGGCGCGGAAGCGCAGCTTGACCAGGGCCGGGCCGACGTTCAGCACGTCGCCATCCAGGAACGACTCGAACCGCGCGCCGATGGTCCCGGTCGCGCACCGGATCGGGAACGGCAACCCGGGCTCGGCGCGCACCCGCAGCCGGCCGCGGTCGTCGCGCGCCACTTCCAGCACCCGGCCGAAGACCCCAGGCAGGTCGAGTTCCACCTCGCACTGCGATCGCGGCCCGCCGATCCAGAAACTGTCGGCGTCGACTTCGAGTTCGCGCGTCGGGGATCGGTCGGTGATTTCGAGGCAAACGGGCATGGTCGGGGGGCGTCGCCGTTCGGCGTCGGGTTACCGTCGGTGGAGCCTACTAGACTGGACGTGCCGTCGGGTTTCCGCCGAGCTTCGCATCGCCTTGGATTCTGGTAACCTGGGGGTTGTCCAGCACCACCCCCACCGGGCTCACGCCCCTGGACGGCTTGGCAGTCGCGGGCTGCCGGCATCTCCCCAATCCCCATGCCATCCGCCAAGGCTGCAACCGCCGCCGAACGGCTGCTGCACTGTTCTCCGGCGCGAACCGTCGTCGAACGCATCGACCCCGGCACCGGCGACCCCGTCGTCGCCAAGGTCTACCTCGCCGGCGCCTTGGCCGACGCCGAACGTGAGTTCGCGATGGGAGCCCTGGCGGCCGGCGAAGGGGTGGTCCGCCACCTGCGAGCGGGGCTCGATCCGGCGAGCGGCCGGCCGTGCGTGACGACCGCGCGCGAAGACGGCATCGACCTCGATCGCCTGGTCGGCGCCGAGGGCGCGCTGCCGGCGGCGTTCGCGTGCGAGTTGTTGGCGCCGGTGGCCGCGACCCTCGCCCGCCTGCACGCACTGCGCTCCGCGGCAGCCCCAGGCGGCCTGTGCCACGGCGACGTCAAGCCCAAGAACCTGCTGCGCACCGCGACGGCGACGCTGCTGCTCGACTTCGAGCACAGCCACCCGATCGGCGGTACGACGCCGATCGCGTTCGGCACCGCCTGGTTCGCCGCGCCCGAGGCAGCGGGCGGCGTGCCGTCGCCGGCGATCGACGTCCACGCGCTCGGTCGCACGCTGCTGTGG
>JBASWX010000314.1:0-3865 GCA_049276695.1 Planctomycetota bacterium
CCGGTGACGGCGACCCCGAGCGACGCAGCGAAGCGCGCGCGGGCGCCTTCGGCCATCGCGCGGGCCACCGGCTCGCTGACCGCGCCGTGTGCGGCCAACATCGCCGCCGGCACGTCGAGCAGGTCGCGCTTGGCGTCGTTGGCGTAGGCGACGACACCGCCGCGCAGCACCGCCGACGCCCCCGGCACGTCGGTCAGCCGCGCCGCGACCAGCCCGCCGGTGCAAGACTCGGCGAGCGCCAGCGTGCGGCCGCTGCGCGCGAGGTGCTGCACCACCAGTTCGGGCAGCTCCTGCGTGCCCTCGGCGAACAACCAGTCGCCCAGCAGCGGCCGCAGTTCCGCCGCGGTCGCCGCGCACGCCGCCGCCGCCGCCTCGCGGCTCGTCCCGGTGCCGACGATGCGCACGGTCAGCAGCCCGCCCGACGCGGTTATGCCGACGGCCGGGTCGCGGCCGGGCACCATGAACCGTTCGATGCGTTCGCCGAGCAGCGCTTCGGACGGTCCGAGCACGCGCAGCCACGCTTGTGCCACCGGTCGCAGCCCAGGCAGCGCCGCGAGTGCCGGCAGCACGTTGCGTTCGACCAGCACCTGCATCTCGCGCGGCACGCCGGGCAGCGCGAACAGCAGCGCCCTGCCGACCCGCACCGAGAACGCTGGCGCAGTGCCGACCGGGTTGGCGATCGGCGTGGCCCCGGGCGGGAAGTGCGCCTGTCGGCGGTTGCTGTCGGGCACCGGCCGGCGGCGGCTCTGCAACCACTGCTGGATCTGCTCCCAGCTGCCGGCGTCGAACCACTGCGGCCCGCCGAGGAGGTCCGCGACCACGTCGCGGGTGCGGTCGTCGAGCGTCGGCCCGAGCCCACCGGTCGCCACCACGATGTCGGCGCGCGCACAGGCGTCGGCGAGCGCACTGCGCAGGCTCGCGGGGTCGTCGCTGGTCACCACGAAGCGCTGCACGCCCACGCCAGCGCGCTCCAGTTCGCCGGCCAGCCACTTGCTGTTGGTGTCGAGCAGCGCCCCGTGGATCAGTTCGTCGCCGATCGCGACGATCTCACCGACCAACGTCATGCCGCCACCACCGGCGCGTCGCGGCCGCGCGCCCACCACGTCAGCAGCAGGCCGAGGCCGTACAGCAGCAGCATCGGCGCCGCCATCAGCAGCATCGAGATCGGTTCCGGCGGCGTCACCACCGCGGCGACGACGAAGATGATCAGGATCGTCAGCCGCCAGTTCTTGACGAACGCGCGGTGGGTCACGAGGCCGATGCGCTGCAGCGCGACCATCACGACCGGCAGCTGGAACACCAGCCCCATCGCCCCGGTCAACGCGAACAGCAGCGTCAGGTACTGGCCGACACTGAACATCGCGTTGACCTGGTCCGGGTTCATCATCCGGATCAGGAAGCCAAGGCTGTACGGCAGCGCGATGAAGTAGCCGAAGGCGACGCCCCCCGCCAGCAGGCACGCCATCAACGGGAAGTAGCGGTAGAAGGCCGCACGCTCGGCCTTGTACAGCCCGGCGGCGATGAACGCCCAGACCTGCCAGATGACGATCGGGCTCGCGATCACCAGCGCGAACATCAGCGACGCCCACATGAACGCCAGCATGTCCTCGAGGCCGTTGATCGAGTACAGCCCGTACGGCACCGGATAGCCGGTCTCCTCCTTCAGCAGGAACGAGTACTCGTCCCGGCCCGCGAGGATCGCGTCCTTGTTCGCGCGCGCGTACTCGAGGAAGCCAGGCGTGCGCTTGTCCAGCGGCGCGCCGGTCGCCGCGGCAGCGACCTTGGCTTCCAGGCTCTCGATGTGCGCGAGGAACCCCGCGCGCCACTGCGCCCGGTACGGGCCGAGGATCACTTCTTCGACGCTGTCCTTGAACGGCAGCAACGCGACCACCGCGACGACGATCGCCAGCAGCGACTTGACGACCCGCGAGCGCAGTTCCTCGAGATGGTCGCCGAACGTCATCCGCGGCAGCTCGGGCTCGTCGAGCGCCTTGCCGAGCTTCGGATCGTCGAGGGACACCATCGCGCCGCGCAATCTACCGCGACCGGACCGCGGGAACGACCGCCGGGAACGGCGCGAGCCCCGCGGGCACCGTCGTGCCAGCAGGGCTCGTCAAGAGGGCCGCACGATCCGCCGCACCGTTGCCGCCCGTTGCGTGCCGCTCGCGTTGTCGTCGGTCGGCAGGTGCGGCGGGGAATCGAAGTGGTTTGATCGAGCTCGATCGACCGCTTCGCGGTCGATCAGAGCTTGATCAAGTCGCGGATCGTCGACAGGTAGGCGAACTCGACCCGCAGCTCGCTCGCCATCTTGAACTCGGCCGACTCCTGGACCGACGCGAAGCCGTCGCCCGCCTCGTTGACCGGGTCGTTGCCGAGGATCACGGTGTCGACGCCGGGCGCCATCTTGTCGACGACCTTGTTGCCGAGCCGCTTCAGCAGGTTGGTCAGCTCCGGCTTGTTGTACGGCGCGGTGAAGCGGCCCATCAGGTAGATCGTGCGGGTCACGCGCGGCGTGAACAGGTCGTTGTAGAGCAGGTCGCCGGCGCGGGCGAAGTCGCCGATCGGGTCGACGAAGTCCGACAGCGCGACTTCGGCCTTCTCCTCTTCGACCCGGGTGACCGTGGCCATGCCCTTCACCTTGTCGCTGCCCGGGCTGCGCACGCGGAACACCGTGTTCGGCTGCAGCATGTCCTTGCGGCCGAGGTTGATGAACGCGGTCGGGATGCCGTTGCGCGCGACCACGATCTTGCCGTCCGGCACGTCGGCGGGCTTCTTCAGCGCGTCGCGGGCGACCAGGGCCGAGTTCATCATGTCGCGCTTGGCGATCTCGTGGTTGAGGTCCTTCTCCTTGGCGGTGGCGCGCTCCTTCTCGGTCGTCAGTTCGTCCTGCTTGGCCTGCAGGCTCTGCGTGACCTGCTGGATGCGGCCTTCCTTCTCGGTCTTGGCCTGCTCGAAGTCGCTGCGCGCCTGGTCGAGGTTGGTGCCGAACTCGCGGGCCTTGGCCTGCGCGTCGGCCGTCGCCGCGGTGAACTTGCGGTCGACCTCGTTCTTCTCGTCGAGCGCCTTGTCGCGTTCGGCCTCGACGTCCTTGACGCGCTGGTTGAGCTGGTTGACGCGGGTCACCAGCGAGCCGAGCACGTTGTCGAGGCCGCTGGCGGCCGACAGCTGGGCGCCGGCGAGCGCGTCGTCGAGCGCCTTCTTGACTTCCTTCGGGTTCATCACCCCGGGGTAGGCCAGCACCGCGGCGCCGTAGACGCCGCCCTGGTTGTCGCGGCCTTCGTACTTGCCGGGCTTCTGGACCACGTTGCCGACGTCGCCGATGTAGTGCTCGATCAGCAGGTCGCGCTGGCGCAGCGTCTGGTTGTCGGCCATCGCCTCGTTGCGCTGCTTGGTCAGCTCACCGTTCTTGGTCTGCGTCACGTAGGCGAAGCCCAGCGCGCCCAGGAACATCACCAGGAGCAGCAGGAAGAACATGATCGGGACGTGGGCGGCACCGCTCTGGCGATTGGGCATTGGAAGCAGCTCCGAAAGGTCGGGGTCTTGGGTCGCCTGGCCGGCGACTGCGGGGTCTGGCTCTGCGAGGGACGCGGACGAACAGGAACGCGCCCGCTCGAGGGCACGAGCGGGAGCCGACAGGCGAACGCCTGCCGGCCGGGACGCGAGGGGTTGCGGATCTTAGGAAGGTGGCGGCGCCAAGGTCAAGGCGCCGCCGGCCCTACGCCACCCGGCTTGCCGGGACCCGGGCGGCATGACATCCAAGCACTCTTCAACCGGATTCCGTATCAAAGGGATCTACCTGCTCTTCGACCGGGAGAGCGGCAAGTCCCTCTCCGTGACGCTCTGGGAGAGCGAGGAGGACATGATG
>JBASWX010000315.1:0-5709 GCA_049276695.1 Planctomycetota bacterium
GCCGGGCGCTCCGGCCGCTGCCGCCGCGGCGGCCGCCGCCGAGATCGCGCTGTCGTCGAGGCCGGCGAGTTCCTCGCGCGTGTCGACCAGAACGCCGAGCGCCTTGGTGTCGGCGAGCAGCCGTTCCTGGAACGACGTCTGCAGCGTGCTCAGCCGCTCGTTGATCGCGCGCAGCCGCTGCTGCGCCTCGGGCGGCAACCGCGCGCCGCTGCGCACGAACATGGTGTGGTGGCGTTCGACCAGCCGCCGCTGTTCGGGCTCGGCCAGCGCATCGCGCCGCGCGAACACCGCCTCGATGCGCGCGAACAGCCTGCCGTCGAGCAGGATCGCATCCTGGTGCGCGGCGAGCTTCGGCGCGACCTCGGCCTGCACCTTCTGGATCACCGGGTTGGTGTTCGACTCGGTCAGGTTGAAGAACACCTTGCTGACCCGCGTCAGCAGTGCGCCGCTGCGTTCGAGCGCCTCCACCGTGTTGGCGAAGGTCGGCGGCGACGGCTCGTCCGCGATCGTGCGTACCTCGGCGGCGTGCTGCTGCACGCCGGCGAGCAGCGCCGGCAGGAAGTGTTCGTCGCGGATGCGGTCGAACGGCGGCGCCGCGTACGGCAGCGCGCTCGGCGCTGCGAAGGGGTTGTCGGCGGCGAGCTGAGCGGCGGGGGCGGTCGAGGTCATGGCCGACAGTCGATGGTCCGGGGGTTGGTCGGAGCCATCACTCGCCCTCAGCGTCCTTCCATTCGCCGATACAGACTGTCCCGGTCCGCGAGGTCTACGGTTGCGCCTCCGCTCGAGAACTTTGGCAGTGGAGGGAGCCTTGGCCTGCCACGCCGTCTCAGGAGTGCGCGAAGAGCCGCGTTGATGACTCCAGACACGCACTTGCCCGGGCGCGACGCGGCGGACTTCAGCCGCAGCCACAGACTCGGGGTGGTCTTCATGCGACGCAGGATACCGTGCTCCTGATCACGCGGCCCGGTCACCGTCCCACCTTCACGCTGGCGTCGAAGCGCGCCCGCATCTCGGCATGGATGCGCGGCAGCAGCCCGTTCGGCCAAAGTTCCGGGTGCGGCGCGAACAGGTTGCCGTGGTCGCGGCCCTCGGCGAACACGATCTGCGCGTCGCTGCCGAGTTGCTGCAGGTCGTCGCGCAGCAGGCGGCACGCGCCTTCGAGCCGGAACGTGTCCTGGGTGCCGATGAACACGCGCAGCTTGCCGGCGAGCTTGGGCCCGAGCGTCGCCCACTGCGTGCGCAGGATGTGGCCGATGTCGTAGCGCTGCCACGACTCGGCGACGAAGCGGTCGATGACGCCGGTCTTGGCGTCGAACAGGTGCATCGGCCGGCCGTCGTCGCCGCGCGGCGAGAACACCGCGTCGAAGCTCATGAACTGGCCGCCGTGGTCGCGCCGCGCCAGTTCGCGCTCGACGAACTGCCGGATGGTTTGCGTCCACTCGCCGTTGCGTCGCACCAGCGGGATCTCCGCGCCGTCGGGATCGGTGTAGGCGTTGGCGAAGCGGTAGACGTCGATGCCGGTGAAGTCGCGGAAGTCGACGCTGTCCGGCGCGGTCGACCAGGTGCCGCCGAAGAACTCCGGGTAGGTGACCTGCAACCACAGGCTCGACCAGCCGCCGCTGCTGTGGCCGGTCAGGAAGCGGGCGCTGGCGCTGCCGCCGGCGTGGAACCCGGCCTCGATCGCCGGCACGAACTCGCTGGTCAGGGCCTGGCCGCGCGGCCCGTTGTTGACCGAGTCGGCGAACTCGTGGTGGCCGAGCGGGCAGGTTGCGTCGAGGTACACGTACAGCATGCGCGGCTGCGTGCCGTTCGCCATGCCGGCGGCCAGTTCGGCGGCGCGCCGGATGCCGCTGCGGTGCGAGCCGCCGAAGCCGTGGATCGAGTAGCAGACCGGCAGCAACTCGCCGTCCTGGCGATCGGGCGGCAGCACGACCGCGGCGCGCATCGTGACCTCGCGGCCCATGAACGCCGACAGCAGCTCGCTGCGCCGTTCGAAGAGCTGCAGCGTCGCGGTGGCCGGGAACGGCTCCTGCCCGCGCAGGTTGACCAGCAGCAACGGAAACGCGGCGAGCAGCGAGCGCAGCATGCGCGGATGCTACCGGCGAGCGCCGCCGGGTCCGCAGCGAGGGTGGCAACGCGCGCCCCGCACGCGGCGGGGCGCGGTGCGCGAGCCGCGGCTCAGCCCTTCATCGCCTTCTTCGCGGCCTTCGCGGCGCGCTTCTCCTTGAGGGTCATCTGCGGCTGCTTCTTGGTGTCCTTCTTGCTCTGTTGGCCCTTGGCCATGGTCGCCTCCGGTGGGGTTCGGTGTTGCGCGAGCGCCGCCGTCGCACCGTGCGACGACGCGACGATCACGGCGGGGAACAGATTGCGCGGTGGCGTGCCGTTCGTCCAGTGGGCAGTCGTGCGGAAGGTCGCCGCCGTTACCGCATGCTCGTGCGGGGCTATGCTGTTGCCGTGTTCGCCGCGCTGCGCACCGTCTGCTCGTCGTTCGCCCTCGCCGTGCCGCTGCTGGCGCAGGTTGTGCGCGTGGTCGACGCCGCCGGCAGCCCGGGCAGCTTCCCGACGCTGGCCGCGGCCGAAGCCGCCTCGGCGAACGGCGACACGATCCTGGTGCTGCCGACCGGCCTCTACGACTTCGCGCTTACCACCAGCAAGGGCCTGACGATCCTCGGCCAGGGCCCGGCGTCGCCGACGTTCCGCGGCCGCCTCGTCGTGGCGAACCTGCCGACGGGTCAGCAGTTCGTGCTGCGCAACTTCACCACCAACGTGTACCCGCAGGTCGGTTGGCTCGGCATCGACCACTGTGCCGGCCGGGTCGTGCTCGAGAACCTGGTGCTGGCCGGGCCGGGGAGCGGCACCGGCTTCGGCCAGGGTCTCGGTGTGATCGCGTCGCACGACGTGTCGATGAACCTGTCGGCGTGCACCGGCAACCACGCGGTGACCGTGTACGAGTCGCGCTTCGTCGCCAGCGATTGCCAGTTCGTCGGTGAGCCGGCGTCAGTGCTCTCGATCGGCGGCCTCGGCCTGGCCGCGTACGGCAGCGAAGTGTGGCTGACGCGCTGTGCATTGTCGGGGCCGCCCGCCGCGCTCGAACTGTCGCCGTCGACCGGCCTGCCGTCGTGGGCGACGATGGCGGGCGGCTCGGTGGCGAGCGGCTCGGCGACCGCGCCGGTTGCCGTGGTGGTGCCCGGTTCGCTGCTGCGCGTCGACGCGACGACGGTGCTGACCGGTGCGGTTGGCGGCTTGTTCCCCGGGGCGCTGGCGCCGTTCGAAAGCGGCCGCGCGTACCTGGGCCTGCTCCCTCCCGGCGTCACCAGCGGTGCGAACTTCGAAGGGCCAACCGGCGCGTTCGGTGCCCTGGCGCTGGCGTTGCCCGGCCCGCCGATGCCGACGCCGATCGGCATCCTGTTCGCCGACGCCGCCAACTATGTGATCGTCGCCGCTGGCATCGTGCCGGTGTCGGTGACGTTCATGCTGCCCGCGGGTGTGCCGTCGGCACTGCCGCTGCTGGCGCAGGGCGTGCTGTTGCACCAGAACACGCTGCGACTGTCGCCGCCGCTGCGCACGCTGACGCCGTGAACGGACCGTCCAGCCACCGGAGGTGCCGGCACCGTGTTGCTGGCAGGCATCAGGCGCGGCCGAGCAGCACCGCTTCGTAGGCGTGCAGCGCGGGCGCGCCGCCGGTGTGCAGGAACAGCACGTTCTCGTCGTTCCCGAACGCACCCTCGCGGCTCATCCCGATCAGCCCCGCCATCGCCTTGCCGGTGTAGACCGGGTCGAGCAGGATCGCTTCGGTGCGCGCCAGCAGCTGCACCGCCTCGATCATGCGCGGGTTCGGCAGCGAGTACTTCGGCTGCCAGTAGCCGCCGACGCAGACCACGCGCTCGCGCGGCACCGCGAGGCCGAGCCCCAGCAGATCGCACACCGCCTGCGCCTCCTTGTGCACGATCGGCACCTGGTCCGCGGGATCGCGGCTGACGCCGATGCCGGTGATCGGCACCTCGATGCGGTTGCCGAGGAAGCCGGCGACCAGCCCGCCGTGCGTGCCCGAGCTGCCCGACGCGACGACGACGCGATCGAAGCGCACGCCGAGTTCGAACATCTGCTGCTGCAGTTCCTGCGCGCACGCGACGTAGCCGAGCCCGCCGAGCGCGTTGCTGCCGCCGGTCGGGATCACGTAGCCCTTGCGGCCCTGCGCGGCGATCGCCGCCGCTTCCTTCTGCATCGCCGCCAGCAGGTCGGTGCCCGCGGGCACCACGGTGATCGCCTCGACGCCGAGCAGCCGGAACAGGAAGTGGTTGCCGCTGGCATCGTCGCGGTAGCTGCCGGGCACCCGTTCCTCGAGCACGAAGCGGCAGCGCAGCCCTTCCTTGACCGCGGCGGCGAGCGTGATGCGGCAGTGGTTGGACTGCGGCGCCCCGCAGGTGATCAGCGTGTCGCAACCCTGCGCCAGCGCGTCGGCGACCAGGAATTCGAGCTTGCGCGTCTTGTTGCCGCCGGGTGACAGGCCGAGCAGGTCGTCGCGCTTGATCCACACGCGTGGGCCGCCGAGTGCTTTGCTGAAGTTCGGCAGGAACTCGAGCGGCGTCGGGCCAGGGCTGTAGCGGCGGCGGGGGAAGCGGCTCAGGTCCATGCGTCGGACTCTATCGCCGTGGCGCGCACCCGATAGCGTGCCCGCTCCACCGGAGCCGCCATGCCGAAGAAGCCCGCTGCCGCGTCCGCCACGCCCGCCGCTCAAGTCGCCGCCTTCCTCGCCGCCTGCAAGCACCCGCTGCGCGCCGAACTCGATGCGCTGCGCGCGATCGTCGTCGCTGCCGATGCGCGCCTGGTCGAAGGCATCAAGTGGAACGCGCCGAGCTTCCGCGTCGCCGGCGCGGGCGACGACTGCGTGACGTTCAACCTGTCGGCGAAGGACCGCGTGCGCTTGATCTTCCACCGCGGTGCTTTGGCGAAGGACGGCAAGGGCAAGGGCCGCCTGCTCGCCGACGATCAGGGGCTGCTCGAGTGGGTGGCCGACGACCGCGCGATTGCGACGTTCGCCAGCACGGCCGAGGTGAAGGCGGCGAAGGCGAAGCTGGCGAAGGTGGTCGCGGCGTGGGTGGCAGCGGTGGGCACCGGCCGGTAGCACGGCACGACGGTTCGAGCGACCGGGGTTGCTTCCGCTCGAGTTTCCAGTAGGCTCGGATACGATCCGATAAAGATCCTATACCGATGCTGAAGCCGACCGACGTCCACCCCATCACCGAATTCAAGCGGAGCACTCCCGAGTTCGTGAAGCGGCTGCGTGCAACCGGGCGGCCCGAGGTCCTCACAGTCGACGGGCGTGGTGAGATCGTCGTGCAGGCGGCGGATGCGTACGAGCGGCTGCTGGAAATGGTGGAGTGCGCGGAGGCGATCGCCGGGATTCGCCGCGGGATGGAGGACGTGCGCGCCGGGCGCACCATGACGCTCGAACAGTTCGAGGAGCGGCTCCGCAAACGCATCCGCAGCGGAGGGCGGGGATGACGTTCCAGGTCCACCTGACCGAGAGGTTCCTCGTCGACGTCGAAGCGATCCGTGCATGGATTGTCGCCGCTGGCCTGCCTCAGACTCTTTTTCGACAGTTGCTGGTTCGGCGCGGTCGGACGCTCCCAGGTGATTCGCGAACTGTGCGTCGCTGGCGCGTGAAATGTAGTGCCAACGATCGAGATTCTCCCGGTGGCTCGACGT
>JBASWX010000316.1:0-3722 GCA_049276695.1 Planctomycetota bacterium
TCACCGCTCTCGGGCCCGCGCATTCAACCGCCGAGGCGGTCGTGTAGTGCCAACGATCCCGGCGCGGCCGCCAAACCCGCGAGATCCCTGGGGGCTGTCCGGCAAACTGTCGAAAATGAGTCAGACCTTGCCTACCAACGCCACCGCGTGCGGGGCCTCTTCTTGTCGTGCGTACGAGCGGACCGGCCAGACTGCAGCAACTGCTCGCGCTGGACCTCGACTCGACGGCTGGAGAAGAAGATTGGGGGTTGACACGACTGGCCGGAGGGTCCAAGTACATGCCTCCTTTCCAATGAGGCTTGAATGACTCGCGGCAGTTTCCAACATGGTTGCTGGCTTGCGCTGGTTCTCGCCGGAGGAGTCACGAACGCGGTGGCTCAGCATGGCGGCGCGCACGGCGGGGGAGGTCACGCAGGGGGCTCCCACGCATCTTCTCATGCCGGCTCGCACAGCGCGTCGCATGGGGCGTCTCACGGCTCTCACGTTGCCTCTCACGCGGGGGCGACACACCTGGGCACGTCACACTCGGGGAGCCATTCGGGCGTGACGGTGCACGCGCGGACTGGGCACGCGAGCCCGGTCCGCGGCGACGTTCACGTCGGGACATCCTTGCACGGCGGCCGGGGGCTGGCCGGGGCAGCACACGTGTCCACCAGTCATGCCACTCCCGCGCGCGTGGTCCCTGCGGCTCGGGCACACCTTGGTGTTGCCACGCGCCATGGCGGCGATTCGCATCACGAACCAGCACACGGACTGCACTCGTCGTTTGATTCGCACTCTGCCTTCGGCCTGCACCAAGAGCCGTTTCACGGCCTCCACGTCACGCACCACGACAGCCACCACGGGCTTTTGCACCACGACGATCACTACCTTGGGCCGTTCGCGCCCTGGGCCTGGTATCCCCGCATCGGGTACTCGACCGCCTACTACGACACCTACAGCGCGCCGATGCCCTACACGACGCCGACCGTTGTCGTGATGGACACGAACCCCACTCCTGTCCCGGCTGAGCCCGCCGCAGCGCCGGAACTGGCTCCTGGCGAATCGTCGTCCGCTCCGCCGCGCGATGAGCACCGCGCGGATGGTCCGGCACGGCTCCTCCGGGCCCCGCTGGTCGAGACGAGCGAAGCACCCGAGGTGCTGCCGCCGCCGGCTCTGGAACGGAAGGGCAAGTAGCCCGGGATGAGCACCATGAGTACTTGCGGGTTGGCAACCGTGATTCTGACGAGCAGCGTCCTGCTGCTCGGAGGGATGACTGCGCGGGCACAGACGCCGCCCTCACCCTCGCCCGCGATCGCCGCGAAGCCTGCGGATGCCGCGGTGCCAGCCGCGGTCGCGAGTCTCCGCTTCGCCGCGGCCCTGAGCCACACGCTCTACGACAGACACAACCCGACACGGTTGTCCCTGCGAATCGACCTTGCCGGCACCAGCGCCGCGGCCACCGGGCGACCGCCGCTGAACCTCGCCATCGTCATCGACCGGTCCGGCTCGATGGCCGAAGACAAGAAGTTCGAGTACGCGCTGCGTGCCGCGGCTCTGGTTTTCGAGAGCCTGACCGAACGCGACATCATCTCGCTGGTGGCGTTCGACGAGCGAGCGACCGTGCTCTCACCCGCCGGGCCGGCCGTGAACCGGGCGTTCCTCGATCACCGACTTGCTGACATCAGCCCCGTGGGTTGGACCAACCTCAGCGCCGGGCTGATGGAAGGCTTCGCGCAGATCGACTCCCGCGCCGTCGAAGGCCAGACCAAGCGGGTTCTCGTACTCACCGACGGGATGGCCAACCGCGGCGTCACCGCCCCGGACGGGCTCGAGCGCCTGGTCGGAGCTGCCAAGGCCCGCGGCATCTCGGTCTCCACGATGGGCGTGGGTACCAAGTTCGATGAGACGTTGCTCAAGGCATTGGCGGCAGCAGGTGGCGGGCGTTACGCCTACGCAGCCACCGGCGAGGACATCCCCAAGGCGATGGCCGTTGAAGTGGACGGGCTGCTCCGCATGGTCGCCCAGAACGCATCGATCCGCGTCCGCGTCGCTGGGGGCAAGATCGCTCTCGTGCACGGCCGACTCATCGAGACCCCGGTGACCGAGTTCACACTGGAGATCGGCGACGTGCGTGAGGCGGAGCGGGCGGTCTTCGTCATGGAGATCGAGCCCGACGCGTTCACCTCGGGGGCGGAGGTTTCCGTGCAGGCCCAGCTCACGCTCGACGACGTGGAGCGGGCTGAGCGGGCGATCGTCGCTGCAGCGGCAAAGGCCGCGCACAGCGGCGACGCCGCGGCCATTCGCGCCGGTGAGAGTCCGTCGGTCATCCTCTACTGCGGCATCCTCGATGCGCTGGAGAAGGCCGAGGACGCGGTGCTGGGCTTGGACGAACCTCGCTTCCGCGAGGCGAGCATGTTGTTCGACATCCAGCACGACCAGGCCCGCGCCTATGCCCTCGAAGCCCGCGACCAGGACCTCCTCAGCCATGCTTTCCTACTCAAGCACATGATGGCAGACCTGGCGTCGGCTCGGGCAGCCGGTCTCTTGCACGGCCATGATGCGGCGCGGAAGGCCCTGCCGAAGACCATCGACTACCAACGCTATCTGCGTGAGCATCACCGGTAAGCAGTCATTGCCCCTTGACAGGAGCGAATCACCCATGCGACTCACAGACCTGCTGCTCGCCTCCGTTCTCACCACCATCCCCCTGCCGACTCAGGCTCCGGCCGGGCGTTCGCCGGCGGCCCCGTCCGCGCAGGAGGCCAAGACGGCGATCGCCGAGATGGAGACTGCCTGGCCGCGCTGGAAACCGGACGAGAAGATCGCTGCCGTGGGCAAACTGGCAGCTCTCGGCGGCACGGCGGTCGCGAAGGCGCTGGCCGCCAGACTGGACGATCCGGTGCCCGAGGTGCGCCGCAGCTTGGCCGCTTCCCTCGGCCGGCTCAAGGATCCCAAGGCGATCCCGGCGATCCCCGCGCTCGCGGCAGCGCTCGAGCGCGAGCACGGGAAGGACAAGGGTGACCTGGAAACGTTCAAGGCCATCGCCAAGGCGCTCGGCGAAATCGGCGACCCGAAGGCGATCGAACCGCTGACCCTGCACCTGTTGAGCGGCGATCGGCGGGACGCGGACTGGCAGGCCCAGGCCAATGCGCGGCTGGACGCGCTCGGCGGGATCCGCCACAAGGATGCCGTGGAAGAGCTGATATCGCTGCTCGGCCGGACCGGCGGCGCTGGCCGGCGCGGGGGCGGCGGGAACAACCAGTTGACGAAGTCGATCGAGCGCAATCTCCAACGGTTGACCGGACAGAACCTGCGCGACCAGAACGCGTGGCGCTCGTGGTGGAAGGACAATCGCGACAAGTTCCGCTTCTCGTGATCGCCACGCGCCAAGCACCCGACGCGCGCCGTGCCGGACTGCTGGGGCGGATGGAGCGCCTGGGCGCGCGCTGTTGACTTCGCCCTACGCCGCAGTTCGGCGGCGACGCCACACCCTTGGTGGATCCTCATGTTGCACCATCAGGTATGGGCCTGTTCTGCGCAACCGCAGCGCGACCGCGCGCAGTGGCAATGGTCGGGCTGCCATGCTTCGGCACCTCGCGGTTGGACCCATGCGGCTCAGACTCTTTTTCGACAGTTGCTGGTTCGGCGCGGTCGGACGCTCCCAGGTGATTCGCGAACTGTGCGTCGCTGGCGCGTGAAATGTAGTGCCAACGATCGAGATTCTCCCGGTGGCTCGACGT
>JBASWX010000317.1:0-6321 GCA_049276695.1 Planctomycetota bacterium
GCCGACGCCCTCCGGAAGTTGCTGCGCGCCCCCGCCGGACAGGAGGGGTTCGCGGCGATATCGTCCTACATCCTCAAGGTCACGAAGCTCGGACGGCGCCGCCTCGGCGCCATCTTCGAGCGCCACATTGGAGCCGCATCGATGAAGAACTTCGAGAGCACCTACGACCGCATCACGCGCGAGTGCCTCGCCGAGGGCGAGACCAAGGGCCGGGTGGAGACTCGGATCGAGACCCTGCTGCGCCTGCTCGGCAAGCGCTTCGGCGCCGTGCCTGCGGCCGTCAGGCGCCGCATCCGTGGGGCGACAACCAGCGACCTCGACCGCTGGATCGACCGGATCCTCGACGCCGAGAGCCTGCGCGAGGTGTTCGCCAAGTAGGACCGTAGATCAGCGCGCCGACAGGAACGCGCGCACGACGTCGCCGGCCGGGCCCGCTGGCGACAGGTCGAGGTCGTTGTGGCCGAGACCGGGGACCGAGACGAACTGCGCGCGCAACGCCGCCGCCAGTTCCTTGCCGAAACGCTGCGGCACGATGGTGTCGGCGTCGCCGTGTACGACGAGCACCGGACACTGCACGCGCGCGGCGTTCGCCAGGTTGTCGAAGCGGTGCGCCAGCAGCAGGCCGACCGGCAGCCAGGGGAACGTGCCCTGCGCGACCGCGACGAGCGCGGTCGGCGGCGCGCGCAGCAGCAGCTTGTCGGCACCGCCGATCGCCGCAGCGTGCACGGCGCAGAAGCTGCCGAGGGAACTGCCGACCAGGACCAGGGGCACGCCGAGTGCTGCCGCACGGGCCCGGGCGTGCGCGGTCGCCGCGTCGGCGGTGGCGAGCAGGCTCGCGACCGACGGCTTGCCGGCGCTGGCGCCGTAGCCGGGGTACTCGACGCCGATCGCTTCGACACCGTAGGCAGCAATCGATGCAGCGCCGAACGCGGCCGCGAACAGGTCCTCGCCGTTGCCGCCGAAGTACACCGCGACCGCGGTCGGGTTGGCCGACGCGATCGTGACGAGCCGGGTGCGCCGTTCGCCGTCGCCGAGCCACGACACGACGCCCGGTGGCGACGTCACCGGCACGCCGCGATCGCCGCGACCCGCGCCCGGGAACACCATCCTGTCCTGCAACAGCCACAGCGCCGCCACCACCAGCAGGTAACCGACGGCAACGACGAGCAGCAGCGTGAGCAAGGACCGGCGCTTCGGGAAAGGAGTCATCCCAGGCGTACCGTCACCGCCCGCGCGCTTCGAGCAGCGACTCGACGTACTTCGCCAGCACGTCGACCTCGACGTGCACCGGATCGCCGACCCACCGTTCGCCGAGCGTGGTCACCGCCGCGGTGTGCGGGATCACCGCGATCCGCACCGCGCCGTCGCCGCGCCGCCCGGCGATCGTCAGCGACACCCCGTCGATCGTGATCGAGCCCTTCTCGACGCAGTACTTCTGCAGTTCCTTCGGCACCCCGACCACCAGTTCGCCGCCGCGCGCGCGATCGACCGCCGCCTCGACGCGGCCGACGCCATCGACGTGGCCCTGCACCAGGTGCCCGCCGAGCGGCTCACCCGCGCGCAGCGCCCCTTCCAGGTTCACCCGGTCGCCGACCTTCGCCTGCCCGAGCCAGGTGCGCGCCAGGGTCTCGCCGGTCAGGTGGAACGTCGCCACGCCTGCCGCCAACCCGACCACGGTGCAGCACGCACCCGACAGCGCGATCGAGTCGCCGTTGCGGAACGGACCGGGCAGCCCGCCGACATCGACCTGCAGCACCAGCTCGACGCCCGCCAGCTTGCGCCCGCGCACCGTTCCTACCGCCTGCACGAGCCCGGTGAACATGACGCCGGCCAGCCTAACGCCACGGCATCGCGCCGTCCGTCTCCTTGACCGGCCCCACCGCCGCCCCTACTCTCCCCGCCCTTTCATTCTGGCAGGCACCTTGCACGGCGCCATCCTGACCCTCTTTCCAGACGCCATCCGGCCCTATCTGGACGAGAGCATCCTCGGGATCGCGCAGGCCCAGGGTCACCTCCGGATCGACCTCGTCGACTTCCGGAACCAGACCCTGGACCCCCATCGCACGGTCGACGATCGACCGTTCGGCGGTGGCCCGGGCATGGTGCTGAAGCCAGAACCGATCTTTGCAGCTGTCGAGGACTTGGAACGCACCCACGGCGCGTTCCACAAGGTCCTGCTCTGTCCGCGCGGTCGCACCTTCGACCAGCGGCGCGCCCGCGAACTCAGCCGCATGCAGCGGCTGTTGTTCCTGTGCGGCCGCTACGAGGGTTACGACGAACGCATCCGCCAGGGCATGACGTGGGAGGAGATCTCGCTCGGAGACTTCGTGCTGGCCGGTGGCGAACTCGCCGCCTTGGCCGTGCTCGAAGCCGCGGTGCGGCTCATCCCCGGCGTGCTCGGCTGTGCGCAGTCGGCGGCGCTCGAGTCGTTCGAAGGCGAACTGCTCGACTGGCCGCAGTACACGCGGCCGCGCGAGTTCCGCGGCATGGTGGTGCCCGACGTGTTGATGTCGGGCGACCATGCGGCGATCGCGCGCTGGCGGAACGAGCAGGCCCGGGTCCTCACCCAGAAGAAGCTCTCGACCGCTCCCCCGAACGATTCCGAACCGCCCGCCCGCTGACCGCGGACCCCAGAACTGCCATGAACCTCCTGCGCCAAGTCGAGCTCGAACACATGAAGCCGACGATCCCGGACTTCGGGATCGGCGACACCGTCGACGTGCATTACCTGATCAAGGAAGGCGACAAGGAGCGCGTCCAGATCTTCTCCGGCACCGTGATCTCGCTGCAGGGCGGCGGCACCCGCCGCAGCGCGACGATCCGGCGGCTGGTCGCCGGCGAAGGCGTCGAGCGCACCTTCCCGCTGCACAGCCCGAAGGTCGCCGACATCCAGGTCAAGGAACGCGGCATCGTGCGCCGCGCCAAGCTCTACTACCTGCGGGACCGCGAGGGCAAGTCGACGCGCCTGGACCCGAACCTCGGCAAGAAGCAGTACCCGCGGTCGGGCAAGGGCAGCGGCAAGCAGAGCCCGCCGGCCAACCCGTGACCGGCCTGGTGCGGATTGCCGAACCTCGTCTTGCCGGTCCATGCGACCCGTCCGAATCTCCGATCCTGCCCCCGTGTGCCTGCCAGCAAGCACCCGGCACCGACCCTGCGCGCTAGCCCTGCCGCCCGCTGAACGCCGCCCGCGACCATGATCGCTGGCGACCGCCACGGCCCACTGACATGCTCGAGAACGCCCGCCGCCAGTTGTTCCTGGTCCTGCTGTCGATCGTCGCCGGCCTGGTCTGCACGTTCACACTCAGCATCCCGCTCGGCCACGACCTCAAGGGCGGCACCCAGCTGCGCTACGAGGTGCCGGCGGACGTGCTGACCGAGCTGATCCGCAAGGAGGGCTCCGGCGTCACGGTGCAGGCGATCATGACGCAGACGATGGCGGTGATCGCCGAGCGCATCGACCCGGCCGGCGTGCTCGACCCGACCATCGTGCCGAGCGGCGACACCGGCATCCTGATCGAACTGCCGTGGTTCAAGGACCCGCAGGCGCTGCGCGACGTGAAGGCGCGCATCGCCAACCTCGGCAAGCTCGAGATGCGCATGGTCGCCGACGACGACTTCGTCAAGGAGACCGTGCGCTTCCAGATGCAGCAGGAGGTCCAGCGCCTCACCACCTGGCTGCAGAACCCGGAGAACAAGGCGGCGATCCGCGAGGACTTCCGCAACATCCGGCGCTTCAACGAGGACCCGATCGCCGGACCGATGCAGATCGGCAACCTGGCGTGGTTCCCGCGGCAGATCCGGCCGAGCGAGAACCCGGACGCGTGGGAAGCGCCGTGGCACCAGCTGCCGGCCTACAGCAAGGCGATGGTCAAGGGCTACGACGACGCCGACTGGAACGGCGGCCTGTTGACCGACGCGATGAAGCAGAAGGAGCCGAAGGACCGTTACCTGGTCGAGTTCATCGCCCTCAACATGGCGGAGACGTGCTTCACCGGCGCCGACCTCGACCCGAGCGGCGTCGGCGCGGGTCCGGGCCGCAACGGCCGCCTCGGCGTCAACTACAAGATCGTCGACGGCAAGTCCGGCGACTACGCCGACTGGTCGGAGAAGTACATCGGCAAGTGCAGCGCGATCGTGCTCAACGACGTGGTGCGCTCGGCGCCGACGTTCCAGAGCAAGATCCCCGGCCGCGGCATCATCGAGGGCGACTTCACCAACGAGGAAGTCAACGAGCTGGTCAAGGTGCTGCGCACCGGTTCGCTGCGCATCGAGCCCGAACTGGTCAGCAGCGACAGCATCGGCCCGAAGCTCGGCAAGGACGCGATCGAACGCGGCGCCGGGTCGCTGATCGCCGGCACCGTGCTGGTGTTCGCGTTCATGCTCTTCTACTACCGGCGGGCCGGCACCATCGCGTGCGTGACGCTGGTGCTGAACGTGTTCCTGCTGTGGTCGGCGATGCTGTTCATGCAGGCGACGATCACGCTGCCGGGGCTCGGCGGCATCGTGCTGACGATGGGCATGGCGGTCGACGCCAACGTGCTGATCTACGAGCGCATCCGCGAGGAACTGGCGAAGGGCAAGGACCTGCTGCGTTCGGTGCGCGCCGGCTTCGAGCGCGCGATGTCGGCGATCCTCGACTCCAACATCACGACCTTCCTGGTCGGCATCGTGCTCTACAACGTCGGCGTCGGCCCGGTGCGCGGCTTCGCGGTCACGCTGATGGTCGGCATCGTGACGACGGTGTTCACGCAGTTCTTCGTGACGCGGCTCTTGTTCCACTACGCGCTCGAGAAGAACTGGCTGGTCAACTACAAGCCGCGCTCGCTGTTCGCCGACCTGAACGTCGACTTCGTGCGGCTGATCAAGCCGTGCTTCATCGGCAGCGGCGTGCTGATCGCGGCCGGCCTCGTCTACGCGGCGTTCGTCCCGAACGAGGTCAAGTTCGGCATCGACTTCACCGGCGGCGCCAACCTGCGCATCGTGCTGGCCGAACCGATGACCGATGCCGCGGTCAAGGATGCGCTGCGCGCCGACGCGAAGTTCGCGCAGCAGTACCCGAACGTGCAGGTCAACCGCTACGGCGAGGCCAGGGCGGACGGCACCGGCAACGAGTTCAACCTGCGGCTGAAGCTGACCGACCAGCAGCGCGCGCAGATCGAAGCCGACCGCAAGCTGCACCGGCAGCAGCGCGACGCCGCCAAGGACGCCGGCCAGGCGCCGCCGGTGGTGTACGAGCCGCCCTACGTGACCGAACTGCGGCGCCTGTTCGCCGGCAAGCTGGTGAAGCCGGCCTTCGGCACGCCGGTCACCGCCCCGATCCCGAGCCAGGACAACCTGCAGTTCGCGCTGCTCGAAGTCTACCTGCAGCAGCCGGTCGACCTCGCCAAGACGCGCGAAGCGCTGGCCAAGGGCCTCGGCGGCAGTTCCATCATGGCGCTCGGCGATCCCGCGGCGACCACCGCGAAGGACCTGCGCATCGAGTGGCGGACGCAGGCGAGCACACGGCCGTGGGAGATCCCGGCGATCGTCAAGGACGAGCTCGACAAGGCCAAGCTGACCGACACCAGGGGCGAACCGATCACGCTGTCGGATCCGTTCCCCGACGCCCAGGAGATCCAGGGCCGCCTGGTCAGCGACCTGCGCAACGCGGCGATCGGCGCGCTGATCCTCGCGTGGGCGTTGATCGTGCTGTACCTGCGCGTGCGCTTCCACGAGTACAAGTACGGCATCGGCGCCGTCGTCGCGCTGATCCACGACGTGCTGGTGGCGCTGGTCGCGGTGGTGTTCTTCAACGCCATCGGCTGGGTGCACGCCGAACTCAACCTGGCGATGATCGCGTGCTTCCTGACGATCATCGGCTACTCGGTCAACGACACGATCGTCATCTTCGACCGCATCCGCGAGAACGCGCACGAGAACGCGCGGCTCGGCGTCACCGAGCCGTTCAAGACGCTGATCAACCGCGCGTTGAACCAGACGATGTCGCGCACGCTGCTGACCAGCGGCCTCACGTTGCTGGTCGTGATCGCGCAGTTCGCGGTCAACTGGGGCAGCGAGTCCGACCTCGAGTCGTTCGCGTTCGCGATGATCATCGGCATGATCTCGGGCGTCTACTCGACGATCTACATCGCCGCGCCGATCCTGATCTGGCTCGACAAGGGCGACCTGTCGAAGCCGCAGGTGAAGGTCGAGGCGACCGACCCGGCGGCGACGCCCGCCAGCTGAGGAGCGCGGGTGCCGTGCGCGGCACCCGCGGCTGCCATGAACGCCCCCCACGGCACGCCCGCCTTCCCGGTCCGGCTCGCGCCGTTCGATCTGCGC
>JBASWX010000318.1:0-2294 GCA_049276695.1 Planctomycetota bacterium
GTGCACGGCACTCGCGTGGCCGCTGGCCGCCCACTACGAAGCGAGCGATGCGGTGGCGGCGGACCTGCGGCGCCTGCTGCCGGTGGCCGCGCTGGCGCTCGTCGTCAGCGGCTTCCAGTCGACGCGGCTGGCGACCGCGAGCCGCAACCTGGCGCTCGGACGGGTCACGGTGCTGGAACTCGTCGCGCAGGCGGCGGGCATCGCGGCGACCGCGGTCTACGCGCTGCTGTACCACGATGTGATGGCGCTGCCGGTAGGCGCCCTGGTGTCGGCGGTGGTCAGGTGCGCCGGCAGCCACCTGGTCCTGCCCGGGCCGGCGGACCGCCCCTCGTGGGACCGCGATGCCGCAATCGCGATCGTGCGGTTCGGCGGCTGGATCTTCGTCAGCACCGTCGCGTCGTTCCTGGCGATGCGGCTCGATGGCTTCCTGTTCCCGAGCGCGTTCGCGTTCGACGACACCGGCGTCTACAGCCTCGCCGTCAACCTGTCGCTGATGGTGCCCGCGGTCGTCGGCTCGCTGCAGCTGGCGGTGGTGTTCCCGCTGTACAGCCGGTTGCTCGAACGGGGTGCCCAAGTGCGCGGTTACCTCGAACGCGTCAAGCGCGCGGTGTTCGCGGTCGCCGGCGTGTTGATCGCCTGCACCGTCGGCGGCAGCGACGCGTTGATCCGTCTCGTCTACGACGACCGCTGGCAGGATGCGGGTTGGATGGTCGCGCTGCTGTCCGCCGGCGCCTGGTTCCAGATCGTCGAGAGCCTGTACGGGGCCGCGCTGCTGGCGCGCGGCCGCGCCAACCTGGTCGCGCTCGCCAACGCGATGAAGCCGCTGGTGTTCGTCGCCTGGTTCTGCTGCTGGCCGGGCGCTTTGGATCTGCGCGCCGCGGTGCTGGCATGGGCCGCCGCCGACGTTGCGCGGGGGCTGGTTTCGATGTGGTGCGCGTCGCGGCAAGGCGTGCTGACGCTGCGCCTCGACGCCGTGATGACGGCGTGGACGCTGGCGGCCGCGGGCGGGCTGTGGTTCCTGGCGTGGCACCTGCGTGATGCCCTGGGCTGCGGGCCGGTGTTGGTCCTGGTCGCGGTCGGCGTCGCCGGTCTGGTGGCGTTCGCCCCGTTGCTGGTGCCGGGCTTGCGCACGTTGCGGCAGCGCGGTGCGCCTGCGGGGGTTGGATGAACGGCCGCTACCTGCTCGTTGTGCCGGTGCCGTTCCACCCGCTGCCGGACGGTCGCGCTGCGATCGAGAGCGCGTTCGCCACGCACCTGCAGGCGCTGCTCGCCAGCCTGCGGCCGCGCATCACCGAACTCGAGGTGCTGGCGCCGGCGATGGACGACGCCGCGTACGCGGCGTCGAAGTTGTCGCTGCGCGAACTCGACCCCGCCGCCGACGGCATCCGCTGCACGCCCGCGTACCCGCTGAACACTGGCCGGCTGCGCTTCCTGCTCGGCCTGCCGCGCCTGCTGCTGCGGCTGTGGCGGGCCGTCGGCCGCGCCGCGTTCGTGCACGCTGGCCCCTCGCCGCTGTGGCGGCCGTTCGAGAACGTGGCGTTGCTGTTCGGCTGGCTGGCCCGCCGCACCACCGTCTACGTGACCGACATCGATCACCGCGAGTCGCCGCGCATGAACGTCGCCACCGGCGCCTGGTCGCGCGGCGTCGCGTTCCGCGCCCGGCACCTGCACGGCCGCTGGACCGCGCTGCAGCACCACCTCGCGCGCTGGCTGTGCTCGACGCTGTTCCTGAAGGGGCAGGCGCTGGTGCGCGACTACGGCCGGGGCCGCGCCCACGTGCACTACATCCTGGACTGTGCCCACGGCGAGGACGTCGTGCTCGACGGCGCGCGGCTGGACGCGAAGTGCCGGCAGCTCGCCGCCCCCGGGCGACCGCTGCGCGCGTGCTACTTCGGGCGCCTGGTCGCCTACAAGGGCGTCGACCGCATGCTCGACGCGGTGGCGCAGGCGCGCGGCAGCGGTGCTGCGGTGACGTTCGACATCTGGGGCGCGGGCGACGCCGAGCCGGCGCTGCGTGCGCGCGTCGCAACGCTGCGGCTCGACCGGGTCGTCACCTTCCACGCGCCGTTGCCGTATGGCGGGGAACTGTTCACCGAACTCGCGCAGTGCGACCTGCTGCTCGCGGCGCCGCTGAGCCAGGACACGCCGCGCAGCGCCATCGACGCGCAGGCGCTCGGCCTGCCGGTGCTGGCGTTCGACACCTACTACTACCGCGAACTGGCCGCACAGGGTGCGGGCGTGCGCGTGGTGCCGTGGCCGGACGTCGCGGCGCTGGCGCAGGCGCTCGCCGCGTT
>JBASWX010000319.1:0-2286 GCA_049276695.1 Planctomycetota bacterium
ACTTGGCAGTAGCGTTCGTCATGTGGCGTACCTGCCCCGTGTTGGGGCCTCGTGGCTTGGTCTGAACAACCGCCAAGGTACGCCGCGACTTCACGCGCTCATCCACAACTTCCGGTCATATCCCAGCCTGCTTGCGACGCCCAGCCAGCGGCTCGACGCGCGACCGTCGACCTCAGAGCAGCAAGCGCGTGCTCGCCAGAAGGCCAGTGCGCGTGTCCGTTCGCGGCGGTCCGGTGGTCGGTGGCCGCTTCACGAGACCATGAGCCTGAGGGTTCCAAGGCAGAAACAGGTCAACCAACGGCTGAAGGCAGGGCCGGCTGGCGTGATCCAGACCTACTCGCTCCGACAGCGGACCAGTGCCGATTCCCAGGGCCCACTCCGTGCAGTCGCATTGCCCTTTGGCAGCCATCTCCCCGAGATCACCTTCCGGGACTTCGCCCTGCTCCTGTTCGCAACATTGGGGAAGGCGGCTCTCGTGTTCGCAGCAATTGCCGCGCAGAACAGCGATCCTGATCTGGCCGTCGCAGTGTGGGCCGGAACAAACCACGAGGGACCGCGGGAACCCAAGCATCATCACGACCAGAACCACCCAAGCCGTGGTCGCAGTCATGCGTGGCCAGCAGTGCGTTCGACGCGGCATTTGCGATTTCGCGTTGGGTGTCGGTGCGCCTCGGAGTCGGTGCCGCGCGAGTGTGAAGCCAACCAGGGGGAGGGTGTGAAGTCAACCAGCAGGAAGGTGAGGCGGATCCATCTTCACGTCCCTTGACCTGCGAGCCGTTCCGGTGGACCCTGGTCCGGTGGCGTCGCCCGTGCGGTCGATGCCCTGCCACTGTGTCCCCCTCCCGGACCCTGACCCAGACCTTCCTCGCGCTGGCGTGCCTCGCCACGCTGCTGGCCGGGCTCGGCCTGTCGCGCTCGCTGCGCATCTGCACCAAGCCGTGCTGCGCGGGTCACGTGAAGTTGACCGCGAGCTGCGATCTCGCGGCGACGAGGTTCGTGGACGCGCCGGCAGCGCCGGGTTGATGCGGCGGTGATCACCGCGGGCGGTCGCCCGCGGCAGACGGACCGGGCGAACAGGCCAGCGAGGGCTGCGGCTGCGGCGGCTGCCACCACGTCGCATTGGGTGTCGATCTCGGTCTGGCGCCCGCCAGCGCGCCGCCGGCGGCACGGCCGGCTGTGCTCGCGGTTGCCGCGGTCATCGCACCCGCAGTCCGCAGCGTCAGTCCATGGCTCGCGGCGCATCCGCCCGCGACCGGTCCCCCGCGCTGCGACCGACGCGTAGCGCTGCTCGCCACCACGATCCTGCGCCTCTGAGTCGAGGACCTGCGGTCGCTGACCGCCCCGCCACCGGTGCGCCTGCGCGCGCCGTCCGCCGTGTCATCACGCTGGCCCGTTCCTCGACTCCGATCATGACGCCTTCCCTCCGACTGCCCGCCGCTGCCATCCTGCTCGCGCTGCCGCCGACTTCCGGCTGCGTCGGGTACGAATCCGAAGAGGTCTCGCTGTCTTCGGCCGCCGCCGCCCTGCCCCGCCACAGCGGCACGCTGACCTTCGCCGAGGCGGTCGCGATGGCGTTCGCGCAGAACGCCGAACTGCAGGCGCTGGCCGCCGAGGTCCGCGCCGCCGGCGGTGACGTGATGCCGACCGAACTGCAGGGCGAGCTGCGCGACGAACGCATCGCGGTGACCATCGACCCGCTCGCCCTGCTCGGCCTGACCCAGCGTGGTGCCAGTGCCGACCTTGCCGATGCGAAAGCACTCGAGGCCGCATCCGCGCTGGCCGAGGCCCGGTGGCGCGTCGTCGCTGCGATCGCCGAAGTGTTCGCGCAGAACCGCGCCCTCGCATCGCTGCAAGCGCCGCAGGTCCAGATCGACGTCGACGCGTTCGTCACCGCCGGCCTCGCTTCGCCCGTCGCCGCCAACAAGGTCCGGGCCGCGGCAGCGGCCGCCGACGCCGAGCGCGCAATGCTCGTCGCCGAGCATGCGACGCTGCAGGCGGAACTGCGGCGATTGCTGGGGCTGGCGAGCACGTCGTCAGTGCAGTTGGTGCTGCCGGCCGAGGACTGGCCGCCGCTGCCCGCAGTCGACGAAGCCGCCGTTCTCGGCCGTCCCGACCTGGCGCTGACCCTCGCGAAGTACCGCAGCGCCGACGCCGGGTTCCGCAAGACGGTCGTCGACCAGTACCCGTCGCTGATGCTCGGCCCGGACCTGCCGCTGCGCGGCGGCTCGATCGATCCGATGGCACTCGTGCGACTGCCGCTCGGTGCGGCGGGGCCGGCGGCGGCTG
>JBASWX010000320.1:0-2159 GCA_049276695.1 Planctomycetota bacterium
GTCGCGACCGCCGCGACCGAACCGACCAGCGCGCCCAGCGCCAGCGCCACAAACGACGGCAGCAGCGCGAGCAGCGCCAGCACCATCGCGTTGGCGAGCCGGCCGTGCGCTTCGGCCGCGATCAGCACCAGCGTCGACGGCGGGAAGGCGAGCGGCACCGTGCCGCCGCGAACGACCAGCTCGAGCTGCGCGAACGGCCGCGGCGCGAACGCCAGGCGGGCCGCTTCGCGCGTCTCGCGGAAGCCGTGCGGCACCAGGCCCAGCGACACACCGTCGGCGAACACCTCGATCGTCGTCGGCTGCAGCGGCCCGACCGGCAGCGCGGCGAGCGGGCACAGCCACAGTTCGCGGAACGGTGACCCGGCGGGTGCTGCCAGCGCCAGCCGCGGCCGGCCCGGGCCGAGCAACGGCTCCGCCGCGGCAGGTACGGCGACGTGCGCGTTCGCTTCGCCCGGCGCGCCGAAGCAAGGCACCAGCACCAACGCCACCGGCGTCAGCAACAACCACTGCGCCAGCAGCGCCCCGGCGGTCGCGGCGGCGCAGCCCGCCAGCGCCCCACGCTGCACGCGGTCGACCTGGTCGCGACCGGGGCGGCCGCGGCAGAACCCCGGCCAGAACAGCAGTGCTGCCACCGTGCACGCGACCGCGCCGACCGCGAGCGGCAACAGCAGCCACGGCGACGCGGCGGCAGGCGCCTGTTCGCCGCCGAGCTGTGGCCGGAACCACCGTTCGCCGAGCACGGCCGCGGTTGCCGCCACCAGCACCGGCAGCGCCGCGACCCGCAGGCAATGGCGGAAGCACAGCCCTGCAGCCGAGCGCCACAGTCGTGCGATCAACGCCCGACCTCGCGGTCGTCCGAACCGAGCCGGCGGAACAGCGCGAACAGGTGCTGGCGGGTCCCTTCGACCTGCACGGCGCCGCCGCGTGCGCGCGCGGCGGCGGCGAGTTCGCCGAGCGCCGGCTCAGTGAGGCCGCGCACGACCAGCGCCTGTTCGTCGGTGGCGAGCAGGTCGGCGAGGCGGCCGCGGGCGCGCAGCGCGCCGCGGTGCAGCAGCACGACCTCGTCGCAGATCTCCTCGACCTCGAGCAGGTGGTGCGACGCCAGCAGCACGGTGCCGCCCGCCGCCGCGCGTTCGCACAGGATCGCCATCACGGTCTCGCTGCCGAACGGGTCGAGCCCCGCGGTCGGTTCGTCGAGCAGCAGCACAGCCGGTTCGCCGAGCAACGCTGCCGCCAGCGCCAGCCGCTTCTGCATGCCGGTGCTGAACGTGCGCAGCGCGCGTGCCCCGGCATGGCGCAGGCCCAGCCGGTCGAGCAGGGCCGCCGCGCGCGCGTCGGAGAGCGCGTTCGGCAGCCCGAGTTCGGCGCCGACCCATTGCAGGTACCGGGGCGCCGACAACACGCCGAGCGGCAGCAGGCCTTCGCTCTGGAACGCGACGCGGTTCCGGTTCGCCCGGCTGTCCGGCGCTTCGCCGAGGATCGTCGCTTCGCCGCCGCTCGGCCGCTGCAGGCCCGCGAGCACGCGCAGCAGGGTCGTCTTGCCCGAACTGTTGGGCCCGAGCACGCCGACGATCGCACCGGCCTGCACTTCGAGATCGAGCGGCAGCAGTGCCGGCACGGTGTGCTGGCCCCGGCCGAAGGTCACCGCGAGCTGCCGCACCGAGATCGCCAGGGCCATGCGTTCGCGATGGTATACCTGGGTCCCCGTGGTTGTCTCCGGCGCCCCGGGCGGCGACGCTTGCCGCCGATGAGTGGTCACCTGCAGTTGGCGAACGGGACGCTGGTCCCGATCAAGAACGGCTTCGTGCTCGGCCGCGTGCCCGGCTGCGACCTCGTGCTCGACGACAGCAAGGCGTCCCGCAAGCACGCGCGGTTCATCGTCGAAGCCGGCGTGGTCGAGATCGAGGACCTGCAGAGCAGCAACGGCACGCTGCTCAACGACAAGGAAGTGACGCGGCGGCTTTTGCGCGAAGGCGACCGGATCCAGATCGGCAAGACGGTGATCGTGTTCCACGAACGCGAGCTGCCGGCTGCCGCGGGTGGTGGGGCTGGTGCCGCGGCTCCGGCTGTGGCTGCCGGACTCGACGACAACGACCTGTTCGGCGCGACCGAGATCGCGGCGCCGCGGCCAGCGCCGCCTTCGTCACCGCCGCCACTAC
>JBASWX010000321.1:0-5310 GCA_049276695.1 Planctomycetota bacterium
CCGGCGGCGCTGCCGGAGCGCCAGCGCAGCGACCCATGGCAACCCGCGCAATCGCCGGCAACGCCAGCGCCCCCGCCACTGCCGCGCCGCCGAACGCGATGCCGACGTGCACCGCCCAGTCGTGGCGGCCCTGCGAGTACTCCTTGGTGCCGTCCAGCGGATCGACGATCCACGTCCACGACCGCTGCAGTCGTTCCGGCGCGTCCTTGGTCTCCTCCGACAGGATGCCATCGCCAGGCCATTGCGCCTGCAGCGCCCCTTGCAGGTAACCGTCGGCGGCCTGGTCGCCGACGTCGCCGAGCACCTCCTCGTCGCGCCAGCGACCACTCGCGCGCACCGCCAGCAGGCGCTTGCCGGCGGCGTCGGCGATGCGGGCGGCGAACTGCAGTCGCGCATCGATCTCGGCGGCGGCAGGCACGTTCATCGCGCCTTCCGTAGCGGACCGAGCGCACGAATGCCAGCCGTCAGGACTGCGGCCCGCCGGGCTCGTGCTCACGCAGACCCGCTGGCATCGGCACCGCGAACAGGCGCTGCGCCACTTCCTCGCCGTCGCGGAACAGCGTCGCGAAGTCGGCCGCGGTGTGGTTCCACACCGCGTGCCGGTGCGAGCCGACCCACCGGTACTCGCGGCGCAGCGCGGCGCGGCTGCACGGCTCGGTCCACAGCACCGAGCGCGGATGGCGCTGCGCCAGCCACGCCCGCGCCTCGGGCGTCGGCTCCGGCGCGGGCCGGCCGTCGAAACGGCGGAACACGAAGCTGGCGCCGACACCCGCGACGCGTGGCTCCTGCGTCATCTCGATCGGCAGGCCCGCGGCGAGCCGGATGCCGAGCCGCTGCACATCGATGCCGGCGACGTCGCGGTACAGCGTGGCGAACTGCCCCGCCGCGCGCGGGTTCACTTCGATCACGCGCACGCTGCCATCGGCGAGCACGAACAGTTCGACGTTGAACACGCCGTGGTCGTAGCCGACCGCGCGCACCGCCGCCGTCGCCGCCGCGATCGCGCGCTGCTGCACTGCGGCCGGTTGCCGCGATGGGAAGGTGAACCCGGCGAAGTGCCGCGCGCCCGCCACGGTGCCCGGATACATGCACTCGTCGACGATGCCGAGCACGTGGATCGCGCCGCGCTCCACGTAGCCATCGACGTTCACCTGCCGGCCCTGCAGCGGCTCCTCGAGCAGCAGGCGATCGGGCGGGCACGGCAGCGGCAGTACGCGCGCCGCGAGTTCACCCCAAGGCCGGTCCTGCTGCTGCAACAGCACGCGATCGAACCACGGCAGGCGCTGGTGCGCCGCGAGCGCTTCGGCATCGGCGACGACGCGTGCCAGCACCGAGAACGACGCCTTGACCGGCTTGCAGAAGCGCGGCCACGCGAGACCAACGGCGCGAACCGCCGCGTCGAGTGCTTGCGGGTCGCGCGAACGGCGATTGCGCAGCGACCACGGCAGCGGCTCGGCGCGCACGTTCGCCTCCGGCAGCGCCGCCGCGAGCGCTCGCCGCAGCAGCACCTTGTGCTGCGCCCGCACGATCGCCGCCGGATCGGCGCCCGGCAGCCCGAGCCGGCGGGCGAGGCACGCCGCCAGCAGCACGCCGAGCTGGTCGTCGTTCGACCACACCGCGTCGATGCGGCCTCGGTACCGTTCGCACAGCCGGTCGAGCCAGCGGTTGGCGTCGAGCCGCAGCAGCCGCGCGAAGCCCCGCCACGTCCACGAGTCGTAGCCCTCGCGTTCGATCGTGACGTCGAACTCGCGGGCAAGGGTCGCGGCGCACTGTTCCTCCCACATGCCCTCGAACAGCAGCAGCAGGCGCAGCGACGGACGCGGCTTCGGCATCGCGGGCAGGATCGCCGGGCGAGACCGCACGGACAACGATGCGCCGGCGGCGCTGCGGCTCAGCGCTTGCCCGCGCCGGGCTCCGGGGTGCCTTGCCGGGCGCGGGCGGCGGCGAGGCGGTCTCGCCAGACCGCGGCTTCGGCCGCGTTCCCCGTCGCTCCGTACAACTGCACGAGCCGTTCGAGTGTCTCGGGAATGCGGATCGCGCCAGGCTGCGGGATGGTCGCCTCGCGTTCCTGCATGCCGCGGTATCCAGTGAGCAACAGTGGCTCGGCCTCGGCGAACTTCTTCTGGCCGAGCAGGGCGCCGCCGAGCAGCGACCTGGTGTCGAACGTCCGCCACTCACCGGGCGCCGTGGCCTCGCGGATCGTGAGGGCCTCACGCAGCACCGACTCGGCTTCGATCCACGACTCGCGTCCCAGGAGAGTCCGGCCCAGGAACGCGAGCGCCGCGCCGATGTTCGGGTGCCCGGCGGGGAGGGCCGCGCGCCAGATCGCCAACGCCTCGCGCAAGAGCGGCTCGGCTTCGGCGAGCTTGTTCCGTTCCTGCAGGAGCGCCCCGAGGTTGTACAGGCCGCCACCGATGCTCGGGTGCCCGGCGGGGAGGGCTGCGCGGTACACCTCCAACGCTTCGCGGAAGAGCGGCTCGGACTCGGCGAGTCTGTTCTGGTCTTTCAGCAGCCCCGCGAGGTTACCCAGGCCACGGGCGATGTCCGGGTGCCCGGCGGGGTGGGCCGCGCGGGAGATCTCCAGCGCTTCGCGGAAGAGCGGCTCGGCCTCGACGAGCTTCTTCTGGGCCATCAGGAGCCCAGCGAGGTTGCCCAGGCCACGGGCGAGGTCCGGGTGTCCCGCGGGGAGGGCCGCGCGGTAGATCTCGAGCGCTTCGCGGAAGAGCGGCTCGGCCTCGGCGAGCTTGTTCTGGGCCTGCAGGAGCGACGCGAAGTTGAACAGGCTGGTCGCAAGGTCCGGGTGCCCGACGGAGAGGGCGGCGCGGCGGATCTCCAGCGCTTCGCGGCAGAGCGGCTCGGCCTCGGCGAGCTTGTTCTGGGCCAACAGCAGCACTACGAGGTTGTTCAGGCTGGTGGCAATGTCCGGGTGCCCGACGGGGAAGGCCGCGCGGAAGATCTCCAGCGCTTCGCGGAAGAGCGGCTCGGCCTCGGCGAGCTTGTTCTGGGCCTGCAGGAACGACGCGAGGCTGTGCAAGCTCCGCGCGATGTTCGGGTGCCCGACGGGGAGAGCCGCGCGGCGGGTCGCCAGTGCTTCGCGGAAGAGCGGCTCGGCTTCGGCGAACATGTTCTGGGCCTTCAGCAGCACCGCGAGGTTGCCGAGGCCAATGGCGATGCTCGGGTGCCCGACGGGCAGGGCCGCGCGGGAGATCTCCAGCGCTTCGCGGTACAGCGGCTCAGCCTCGGCGAGCTTGTTCTGGGCGTGCAGGAGCCCTGCGAGGTTGCTCAGGGCGGTTGCGATGTCCGGGTGCCCGGCGGGCAGGGCCGCGCGGGTGATCGCCAGCGCTTCACGAAAGAGCGGCTCGGCCTCGACGAGCCTGTTCTGGGCCTTCAGCAGCACCGCGAGGCTGTTCAGGGCGATGGCGATGCCCGGGTGCCCGGCAGGGTGAACGGCGCGGCGGATCTCCAGCGCTTCGCGAAAGAGCCGCTCTGCCTCGGCGAGCCTGTTCTGGGCCTGCAGGAGCGACGCGAGGTTGTTCAGGCTGGCGGCAATGTTCGGGCGCGCGGCGGCCGTGCGGTAGATCTCCAGCCCTTCGCGGTAGAGCGGCTCGGCTTCGGCGAGCTTGTTCTGGGCCTGCAGGAGCGACGCGAGGTTGCTCAGACCGGTTGCGATGTTCGGGTGCCCGGCGGGGAGGGCCGCGCGGTAGATCGACAACGCCTGCCGCAGGTTCGGCTCGGCGGCGTCGTAACGGGCCAGAGCCAGGAGGGTGCGCCCGATCGTCGCTCGAACACCCGCCTCGACCAGCGGCTGGTCCGCGAGCGAACCCTGGTCGAGTTGTTCGATCGCGCCCGCCATCGCCTGCACCACCGTCACTTTGTCGCCCAGCAGTTTCTGCGGGTCGGCGGCGGCGAGCATCTCAGTCTGGAACTTCGCCACCGCCTCGGCGATGGCAGCCTGCTTCTTCGCCTCCGCCTCCTGGGTCCGGGCTGCAGCCGCCTGCTTCGTCGCTTCGGCCTCCTGCTCGCTCGCCTTGGCTTGCTCCCTCTCTGCTTCGGCCTTCGCGGCGACGGCCACCTGCCGCTGTTCGGCTTCGGAGTTCTTCGCCGCCACCGCGAGGTCGCGCTGGTCGCGCGCCACCTTGGCCTGCCAGGCGAACGCGACGACGCCGATCACCAGTGCCGCTGCGATCGCGCCGCCTGCGATCACCTGGGCGCGGTTGCGCTTCACGAACTTGCGCAGCCGGTAGCCAGCGCTCGGCGCGCCCGCCGTCACCGGCTCGTCGTGGAGGTGCCGCCTGATGTCGGCGGCGAGGCCGTTCGCCGTCTCGTAGCGCCGCGAACGGTCCTTCTCGAGGCACTTCATCACGATCCAGTCGAGGTCGCCGCGCAGCAGCGTGCCGAGCTTCTTCAAGTCGACCTTGCGCTGCAGTGCCGTGCGCGTCCCGGTGTCCCCGAGCGTCGAAATGCGGGTGCTCGGCTTGTGCGGCTCGTCCTCGCGGATCGTGCGCATCATCTCGGCGAAGCCCTTCGCCAGCAGCTCCTTCATGTCGAACGGCGTCGTGCCGGTCAGCAACTCGTAGAGCAGGACGCCGAGGCTGTAGATGTCGCTGCGCGTGTCGATGTCGAGCCCCGACATCTCCGCCTGCTCGGGACTCATGTACGCGGGCGTGCCGACCATCTGCCGGTGCTCGGTGAACAGCGTCTTCGTCGTCAGCTCGGCATTCGTCGCCTTGGCGATCCCGAAGTCGATCACCTTGCACACCGGCACACCGTCGTGCAGCGTCACCAGCACGTTCGAGGGCTTGATGTCGCGGTGGATGATGCCCTTCTGGTGCGCGTGCTGGATCGCGTGGCACACGCTCGTGAACAGCTCCAGCCGCGCCTTGGTGTCGACCTTCTCCTGATCGCAGTACTCCAGGATCGGGATGCCCTTGATGTACTCCATCACGAAGTACGGCCGCCCCGTCGCCGTCGCCCCGGCATCGAGCACCTTGGCGATGTTCGGGTGGTCCATCATCGCCAGCGCCTGTCGCTCGGCTTCGAAGCGGGCCACCACCTGCTTGGTGTCCATGCCCAGCTTGATGATCTTCACCGCCACGCGGCGCTTCAACGGCTCGCGCTGCTCCGCCATCCAGATCGTGCCCATGCCGCCTTCGCCGATCTGTTCGAGCAGCTTGTAGCGGCCGATCAGCGCCCCGGGCTGTTCCGCCGACGCCCCGTCGCCGCCACCTGCCGGTCGCGGCCCAGCCGAGGTCGGCGCCGCCATGAAGTCACCCGCCGCCGCATCCGCGCGCAGCAGCGCCTCGACTTCGG
>JBASWX010000322.1:0-14396 GCA_049276695.1 Planctomycetota bacterium
GCCCTGCTGTTGTGCGACGAGCCGACCGCCGGCCTCGACGACGCCGCGGCGCGCACGATCGCGACCCTGCTGCGGGATGCGCACGACCAGGACGACGGCCGCACCACGATCGTGATCACCCACGACGTCGAGGCGTTCGCGGGCTTGTTCGACGGCGTGCTGGTGCTCGACCGGGCGAACCACACGCTGCGGTTGGAGACGACCGGCTACCGGCCGGATCCCGCGGAGCGTGGCCGGCGTTCCGATGGCGGCGCCTTGCCGGAGCCGGCGGCGCTGCACGGTCTGCGGCGGCTGTTGTTGCAGTGCGCCGGCGTCGGTGAAACGCTGCTCGAGTCGCTGCGCCGCCTGCCGCCGTTCGAACTCGGCCAGGTTGCGCGCACCACCGCGAAGTTCACGCTCGAGCCGTCGCTGTTCGTCGCCGTCGCCGGGGCGGTGATCGGCGGCCTCGCGACGTTCTTCGCGCTGCGCAACAACCCGATCGAAGGCGGCTTCGAGTCGGCGCTGCTGACCGGCACCGGCAAGGTCGCGACCGCGGTGCTGGTGCCGCTGCTGAGCGGTTTCTTCTTCGCCGCGCGCATCGTCGCCGGCGCCGCTGCCCGCCTGGGCACGATGAAGCGGACCAACCAGATCGCGGCGCTGCAGATGATGGGCGTGCGACCGGCCGACTGGCTGCTGACGCCGCTGGTCTGGGGCATGGTGATCGCGATGCCGCTGGTGACGCTCGGCGGGGTGATGGCCGCCGCTGCGGCCGGCGCCGTCGCCGCGGAGGTGGTGTCGGGAATCTCGACGGTGTCGTGGGCGACCGCGTGGTTCCGCAGCGTCGACAGCCGCGACGTATTGGTCGTGCTGCTCAAGTCCACGCTGGCCGGGTGGCTGGTCGCGCTCGCCTGCTACCACCTCGGCACCGGCCCCAAGCGTTCGGCCGCGGAAGTCGGCGAAGCGGTGAACTCGGCGATCGTCGTCGGCATGGGCCTCGTGCTGGCCGTGCACTCGGTGCTGACGTTCGTGGTCTACGCCTGATCTGGCCTTGGCAACGGGCCTCAAGGCCGTCCCGCGCGAAGGTCGATGCACCAACCCGTGAAGGGCATCGACAAGATCACCTCGGTCCGGCTGGCCGAGATCCTCACCGAGCGCGCGATCGTCTCCAGCGAGGTGCTGACCGACGCCCTCTACGCGCACGACAAGCACGGCGAGCCGTTCGTCCAGATCCTGGTCAGCGGCGGCCACATCACCGAGTGGGACCTGGCCAAGATCGTCACCGAGAACTTCAACCTGCCGTTCCTGATGGCGGGCAACTACCAGATCAGCGACGAAGCGAAGAACCGCCTGCCCAAGGAACTGTTGTTCAAGCACACGATCGTGCCGCTCGACGTGTTCGGCGACATCGTCTGCGTCGCGATGCCGGTGATGCTGCCATTCGACACCATCAGCCGCATCCAGAAGGAACACAACTGCGACCTGTTCCCGTACGTCGGGCTGATCTCCGAGAACAAGAAGGTGCTCGGCGACATGCACAAGGACTACCCGCAGTGGGTGGAGCGGGAGCAGAAGCGGCGCGAAGAGGAAGCGAAGAAGCGCGCGCTGAGCCCCGGCAAGGCCGCCGGCGACTGGATGAGCATCTTCGATGCCGGCGACGCGGCGATCCACGACTCGAAGAAGAAGCCGGCTCCGGAGCGATCCGACAAGGCGGCACCAGCGGCGAACACGGCGAGCAAGCCACCGGCTCCGCCTGCACCACCAGCAAGCTGATCGCTGGCGACGCGATCAGCTCGCAGCCAGCCACAGCCCGACGAACAGCGGCACCAGCAGCAGCAACCAGGCGCGGCCCCGGGTCGCGGTGCGTTCCAGGTCGGTGGTGACGACCCGCAGCGGCGGCGCATCCTGGCGCGGTTCGGCCAGTGCCTGGCGGGCCAGTTCTTCGGTGTCGATGTTCGCCGGTTGCAGGATCTCTCTCGCGGCCTCGACGCTGTTCGTCGGCACCATCACGCGGGTGCTCATCAGGTTCATCATCTTGCGGGCGGTGGCGAACTCGTCGACCAGGCTGTCGCCTTCGATGCGCGCCGGGATGCCCTCGGCCTGCAGCAGCGCGACGAAGACCTTGGCCTGTTCCAGCGTCGCAGCGACACGAGCAACCGCTTCGATCGACGCGGACCTGGTCATGGCTTGACCCCCTCGGCAACCGGAGGCGATGGCGGCGGCGGTGGTTCGTCGGCGCGCTCTTCGGTCTCCGGCTCGTGCGGTCCTTCCGGCGCGGGCGCCGTCATCGTGTCGTGGGCGAGTTCCCGCAATGCCTGGCCAGGATTGGCGATCGCCCGCGGCACGTTGGTCAGGTTGCGCATCTCGCGCGTGGTGTCCTGGATCGTCTTGCGCACCTCGCGCAGCGACTCGTCGCGATCCATCTGGTCCTTGAAGTCCTGGAAGCCGCGCTTCATCTGCGCGACGAAGCGGCCCATCGTGCGGCCCGCCTGCGGCAGGTTGCGGCCGTACAGCAGCAGGCCGATCACCAGCAGCAGGATCATCTCGGGCAGGCCGAGCGTCGGCAGGAAGGCGAACACGACGCCGGCAGCATACCTGGGCCGCCACCCGGGCGACGCCCGGGAACCGCCGAGCCTGGACGCGCGCACCGCGCCGCCGTACCCTCTTCGCCCCCCAATGAGCGACAAGCCCATCTTCGCCCTCGAACGGCTGACCAAGGCCTACCTCGGCAAGAAGCCGGTCCTGAACAACATCAGCCTCGTGTTCCTCGAGAACGCGAAGATCGGGGTCATCGGCCAGAACGGCGCCGGCAAGTCGACCATGCTGCGCATCATGGCCGGCGTCGACAAGGAGTACGACGGCACCGCGCGGCTGGCCGAGGGCAAGACCGTCGGCTGGGTGCCGCAGGAGCCGAAGCTGCTCGAAGGGCTGACGGTACGCGAGAACGTCGAGAAGGCGGTCGAGCCGATCCGGTTGCTGCTGAAGCAGCACGAGAACCTGAGCATGCGGCTGGGCGAGGACCTGCCACCGAAGGAGATGGACAAGGTGATGGCCGAGCTCGAGCGGCTGCAGCACGAGATCGAGGGCAGGGACGCGTGGGAGCTCGACCGCCACGTCGAGACCGCGATGACCAAGCTGCACCTGCCGGCGGGCGACAAGAACGTGTCGGAGTGCTCGGGCGGTGAACGCCGCCGCGTCGCGCTGTGCCGCACACTGCTCGAACACCCGGACCTGCTGCTGCTCGACGAGCCGACCAACCACCTCGACGTCGAGACCGTGCGCTGGCTCGAGGAGACGCTGCGCGACTACAAGGGCACGGTCGTGATGATCACGCACGACCGCTTCTTCCTCGACAACGTCGTCGGTTGGATGCTGGAGATCTGGCATTCCCGCGCGATCCCGTACCAGGGCAACTACTCCGAGTACCTGATCCAGCGGCAGAAGCGCATGGAGACGCAGGAGCAGGCGGAGGGCAAGCGCGCGAAGTTCCTCGAACGCGAGCTCGAGTGGATCCGGATGAACCCGAAGGCGCGCACGACCAAGAACAAGGCGCGCCTGAAGAACTACGACAAGATGATCATGACCGAGGTCGAGGAGCGCGACGACACGGTCGAGCTGCACATCCCGGCGGGCAAGCGGCTGGGCGACACGGTGATCCGCTTCGAGAAGGTGAACTTCAGCTACGACGGCAAGACCAACGTGCTGGAGAACTTCTCGTTCGAGATGCAGCCGGGCGACATCCTCGGCATCGTCGGCCCGAACGGCACCGGCAAGACCACGGTGCTGAAGCTGATCACCGGCCGGTTGCAGCCGCAGAACGGCAAGGTCACCGTCGGCGCGACCGTCGACCTCTGCCACGTCGACCAGGAACGCGAATCGCTCGATCCGGCGAAGACCGTGTGGCAGGAGATCAGCGACGGCCAGGACCTGATCAAGCTCGGCAAGTTCGAGATCAACAGCCGCAGCTACGTCGCCAAGTTCAACTTCACCGGCAGCGACCAGCAGCAGCTGGTGGGCTCGCTGTCGGGCGGCCAGCGCAATCGCGTGCAGCTCGCCAAGATGCTGCGCCGCGGCGGCAACGTGATCCTGCTCGACGAGCCGACCAACGACCTCGACCTCGACACGCTGCGCGTGCTCGAGGAAGGCATCCAGGAGTTCCCCGGCTGCATGGTGGTGGTCTCGCACGACCGCTACTTCCTCGACCGCATCTGCACCAAGATCCTGGACCTCGGCAACTACGAGCCGGGCAAGTACCTGGACAGCCTGTGAGCCGGTGAGCCGGTGTCTGCGCGCAGCGGTCGGGGGCCGGCTTTCCGCTTCCGGCTGCCGCGATGGCTCGGCATGATCCCGCCCCCCAAGAAAACCCCCGCATGAGAAACCTCCTCGTCGCCGCGTTGCTCGCGGCCTTTTCCCCCCTGGTCATCGCCCAGGACAAGATCACGCTCGCCAACGGCGACGTGCTGACCGGCACCATCAAGACGATGGCCGACGGCAAGGTGACGATCAGTTCGCCGCTGGCCGGCGACGTGACCGTGCCGATCGCCAACATCAAGGACATGAGCACGGAAGCACAGGTCGACCTGCAGACCACGGGCGGCGACCGGCTGAAGCGGCGCATCGCCGGCATCGACGGCGGCAGCCTGCGGCTCGAGGGCGACACCACGTCACTGGCGCTCGACAAGCTCGGCATGATCAACCCGCCGGCGAACCCGGAACCGACGTGGGACGGCTCGCTGAAGCTCAGCGCGCTGTGGACCGACGGCAACACCGACCGCCGGTCGTTCGGCGCGGCGTTCGACGCGTCGATGCGGCGCGTCGCCGACCGCATCTCGGTCGACGCGGCGTGGGACTACAGCGAGGACAAGGACGGCGACACCACCAGTGCGACCTTCCGCCAGTGGAAGCTGAACCAGCGCCGGCAGGGCGGTGGCCTCAAGTACGACTACTTCCTGAACAAGGACTGGTACGCGCTGGTCACCGCGCGCGTGCTCGGTGACACGCTGGCCAACATCGACCTGCGGTTCACCGGTGGCGCCGGCATCGGCTACACGTGGATCGAGGACGCCGCGACGACGTTCCTGACCGAAGTCGGCGCGTCCTACGTCAACGAGTCCTACCGGACGTTCACGCCGCCGGCCCCGTCGTCGACCGACTTCGTCGCCGCGCGCCTCGCCTACAAGCTGACGCACGCGTTCAGCAAGACGACGAAGCTCGTGCACGGCGTCGAGGCGTTCCCGTCGACCGAGAACGTCGAAGACTTCTACCTGCAGGGCAAGACCGAGATCGTCACGTCGCTGACCGACAGCATGCTCGCGTCGCTCGCGCACGTGATCGACTACGACAACACGCCGGCCCAGGCCAACAACCGGATCATCGAGCGCACGGACAACCGCGTGCTGCTGTCGATCGGCTGGTCGTTCTGAACGGCGACGGCGCCGGGCACGGCGACCCGGACGTCAGAATGACGTCGCCATCTGGTCGGGGCCGTCGAAGGCCGCGAACCGGCTGCCGCGCGGCGACGTGAAGCTGCCCAGGCGCGGCAGGAAGTCGATCCGGAACGTCTTGTCGTCGGTGTAGGTGTCGTAGACGACGATCGCCTGGATCGACCAGTCGTGGTCGACCCGGCGCAAGCCGCCGACGTAGGACAGCCAGACGTCGCGATCGATGTCGCGCTGGCTGTAGGCGAACACCTCCCAGCGGTCGAGCAACCGCGTGCTGACGGTCAGGCCGACCGCGCCGTCGACCGCGCGGTCGCGCCGATAGTCGATGGCCCAGTTCAGGCCGGCGATCGGTCCGAGCTGCAGTTCGGTGTCGAACGTGCGCAGGCCGCTCTGCCAGTCGTGGTCGCCGTAGATCGCGAACGCGAAGGTGTCGAGCGACCACCAGCGCACGCGCGGCCGCAGCAGCAGATCGTAGTAGAGCAGGCCGAGCGTCTCACCGCCGTTGTCGCGGCCCGCGTCGGGGTAGAGGTCCTGCGCCAGGTCGAGGAACAGGAAGTCGCGCGGCTGGCGGCCGCCTTCGGTCTGCGCCATCGACTGGATCAGGTTGCGCACCTCGACGCGCACCAGCGACTGTTCGCCGAGGTTGTCGAGGCCGTCGAACTGCTGGAACTCGCCGGGCCGGTCGTCGACGCGGAAGCGGTCGAGGTAGCTGATCTTCGGCGCGATCACGTGCCGCACGCCGCCCGGTTCGCCGTCGTCGAGCCACGACCAGGTGCGCGACCAGCGGGTGCCGGCCTGCACGCCGCCGGTCAGGGCGACGCGCCCTTCGCTGTCGCCGTCGACCGCTTCGTCGAACCAGGTGCCGCGTCCGGCGAAGAACGGGCGGAACGACAGCCCCGCGAGGTGGAACGGCATCGACAGCTCGGCGAGCTGGTCGGCGCGCAGCGTGCGGTCGCTGGTGCGCGTCCCGGCGCGGTCGTCGAAGTCGCTGCGGCGCTGCCCGATCTCGGTGCCGAGGTCGACCACGATCGGCGTGCGCCACGGGGTCTCGCCGATCGGCTCGGCCAACCACTGCCAGGTGACGACCGGTTCCTCTTCGATGAAGCGCGTCGCCAGCGCGCGATCGTCGCGGTAGCTGAACTCCGACAGGTTTTGGCGCGTGCCGACCGTCAGCAGCCGGTTGCCGGCGGCGTGGTGCAGGTAGACGGAGGTCTCCGGCGTCTCCTGCGAACGGTAGGCGCCGTTGAAGTACTCGGACCACACCGCCGGGTCCGAGGCGTGGAACGCGACCAGGTCGACGTGCGTGCGCGGTCCGAGGTGCACGCGGTTCTGCGTACGCAGCACGCCGCGGTTGCCGTCGGGCACGTCGGTGCCGTCGAGGAACGTCGAGATCTCGCGCCGGTCGTCGCCGCGATCGTCCATCCAGAAGGCCTCGGTGCGGCCTTCGTACAGCCCCGCTGCGCGGTAGTCGACGACGGCATCCAGCGGCTCACCGCGCTTCTCGATCCAACCGAGGCCGAGTTCCCAGTCGCCGCGGAACTCACTCGCCGGCCGGCCGGTCAGCGCGTGGTGCAGGGCGCCGCCGGTGGCGTTCCACGGCAGGCCGAGCACCAGTTCGGTGCGCACGCCTTCCTTCTGCGAATACGCGACGCGGGCGCGGCGGATCGGGAACTCGCCCTGGCTCTTGGTGAAGAAGCTGGCGTTCGGCAGCGGCAGGATCGCGGTGCCGCCGAGCTGCAGCGTCTGGCCGCGCCCGATGATCTCGAACTCGTCGCCGCGCTCGACGATCTCGACGTCGTCGATGCCGATCCCGGCGTGCGGTTCGGCGGCGGTGCACGAGGTGACGACCACGTCGCGCCCGGTCCAGCGTCCGCCCTGCTTGACCAGTTTCGGCCCGCGCACGACCAGCGTGCTGTCGGCGCGTCCCGGCGTCACGTACCGCAGCTCGGCGTTCTCGACCACGATGCGGTCGTCGAGCGGAGAGATCCACAGCCGGTCGCAGCGCAGCACCTGGACGCCGTTGCGCACCACGACCACGCCGTTCTCGCAGTAGACGTAGCGGATCGCCTCGAGATCCCGGTCGTCGAGGTCGCCGATCGGGGCCGCGTTGCCGGCGCCGAACGCCTGCGCCGAGCGTTCGAGACGCGCGCGGATCAGGTCGGGCGACAGACGTCGCCGGGGCGACGGCAGATCGAGCTCGCGCCGCGGCGGGCCGTCGTCACCCTGCGCCAGCGCGCGGTGCACGGTCTCCAGGTCGAGCAGGATCAGCACCTTCTCGCCGCGCAGCTCCAGCCCGAGTCCGGGCGCCAGCACGCGGAACCCGCCCCAGGCGTGCAGTTCCTGGTAGTCGTCGCGGTCGGCGATCTTCGCCGAACGCGAGTCGTACAGGAACTGGAAGCGCGGTGCCTGCCTGGGCTCCTGCTGCTGCGTGCCGGTTGGCACGCCCTGCTGGGCCGGCAGCGGAGCGAGCAGTGCGGCGGCCACGGCGACCGCCAGCAGCGCCTCCCGCCTCACTTGCCGGCCTCGCCGAGGAGGCGGCGCGCGATGCGGCCGCGCCGGTACTGCATGGTCATTGTCTCCCAGTTGACCTCGACCTGCGGGGCGCGGATCTCGATGCCGTTGGGCAGCAGCACGGTTGCGTCGCCCGGGTCCTTGGCGATGCACACACTGCGCTGCAGGTCGAGCTCGATCTCGGCGCAGCGGGCATCGAGCCGGGTCCAGTCGACCGTCACGTCCTTGGCGACCACGCGCACGATGTCACCCGGTTGCAGCAGGCCGGCAGGCTGCAGTTGGCGCTGCATCGTCAGTTCGCGGGCGTCGAGGTGCACGCCGTCGGGATCGTCGCTGCCATCGGCGCGCAGCCCCTGCGCCTGCACCGGGCCGGCGAACACGATCGCATCCTGACGCACGTCGATGTTGCCGCGGCAGGTGGCGCGCATGTGCGACAGGAGACCGGTGCGACCCGGCTCGTGCAACGTGATCGTCGGCGCCAGGAAGGTCGAACGGTCGGGGAAGGAGCCGAACGCTTCGAGCCGGCCATCCGGCTCGTCGAGCACCCGGACCCGCGCGCCTTCGGTCGTGATGGTGCGGCCCTGGCGGGTGCGTTCGACGCGCGCCGGCACCAGGTTGTCGGGGTCGCCGAAGAACACCGCGGCGCGCCCGCCCTGGCTGACCAACAGCCGGTGGCCGGTACCGGTGACATGGCCCATGCGCGGGTCGTCGAGTTCGAACGTGCGCACCGCGTCGACCAGCAGCCACGGCCGACCGCTGGCGTGGAACGTGACCTGGTCGAGTGCGAACGCGCCGCCGGGCAGGTGCCAGCGGCGCACCCAGGGGCTGGTCAGGAACGGCAGCAGGCGCAACCGCTCGGCGCTGCACGCGATCGTCGTCGGCTCGCCGCCGTCGGGATTGGCGACGCGCGCGAAGACCTCGGGCAGCTCGGCGCCAGCGGCGACCGCATCGACCAGCACGGCGTCGCCGCCGACGCGGTGCACGTCGATGCACGGGCCACGCAGGTCGATCGACTGCGCCGGCTGGCGGTCGCGCGCGGCGATGGTGCGGGCGAGTGCTGGCATGCGGTCGTTCGGCCCGAGGCCCGACCAGGTCGCGGTCGGGGCCTGGTCGTCCGGCGGCAGCAATCGGAACGACTGCGGACCGATCTGCACGATGCGCGGCGCGCGCGCGGTCGCCCGTTCGCCGGCCCGATCGAGATCCAGCACCACCGGCCAGCCAGCGACGTCGAGTTCGCCGAGCGTCTCGCCGGCCAGCGTGCCGGTGAGCCGGTGCACGCCCCGCAGGTCGAGGCCCTGGCCGGGCATCGTGGCGTGCAACGACGCGTCGGGCGAGCTCACGTCGAGCCGGACCAGGTCGCCGCTGCGCGAGGCGACGCAGGTGCCGAGGCCGCGCAACGTGCTGTCGCCGTAGCGCACGTCGAACCGGCACGGCGGCGCCGGGCGCCCCGGATCGGTGCTGGCAGCACCCAGGTACAGCCATTCGCCGGCCGGGGTCACCAGGTGCGTGAAGCCGTCGTTGCCGGAGGCGAGCAGATCCTGCTGCCGCGCATTGGTCGCGCGCTGGGTGATGGCGACCGTGCCGAAGCCGCGCGCGATGCCGCCATCGGCGCCTTCGCGGCGCACGATGCGCACGCCGTCGCTGGCGTCGACGGTGCGCAGCTCGCTGACCAGTTGCGCCGCGCCCTCGGCGACCACGACCCGGGTCTGGTCGAGCGGAGCCAGCGACCAGCGCGGGAAGCCGAACGAGCGGTGGAACGCGCCGGCGCCCTGGCCCGGGCTCGCCAGATGGATACGCCGCTGCGCGCTGCCGGTGGCGAGCCGCGGTGGCTGGCCGGCGGCGCGCAGTTCGCGCAGTTCGAAGCGCGCAGCGCCGCCGTGCGCGGTGATCAGGAACGGCTCGTCGAGCACGCCGGGCAGCACCGTGAGCTTGGGCGCATCGAGCCGCAGTTCCGGCAGCTCGACGCGCGCCGGCGCGCCGGTCAGCACCAGCTGGCGCCAGTGCAGCACCGAACGGGCAGTACCGTCGTCGCGCGCGGTCTTGCTGTGCAGCAGCCAGCCGGTGAACTGGTCGCCGCTGACCTTGGCGGGCGCTGTCGGCGCGGCAGCCGGGGCGCGCGGCCCAGCACCCGCCCACTGCAGCCGGCCGTCGGCGAGTTCGAGCACGACCTGATCGTCGAGCGTGACCTTGCCGGTACCGCTGTCGAGATCCTCGACCAGGTGCAATCGGCCCTTCGCGGTCGCGACCAGGCCATCGGCCTCGAGCACCGGCTCGTGCAGGATCTCGACGTCGGCGGCGCGCAGCGCCGAGTTGCGGTCGCGCGGGAAGCGCGCCTGCGCGCCCTTGCCGCGCAGCGTGACCGTGCGTTCGCCCGCCATCGTCATCAGTACCGGCTGGTCGCGGTCGGTGGTCAGCAGCAGTTCGCCGCCGGCGATGCGCACCTTGGCGTCGCCGAGTTCGAGCCGCACGCCACCGAGGGGGCCGTCGGGCAGCGACGTCACCACCACCTCGCGCAGATCGATGTCCTTCGCTTCGTCGAACGACAGCTCGCCGCGGGCGTCCGTTTGCAGTTCGACGAACGCCTGTCTGCCGTTCATCGTCGCGACCTGACGGCCGCGGTCGAAGATCTGCACCTGGACGCCGTCGAGCTGCTGCACGCCGTTGCCCACCGGGCGGCTGTCCGCGGCGGCGAGCACGAAGATCTCTTCCTTGCGCACGCGGCCACCGCCTTCGTCGATCGGGCGCCAGCGCGGAATCTTCAGCGGGCCGGTCTGGGTCACCGTGGCCCCAAAGCTGCCCTGCCGGACCGGGATGCCCTCGCCGCCGGGCCGCGGCGGGGCGGGCTGGTCGGTGGCGCTGACCGGTCCCGGCCCGGTGACGCCTTCGTCACCGATCGCGAAGCGCAGCACCGCGATGCCGAGCGCGAGCAACACCAGGAACGCGAGCAGTCGCTTCACGGCGCCGGCTGCTCCGACGACGGCTTCTTGTGGCCGCCAGCCGCGACGATCTGGCTCCACGAGCCGCGTGCGGCGAGCAGCAGTTCGATCACCTCGCGCGCGGCGCCGAACCCGGCGGCGCGCGACGTGACGTGGTGCACGGCCGCGAACACATCCGGGCGTGCTTCCGGCACCGTCACCGCGAAGCCGGCCGCGCGCAGCACCGGCAGGTCGACCACGTCGTCGCCGACGTAGGCGATGCGCTGCGCATCGAGCCCGGTGCGCTGCAGCAGTTCCTGGAACGCCGCAGCCTTGTCGACGCGCTTCAGCACCACTTCGTGGATGCCGAGCTCGGCGGCGCGGCGTTCGACCGAGTGCCCGCCGCGCCCGGACAGGAAGCCGGTGCGGCCGCCGGCGCGGTGCCAGTAGGCGAGCCCGGCGGCGTCGTGGACGTGGAACGACTTGTACTCGGCGCCGTCGGGCGCAAACCAGATGCGGCCGTCGGTCAGCACGCCGTCGACGTCGAGCAGCAGGAACTCGATCGCCGCCAGCACGGCGGGTCCGGGTCGCGGGCGACCCGCGGGCGGGTGGGGGAAGGTCATCCGGGTCCGTCGAGGGGGGGCAGCGTACACCGGCGCTCGGGTGCCACCTACTGCGGTGCGCCGCTACGCCGGCGATCGGCCCGGGATTTGCGCCGAATGCGCGTGTCCATCGCCAACCCGATCCCGCGACTCGCCGTGGCTGCGGCCTGTTGGTCCGCACTCGCGGCGCAGGGTGGACCGGGCGGGCGGGCGGTCGTGCCGCCGGATCCCTGGACTCGCGGCGACGCTGCGGCCATGGCAAAGCTCGGCTACACCTCGTTCGGCTCATTCCCGTTCGGCGCTGAACACGGAACGGACGACATCGTCGAACTGCTGGGCGACGAACCGCTGATCTGGATCGAAACCGCCCACTTCCGGATCGGATGTGCTCTCGGTCCGTTGCCGTTGCGCAGCGTCGAGCCCTGGGGCGACGCGTGGATCACCGGGGTGCGCGAGGAACTGCGGCACCTCCACCGCAAGCTGCCACGTTTCGATCGCGAAACACTTGGGCTCGACCGCTGGCTGCGCGCGCACCTGATGGCGCAGCGGCTGGAGGCGATCTGGACCGACGTCTGCCGGAACCTCGGCGTCACCGACGCCGACTTCCCCGCGGCCCCGGGCGACGACGTCAACGATCCGATCTGCTACCGCGGCGCCGGCCCGTTCCTCGGCATGGCCGGCAAGTTCCGCGTGCTGTTGCTCGGCCGCACCACCAGCCACGCGCGCTACACGCGGTCCTGGCAGGCCAGCGAAATCGCCGAGCCGATCCGCGACCACGATCGCGGCTCCGGCAGCCTGTATTGGGGCGCTGCCGCGGACGCGGCCGACGGGCTGCTGCGCGACGACCTGGCGATGCACTGCCACCTCGCGTTCAACGTCGCGCACAACCTCTACTCGGGCTACCGCGGCTACAGCCACGACCTGCCGGCATGGTTGGTCACCGGGCTCGCGCACCGGCATGCGCGCGCGGTCAGCGCCCGGTTTCCGGTCTACGACCGCGCGCACGCCCACGATCGCACCGACCGCGGCGAGTTCTGGCAGTGGGACCAGCGCCTGCCCGGCCTCGTCCGGAACGACGTGTTCGAGCCGCTGGCGGAGTTCGTCGAACGCGGAACCCCGGGCACCTTCTCGCTGGAGCACCACATCCAGTGCTGGGGCTTCGTCGACTGGCTGATGACCGCGCAACCCGCCGCCACGATCCGTTTCCTGCGCGCGATGAAGACGCCGTTCCACCTGCGGACGCGGCTGCCCGAGCCCGCCGAGGTGAACGCGCGCCAGCACCACCTGGTGCGCGCGGTGTTCGGGTGCGACTGGGCCGGATTGCAGGCGCAGTGGTACCGTGCCGTGTCCGGCCGCCGCAACGCGGCGGGCCGATGACGGGCTGCCGGCGGCGCCGGGCACAGATCCACAGCGAGGGGCTCGCGCTACGACCCGGTCCGCACGCTACGCTGCCCGCCATCGTGTCGACCCCGGTCGTCACTTCCCTGGTCTGCGTGCTGCTTGCCGGAACCGTCGCCGGCCAGGTGCCGACCGTGCGGCCCAAGACCACGCCCGATCCGTACACGTTGGGCGAGCCCGCGGCGCTGAAGAAGGCGGGCTACGAGTCGCTGGGCCCGTTCCCGTTCGGCGCCAACCACGACAGCAGCGCGATCACCGAGCTGCTCGGCAGCGAACCGCTGCTGTGGATCGAGACCGCGCACTTCAAGATCGGTTGTGCGCTGTCGCCACTGCCGCTGAAGAACGACGAGCCGTGGCGCGACGACTGGGTCGCGCGGTTGAAGCAGGAACTGAAGCGCCTGGCGACGCGGCTGCCCCGGGTGAAGACCGACGTCAAGGAGTTGGATCCGTGGCTGCGCGCGCACCTGGTCGCGCAGCGGGTGGAGGAGCTCTACGCCGCGATGCTCGCCAACTTCGGCCTGACGGAGTCGAGCTTCCCGATGGCGCCGGACGATCCGGCGAAGCCGGCCGAGTTCCGCGGTCTTGGCCGGCACTTCGGCATGAAGGGCAAGTTCACCGTGCTGCTGCTGCGAACCAGCGCGAGCCACGCCCGCTACACGCGGGCCCATCACGGGCGCGAGATCGCGGACCCGATCCGCTTCCAGGACCAGCAGACCGGATCGCTGTATTGGGGTGCGTCCGAGGAGACGGCCGAGGGCCTGTTCAAGCACGACTACGCGCTGAACGCGCACCTGACCTTCAACCTGGCCCACAACCTCTACTCGGGCTACCGCAGCTTCAGCCACGATCTGCCGCCCTGGTTGTCGACCGGTCTGGCGCACTGGCACGCCCGCCAGGTCTCGCCGCGCTTCCCGACCTACGACCGCAAGGACGACCGCGACAAGGAGATGCGCAGCGCCTTCTGGGAGTGGGACAAACGGGTGCCCGGACTGCTCCGGAACGGCGCCTTCAAGTCGGTCCCCGCGCTGCTCGACCACCCAAGCGCTGGGACCTTCGACCTCGAGCAACACATGCAGTCGTGGGCGGTCGTCGAGTACCTTATGACCGAGCACAAGCCGAAGTTCATGGCCTTCGTGCACCGGATGAAGGAACCATTCCATGCCCGCCGCCGCGCGCCGACCGAAACCGAGGTGCGGCTGCGCCAGCTGGACGTGCTGCAGGAAGTCCTCGGTTGGTCCCCCGAACAGCTCGAAGCGGCCTGGCGGCTGGCCGTACTCGGCCCGGGGGCCAGGGGGAGGAAGTGACGGGGCGGCCTGACCGCACTAGGATGCACGGTCGGTCGCCCGCTCTTCCCCTGTTCCGAGGTTCGAACGATGACGATGGTGTCCGTCGCTGGTAGGGCCCTTCTGGGTGGTCTCGTCCTGTCAATGGCATTGAGTGCGCAGTGCCCGCCGCCCGGAGGCTACGGTGGCACGCCACAACCGCCGGGCCCGTCCTACGAGGGCCCGAGTGCGCAGCCGAGCCCTGCCAGCCAGAGCGGACCGTCGCCGGCT
>JBASWX010000323.1:0-6284 GCA_049276695.1 Planctomycetota bacterium
GCCGACGCCCTCCGGAAGTTGCTGCGCGCCCCCGCCGGACAGGAGGGGTTCGCGGCGATATCGTCCTACATCCTCAAGGTCACGAAGCTCGGACGGCGCCGCCTCGGCGCCATCTTCGAGCGCCACAGTGGAGCCGCATCGATGAAGAAGTTCGAGAGCACCTACGACCGCATCACGCGCGAGAGCCTCGCCGAGGGCGAAACCAGGGGTGAAACCAAGGGCCGGATCGCAACCTTGCTGCGGCTGCTCGGCAGGCGCTTCGGTGCCCTGCCGGCGACCATCACGCGTCGCGTTCAAGCTGCGAGTTCCACCGATCTCGATCGCTGGACGGACCGCACCCTGGATGCCAAGACCCTGGCCGAGGTGTTCGAGCGGTAGACGAGCCCGGCCGATCGCATCGACGCTGCCCTGGCGGCCCGAGGCTCGACTTTCCGTACCTCATCCGCGAGAGTCTCCAAGTCCCGGCGACGCACTGCGTGGACCGGGCCCGAGGACGAGGATGACCGGACCCGATCGCACCGAGCTGCCGCGACCGCGCGATGCCGGCGACCCGCCATCCCACGTCGGCCCCTACCAGATCCTCGACACGATCGGCGAAGGCGGCATGGGCACCGTGTACCTCGCCGAGCAGCGGCTGCCGGTGCGCCGCCGCGCCGCGCTGAAGGTGATCAAGCTCGGCATGGACAGCAAGGCGGTGCTGGCGCGCTTCGAAGCCGAACGGCAGGCGCTGGCGATGATGGAGCACTCGTGCATCGCGCGCGTGTTCGACGCCGGCATCAGCGACAAGGGGCAACCGTGGTTCGCGATGGAGTACGTGAAGGGCATCGCGATCACGGACTACTGCGACCAGAACAAGCTGCCGCTGAAGGAACGCATCGCGCTGTTCCGCCAGGTGTGCTCGGGGGTGCAGCACGCGCACTTGAAGGGCGTGATGCACCGCGACCTCAAGCCGGGCAACGTGCTGGTGACGGTGCAGGACGGCAAGCCGGTGCCGAAGATCATCGACTTCGGTCTGGCCAAGGCGATGGACCACCGGCTGGTCGAAGTGACGCTGTTCACGCAGCAGGGCGTGGTGATCGGCACGCCGGAGTACATGTCGCCGGAGCAGGCGGGCCTCGGCGGGCTCGACGTCGACACGCGCACCGACGTGTACTCGCTCGGTGTGCTGCTGTACGAGATGCTGACCGGCGCGCTGCCGTTCGCGGCGCAGGAACTGCGCCAGGCCGGGATCCTCGAGATGCAGCGCATCCTGCGCGAGACCGAGCCACCGAAGCCGAGCACCAAGGTCACGACACTCGGCGACGCGGCGAACGCGCACGCCGCGGCCCGCGGCCTCGACGGCGACGGCTTGCGCCGGCACCTGCGCGGCGACCTCGACTGGATCGTGCTGAAGGCGCTCGAGAAGGACCGGACCCGCCGCTACGAGACCGCCCTCGAGCTGGCCGGCGACCTGCAGCGGCACCTCGAGCACGAACCGGTGCTCGCGAGTCCGCCGAGCCTGCCCTACCGGGTGCGCAAGTTCGTGCGGCGCAATCGCGTCCAGGTGCTCGCGGGCGCCGCGGTCGCCGTGGCACTCGTGACGGGCGGCATCGCGACGTTCGTGCAGTGGCAGCGGGCGAACGAGAACGCGACGGTCGCGGCAGCGAACGCGGCGACGGCGATGGCCAGCGAGAAGCTCGCCAACGACAACGCCGCCAAGGCCCAAGCTAGCGAGCGGCTGGCGACGCAACGGGCCCAGGAGAACGAGACGCTCGCGCACTCACTGGCTGGCAAGGTCAGTGAGTTCGACCAGCTCGCCGGCGTCGTGCTGCTCGAACACGCGGTCGTGAACGAGGCGGACCTGCATCCGCCGTGGCCGCACAAGATCGCCGCGATGGAGAAGTGGCTGCGCGAGGACGTCGGCAGGTTGCTGGCGAAGCAGCCGGAGATCGCGACCACGGTGCAGGATCTGCGCGCGCGAGCGCTGCCCGCGACCGCGGCGGAACTCGACGCGGACCGGCGTTCGCACCCGCAATTCGCCGAACTCGAACGGCTCGAGCAGCGAGTCCGGTCGCTGCGCTACGCCGAGGCGATCCGGCAGGGCAAGCCGCTGGTGCTGCCCGAGCTGACCGGCGAGCAGCAGGATCTCGAGGCGCCGGCGCTGAACTCGCTGGCGTGGGACCGGGTGGCGCCGAAGGCCACGGACCGCAAGGTGTACGGCGAGGAAGCGTTCGCACTCACGTGCGCGCGGGCCGCGGTCGCCGAAGCCGACACCGCCGAGCTGCTGGACACACTCGCATGGGCGCTGTTCGCGAACGGGCAGGATGCCGACGCCAAGGCAACGAGTGCGCGGGCAGTCAGCAAGGCGCCGCCGGACAAGCAGCAGGAGTACCTCGGCCACCAACGCGAACTCGACAGCGCGATCGGCAAGGCCACCGAGACACTCGCGGCTGCAGAGAGCGAACTGGCGGCGCTGCAGGCAGTGGTGAGCGAGCGGCGCACGTTCCGCTTCGAGCTGGAGTCGCAGGCGTTCCTGCACGACGCGCTGGTGACGCTCCTGGGCAAACTCGAGTCGCTGGCGAGGAACGAGAAGATCGAGGTCGAGCAGCGCCTGGCGTGGGCCCGGCAAGTCGAGCAACTGACGCAGTCCCATCCGAACGCGCGGCACACGTGGGCAGCCGTGCGGATGGCGATCGCAACGGCCGACGACGTGGTGGCCAGCAAGCTGTACTCGGGCCGGCGGATCGAACTGCGCGACCAGGATGTCACGGGGCTGGTGCCGATCGGGATGAACCCGGCGACGAAGCTGTGGGAGTTCTACGAGCTGCGCAGCGCGTGGGACGGCAAGGCGGATCCGCGCACGCTCACGATTCCCGTGCACGAAGCCGACGGGACGATCCGGGTCACCGGCGAGACGGGCATCGTGTTCGTGCTGCTGCCGGGCGGCACGTTCACGATGGGCGCGCAGAAGGAGGATCCGGATGGGCCCAACTACGATCCCGGTGCGGACAACGACGCGACGCCACATGCGGTGACGCTGTCGCCGTTCCTCCTCGCGCGACACGAGCTGACGCAAGGGCAATGGGTACGGCTGTGGCGTGGCGATACGAGCCTGCGAACCCCAAGCCAGTACAAGGCCGGCGACCGGCCCGGTGGCGTGCGGGTGACCTGGTCCAATCCCGTCGAGCAAGTCGACTGGACGATGTGCGAGCTGCTGCTGCGCCAGCACCGGCTCGAACTGCCGACGGAGGCGCAGTGGGAGTACGGCTGTCGCGCTGGAACGACGACGCCGTGGACATGTGCGTTCGAGGACCTGAGGCGGTTCGCGAACGTTGCGGACGCAGCCGCGAAGGCTGCGGTACCGCAATGGGGAGCGTTCGAAGCCTGGAGTGACGGGCACGTCGTGCACGCGCCCGTTGGCTCGTTCCTGGCGAACGGGTTCGGGCTGCACGACGTGCACGGCAACGTCTGGGAGTGGTGCCGGGACTGGCGCTCGGACTACGGCAGTGAGCGCCCAGGCGACGGGCTGCGCACTGCTCCTGGCTCCTCCGACCGCTGCTACCGCGGCGGCAGCTTCAACGGCCCGGCCGCCTTCGCGGGGTCGGGCAACCGCAACGGCCACGCACCCTCGATCCGCAGCAACAACCTGGGCCTGCGCCCCTCGAGGCTCATCACGTACTGACTTTTCGGCTTCACCACTTCACGTGGCCGAACAGCACGCTGGAATCGCGAGTCGAGATCTGCGAGGTTTTTCGCATTTTGGTGGTGCAGGGGACGGGAGGCGGGTTCACGGGACGAGGCGGTATGCGCACCAAAGTGCTCACGCTGCGATTCTCCCCCACCCTGGGCCGCTTCGACGACGCGCCGCTGGTCGCACTCCAGCAGAAGGTCGTGCTCGAGGGCGTGCGCGAGCACCTCGTCCAGGTCGGCGGCGAACCGATGCTGCTGTGCGTGGTGTCGTGGCAGGAGAAACCAACGGCAGCGATGGGCACCGCGCAGCCGAGCCCGTGCTCCGAGGCGGCGCCTGCCGCTCAACCAGCCGCTGACGAGCCGCGCGGCCCTGCCCGACCGGTCGGCGAACTGCGCAACGACCTGAGCGACGACGACCGCATCCTCTTCGAGACCCTGCGCCACTGGCGACGCACCAAGGCGCACGACGAGGGCGTGCCGAGCTACGTGATCCTGACCGACCGCCAACTGGTCGAGTTGGTGCGCCGCCGTCCGAACAGCAGGACCGGGCTGCACGAGATCCACGGCCTCGGCGACAAGAAGATCGCGCGCCACGGCCAGGAGATCCTCGCCATCCTGTGGCCCGAGGCCGGCGCGACAGGGCCGGCCCAGGCTGCGACCGCAGCGATCGCCGACGCCGGCGATCCTGGTGCAGCCGCCGACGCCGCGGTTGCAGGAGCCGCACCGTGACCGTGCCCATCGACCGACCGCCAGCGGCCGCGGCCGGCCCCGAACTGCTGGTGTTGCAGAAGTGGGAGACGTTCGTCGGCTGGTTCCTGCACCACACCGGCAAGTGGCCCAAGCACGCCCGTTTCGTGCTGGCGCAGCGGCTCGAGAACCACGCGCTCGACGTCACCGAGATGCTGGTGCAGGCGCGCTACGAGCCGCGCCAGCGCGCCGCGTTGCTGGGCGCGGTCAACCTGCGCCTCGAACGCATGCGCTTCCTGTGCCGTATCGCCAGGGACAGCCGCGTCGAGCATGCGTCCGGCTTCGAGTCGACGCTGCGCCAGCTCGACGAGTGCGGACGCATGGTGCACGGCTGGCGGGTCGCGATCGGGGAGCGGACCGGCAGGGTTGGCACGAGCGCGGAGGGCGCGGCATGACTCGCCGCACCGACACCTGGCAAGAGATCACGTCGTTCCGCAACCTCTGCCGCGCCGCACACCGCGCCGCCGCCGGCAAGCGCGGCGTCGCTGGCGTTGCCCGGTTCCTCGCGCGGCTGGAGCCCGAAGCGCTGGCGCTGCAGCGCGAACTGCGAACCGGCACGTACCGGCCAGGGCGACCGGTCACGTACATCGTGCGCGACCCGAAGGTGCGCGAGATCACGGCGGCCCCGTTCCGCGACCGGGTCGTGCACCATGCGCTGATCGACGTGCTCGAGCCGGCGTTCGACGCGCACATGGTCGAGCAGAGCTTCGCCTGTCGCCGCGGCATGGGCCAGCACCGGGCAATGGCGTACGCGCAGCGGCTGGTGCGCGAGCATCCGTGGTTCCTGAAGCTCGACGTGAAGTCGTTCTTCCCGTCGCTGCGCCACGACGTCGTGCTCGCGACCCTGGCAGAACGGGTGGCCGACGGGCCGACATTGGAGCTGTGCGCGACGATCGTGCGGGCGGGCGGCACGGCGGGCCGCGGGCTGCCGATCGGACACCTGACCAGCCAGTGGTTCGCCAACCTGGTACTCGATCGCATGGACCACTGGCTGCTCCACGCCGTCGGCGTGCCCGGCTACGTGCGCTACATGGATGACTTCGTGCTGTTCGCAGCCGACAAGGCGACGTTGCGCGGATGGCACCGCGAGGTCGCGGCCTGGCTCGCGGCCAGCGGCCTGTTGCTGAAGGACCGGGCGACGATCCTGGCGCCGGTGACGCAGGGCCTGCCGTTCCTCGGCTTCCGGATCTACCGCGGAATGCGCCGGCTGCGGCCCGAGAACCTGCGGCGCACCCGCGCGCGGCTGCGGCACCGGGCCTGGCAGCACGAGCAGGGCGTGATCGGACAAGCGCAGCTCGCCGACTGCACCCGCTCGGTGGTCGCGCACCTGGCATCCGGCAACACGCTCGCCTTGCGGCGGTCGTGGTTCGCCAACGACGAAACGGCGGCGGATCGATGGCTCCTCCAACCGCTGCAACCGCGGCGGCAGCTTCAACAACCCGGCCGCCAACGCGGGGTCGGGCAACCGCAACGACAACGCACCCTCGATCCGCAACAACAACCTGGGCCTGCGCCCCTCGAAGACGTCGCATCGCCTGATCCCGACCGTCGCCCGCCGGCCCACCGGCTGGCACGGCCGGGCCGCGCACCGTGATGTCCAGATCCGCCGCCGGTGCCGGTCCCTGACCGGCCGAATCGCGCGACGCCGGGGCCGCGGCCTCTCGCCGTGGCTCCGGCATCGCCTGGCGCTGCTGCCGCCGGAGTTGGTCCGCGCGATCGATTGGGGTTCCCTGGCCCCGGCCCCCAGGGCCCCGTCGGGACGGGTTGAAGTTGTGAAGGCCAGCGGAGGTACGGATTCTTCTGGCTTTCGGGAAAGGCCGTCGCTCTGATGGCCGCGGATGGCCGACATGGCGGTGGACCTGCGACGG
>JBASWX010000324.1:0-6513 GCA_049276695.1 Planctomycetota bacterium
GACCTTCGGCGATCACCTCGTCGAGTGCCGCCGCCAGCGCGTACAGCATGCTGATCGGCGCCGTGTAGTGGTAGGCGCGGTCCGGCCCGAAGTAGCCGGTGAGCAGCCGGGTGTCGAAGTAGAACGGCACCGGCGGTCCGCTCGCCGCCTTCGCCAACGCCCGCGGCGAGAACGTCACCGGCGACAGGCCTGGCGGTGCCGACAGGCACTTCTGCGTGCCGCTGAACGCGGCGTCGACACCGAGCCGGTCGAAGTCGAGAACCATGCCACCGAGGCTGGTCACGCAGTCGACGACGAACAAGGCACCGGCGGCACGCGCGGCGTCGGCGATCGGCGGAAGATCGGTCAACACACCGGTACTGGTCTCGGCGTGCACGACGCAGCACACCCGCGTCGGGCCAGCGCCGATCGCGCGGGCCATCGCGGCCGGATCCAGCGGCGTGCCGAACTCGGCCCGCACCTCGACCCCGTCGGCGCCGCGCCGGCGCACGGCATCCAGCAGGCGTTGACCGAACACGCCGTGCACGCCGACCACCACGCGGTCGCCAGGCGCAACCAGGTTGGCGACCACGGCTTCCATGCCAGCGGTGCCGGTGCCGGCGATCGGCAGCGTCAGCGCGTTGGTGGTGCCGAACAGCGACCGTAGGCGAGCCTGCACTTCGTCGAGCAGCGGCACGAATGCCGGGTCGAGGTGGCCGAGCAGCGGCAGGCTCTGCGCCATGCGCACCGCGGAACTGGTCGGCGATGGCCCCGGTCCCAGCAGCAGCACTTCGGGCGGAACGAACGGCATAGCCGGGGCCCGGGCGCGGATCAGAACGGCTTGGTTTCGGCGACACCGAGCCAGGCCGCGCCGGCGCCGATCACCAGCACCAGCACCAGGGCCAGGAACCTGGTCAGCACGCCGCGGCGGATCAACGTCGGCAACGCCCCGAGCAGCAGCAGGGCCGCGATCTTGGCGTAGATCCACGGCTGCCACTCGATCGGCGGCGAACTCTTGTGCATCAGCCCGACACCGCACACCGCGATGCCGAGCCAGCCGATCCCGTGCAACACCAGGAACGACTTCGGTGCCTTGCCTGGTTCGTGCGCGAGCAGGCCACCGAACCCCAGAAACAACATCAGCACGGCGACGAGATGCAGCAACCGGTAGACCTCGGGGGACATGGCTGCCGATCATGGCATGGTCGCGCCGCCCGCGCTCCACTTTCCGTGCTGGCCGTCCGGTCCATGAGCCCCTCGTCCCACCCCGTGTTCACCCGCCTGCGCGGCCTGGCGCAGGCCGGGCCGATCGTCGTCGCGCACCGCGGCGACAGCCGGCACTGCCCGGAGAACACGCTCGCCGCCTTCCGCGCCGCCGCCGACGCCGGTGTGGCGATGCAGGAGTTCGACGTGCGGTGCACGCGCGACGGCGTGCTCGTCTGCCTGCACGACGCGAGCCTCGATCGCACCACCGATTCGGCGGCAGCGCTCGGCCCGGGGGCACTGGTCGCGCAAGCGACCTGGCCGGAACTGCAGCGGTTGGACGCCGGCGGCTGGCATTCGCGCGACTGGCGCGGCGAACGCATCCCGCGCCTGCACGACGCACTGGCGGTCATGCGCGATCGTTGCGTGCCGATGATCGAGCACAAGGCCGGCACGCCGGCCGACTACGTCGCGGTGTTGCGCCAGCAGGCGATGGCCGGGCAGTGCATCGTGCAGTCGTTCGACTGGGAGTTCGTTCGTGCAGCTGGCCAACTCGCCCCCGAACTCGCGCTGGCGGTGCTTGGCCCCACGCCAGCGAATCCCCGGCTCGACGCCACGGTGATCACAACGGCCAAGGCACTCGGCGCTGGCCTGGTGCACTGGCACGCCCGCGAACTGAGCGGCGACAGCGTCGCCGCCGCACACGCGGCCGGTTTGCTGGTGTGCAGCTACACGACCGACGACGACCTCGCCTGGTCCGGCGGCGCGGCACTCGGATTCGACGCGATGTGCACCAACGATCCACGGCCGCGGCTGGCCGGGACCAGTGGCAGGCAGGCGCCGAACGGACCCGAACGCTAGAAGACCGTGAACTGCGCCGTCGAGGTCGCCGGGTTGACGACGATCTTGATCACGTAGCCGACTCCCGCCAGGTCCGACACGACCACGGTCGCGCGCGGGTTCGACAGCTGCGCGAGGCTCTGCAGCAACGCGGCCGGCACCCGCAGCAGGTTGCCGAGCACCGGCAGTGCAACCGGCACGCCGGCGACCTCATCGACGAACGTCGCCGACGCCAGGCCCACTTCCTCGGACATCGCCATCACCGCGTCCTGGGCGATGGGGAAGGTGTGTGCGCCCAACGGCGCCGCGACGCCCACACCGGTCTGTGCGGTCAGGTAGGTCGCGCGCGGCAGTACCCAGACGCCAGTGCCACCTCCGCTCTCGCCGCCATCACCGCCGATGCCGGGTAGAGCGAGCGCCACGAGGAACGCCAGCGCCAGCAGGGCCTTGCCGAGGGACATCATCGAGAGGAGCGGAGTGACCGGGGAATGCTATCGGTCGCCCGGCAAAACGAAAGGGGCGGCAAGCGAACGAATCCGGTCCAGGGAATGTCGGGCGTCGCGGCCTGGCGGTCACGGTCGAAGGGTGGAACCGGGACCACGAGCGGGTGGCAGGCAACCATCAGCCGGCTGGCCTCGCCACGAACCACGACGGGAAGGCCTCGGCGACCGCCCGGGCCTCGGGGTGGCTGCGGATCAAGTGCACGAAGTGGCTGCGGCGGCCGAGTTCCCGGGCCATCCAGGACTGCTTGTGCGGCTGCTCGGCGGCCATGCGCTGGAACCAGCTCAGGCAATCGGCGAAGCGTCCACTCAGCCCGAAGGCCAGGGCCAGGTTGAAGTAGGCAGTACCCAACGTCGGCTGCTCCGAAATCGCCCCGGACTCCACCAGTTCGAGCAGCAGGCGGACCGCGGTCTCGCCGTCGCCCTCGTCGAGGTGGATGTTGCCAAGGTTGAGCAACGCGAAGCCGCGCGTGCGCCGGTCCTGGGCCTGGCTCAGCACCAACTGGAACTGCTTGCGGGCGAGCACCCGTTGGCCACGCACGTAGTGGACGAGCCCGAGATAGATGCGCGCTTCGTGCCAGTCCGGTTCGACGGCCAGGCACTCCGACAGCAGGCGCTGCCCCTTGGCCAGGTTCTCGTCCGGGGTCCGCAGTTGGCCGTCGAACAGTTCCTTCGCGACGGTCCACTCGGCGGCCGGCGCCGGGTTCCCGCGGGCCACTTCGTCCAACAGGTTGCGGCCGCGCATCGCCATGTCGGGAACGGGGACCGGTTCGCGCGCGACCTCGCGCGAAAAATCGGCCGACAAGCCCATCAGCACGAACCCCCGGCCGAGTTCGTACAGCACCTTCGACAACTTGCGGCGGTTCGCGGTCAGCTGCTCGCGCAGCTGCGACGACGCCGTCACCGGACCCGCGGCCGGCTCCGCCGCCGGCGCCATCACCGCCGCCAGGCCACGGTGCAGGCGGATCTGGCTGCGCACGCCAGTCAAGAACGACCGACAGGAACCGCAGACGTCCGAGTGCACGAGCACGCGCCGCACCGCCGCCGGATCGAGTTCGCCGTCGACCATTGCCGACAGGTCCACTTGGATCTGCAGGCACGGGTCGTGGCCGCGTTCCGTGGGAGAGGGCTGCATGTCCGCGAGCACTAGGTGGAGGCCGTGCCGCGGTCACCAGGCGCGATCGCGGAAGTCGGCAAACGGTCAAAAACGAGACGATTGGCCGGCAAAGGGCCGCGGCGTCCGATCGCGGCGCGTTGCCGCAGCGGCGCATCGATCGCCGCGGGCAACGGCGGTTGGCCGAACGTGGCGAGCGCCCGCTCCATGCCCCGGAAGATCTTTCGCCGGCTGCGGAAGATGACCATCTTCAGGTTCTCGAGCCGGATGCCCAGCGCGGCGGCAGCGTCACGGTACGAGACATCGTCGACCTCGACCATCGTCAGCGCCGTCTGTTCCTTCGCCGACAGCCGGCGGAAGTTCAGCAGGTAGAGCTGCAGGTACAGCACGTACGCATGGTTCACCACGGCGGCGGATTCGGCTTCGCTCGCCGCGCGGTCCGGCGCGCGCACGTGCGTATCCTCCGGCTGCAGCACCTCCTCGTCGAACTCGAGGAAGCGCGCGAGCCGCGCCTGCCCCTTCAGGAACTTGAGCAGCGTGTTGCGCGCGATGCGGTGGCCCCAGCCGCGGAACGCGTCGGCCTTGTCGGCATGGAAGCGGTGCGGATAGCGGTAGATGTTGAGGAACACCTCCTGCACCACGTCCTGCGGATCGATGTGATGGAACACGCGCCGCAATCCGGACTGCACCGCCTGCAGGAACGCGCCGCGGTTCTGTTCGAACAGCAGCGCGAACACCGCGGGATCGCCGGTGTTCTTGAAGGCGTCCATCAAGCAGGTGCTGACCCAGTCCTCGTAGTCCTGCTCGGTCGCCAACAAGGCTCCAGCGCGCGGCGACCGGTGCTCGGCCAACGCCGCGAAGTCGGGCACGCCGGTGCGTTCCCACAAATCGCGCAGCCGGGCGCGCAGGGCGGCGCCGTCGATCTGGCTGTGGCTGGGGTGCAGCATGGCAGGACGGGGGTCGATCTCACCACGGACCGGCCACCGGGCACCGGCCATCTTGCCATAGCAGACTGTGTCTGGGAAGTAACGGGGAACCCCCGCCCCCAGCGCGGTTTCGCGGCAAGAACCGGCCCGCCCGATGACATCGGCGCGGCGGTGATTCAGTAGGCCGCGGGCAGGCGCAGGACCAGTCCTGCTCCTCCCGGTCCGCTCGCGTCCGGGTGCACTGCCGCTCCCAACTCCGCGGCCGCACGGCGGAAGCGGCCGATGACCTCGGGGTCGACCTGCTCGGAGCCAGAGTTGCCCGCCCGCACGGCAATCGTGGTGCGGCCGCCGAGTGCAGCGACCTCGACGGCGATCGCACCACTGCCTTGCGAACGCTCCGCGACGAGATCGAGGGCCAGCCCGACCACCTCGGCCAGGGTTGCCGAAGCACCCCACCACGGCCCGGCCTGGCCGCTGACCAGGATCGGCGGGCCGTCCGCCTGCCGCTCCGCCGCCACCATCGTGCACAATTCGGCGATGTCGATCGGTTCGTGGCCGGCAGCGGCGAGCCGACCCTCACGCACCATGTCCGTGTCCACGGTGTCGCACCAATCGAGCACGGCAGCCGCTTCGCGCAGCGCACCTTTGAGCTGCGCCCGCGACGCGTCGGCGATTGCGCCGTCGAGCGCCTGCAGCCGCGAGCGCACTTCGGCAGCGAGGATCTGGTGGCTCTCCGCCAGCAGCAGGAAGCGCTCGCCGAGCTGGCGCGCCACGTCGCCGCCGCGGCGCAGAGTGGCGCCGACATCGCGGCGTCGGGCGACGACGACGACTTCGGCGGCCTTGGCCGGCGGCGTCGGCAGTACGTACTCGGAAGCCGCAGGAACGACCACGTCGGAGGACTTCGTCGACATCGCTGACCTTTGCCGTCGCCGCCCCGGCGCGGTGGCGCCATCACAACGGCACCTTGGCATCGGCCAGACCGGTGTCCTGGCTTGAGTCCGCGCCCGCCTATTCGGGTGCGGCGGCGGGCGGTCGCGTAGATTGCAGCACGTGCGGCTGCCGCCCGACACGATCCGCAACATCGCCCACGAGGTCGGGTTCGACCTGGTGCGTTTCGGGCCAGCGGGGCCGGGCGAGCATGGGGCGCACTTCCTGCGCTGGCTCGACCGGGGCCGGCACGGCGAGATGCAGTACCTCGCCGACAACCGCGACCGCATCCTCGAACCTTCGACCTGGCGCGCCGGCGTCACCTCGGCGATCACGCTGGCAGTCGACTACGGCGGCCCGGCCGGCGAACTGCCCGGCGGCGGCCGAATCGCGCGGTACGCCACCGGCCGCGACTACCACCGCTGGCTGCGCGACCGCGTGTTCGCGCTGCGCGAACGGCTCGAACGGGCCGGCCTGCCGTACGGCTCGATGAACGGCGGCGCCGACGCGGTGCCGGTGCTCGAGCGCGCGCTGGCGGTGCGCGCCGGCATCGGCTTCCTGGCGAAGAGCGCGATGGTGATCTCGCCCACGCACGGCCCGTACCTGCAGCTCGCCGAGCTGTTGACCGGCGAGGACCTGCCGCCCGATCCGCCCGCCGCCGGCAGCTGCGGCACCTGCACCGCGTGCCTGCAGGCCTGCCCGACCGGCGCGATCGTCGCCCCGTTCGAGGTCGACGCGCGGCGTTGCCTCAGCTACACGACGATCGAACAGCGCGGCTTCCTCGCGCCCGAGCTGCGCGAGAAGCAGGGGGAATGGCTGTTCGGCTGCGATGTCTGCCTGGAAGTGTGCCCGTTCACCAGCCGGAGCCAGCGTGCCGACGTGCTCGGCATCGACCGGCCACCGGACCTGCGTCCGCACCGGATCGTGCAGACGTGGACGCTGGTCGACGTGCTGGCGATGGACGAAGCCCGCTACCAGCACGAGTTCCTCGGCACCGCGATGCGGCGCGCGACCCGTTCGGGGC
>JBASWX010000325.1:0-13606 GCA_049276695.1 Planctomycetota bacterium
CGACGCCCGCGAGCAGCGGCGCCAGGGCCCGGATCTGCACCCGGCCGGCGTCCGCCAACGCGACGTCGTTGTGGCCGTGGAAGCGCACCGACGACTGCCCCGCGGTCTCGCCGTGGCGCACGAGCCACAGGCGGCGCGCCGCCGGCAAGGCAGCGGTCACCGGAACAGCTGCAGCACCAGCAACCCGCCGATGCCGAGCACGACCAGGCCGATGCCGACCAGCACCGCGCGGTTCCAGCCGGCGTACTCCTGCACGACGCGCTGCAGCCGGTTGCTCTGGTCCTCGTTCGAGCGGCGCAAGGTCGCCAGGCTCTCGTCGGTGGTGCGCACCAGTTCATCGACGGTGCGCCGCTGCGACTGCTCGATGCCGGACGCCAGGTTCTTCAGTTCCTGGTCGCGGCGTTCGGCGAGGCCCTGCGCCACCCGCACGTGCTGCTCGCCGTGCTGCACCATCTGCCCCATCGCGCCGTGGATGCGGTCCATCGTCGCCTGGAACTCGCGCACCGTCGCCGCGGTGCGCTCGTCGGTCGCGGCGGCGCGCGCCAGCGCCGACTCGACGTTCTGCAGCAGGCTCGGCAGCCGCGTCAGCGTCGTGGTCATCTGTTCGCCGAGCGCGTTCTGTCGTTCCATCTGGACCGACAGCGCGCGCAGCGTGTCGAGCTGCTGCTGGCCGATCGCCGGCAGCATCGACAAGGCACCGGTCGCGCCGACGATCTGGCTCAACTGGTCGTCGACCTTCGCCTGCGAGCCGCGCAGCAGCGCCGTCAGTTCCTGGAAGTGCGTGCCGAGCGCCAGCATCGCCTCCTCGCGGTCCGACAGCTTGCGGGTCGTGCGGGGATCGACGCGCTCCGGTTCCGGTTCGCGCGCCAGCGCCCGCTCCGGCGCGATGCGCTGCAACGGCGCCGCGGGCTCGCCGGACCGGTCCGACGACAGCCCGGGCCGCGAGTCGACGCGGACCGCGCCGGCACTCCACCGTTCCTTCAACCGCTGGAAGAACGAACCCTGCTTGACCATGTCTCCGCTCCTCGATGCGCCGCGCGCCCGGGAATGCACCACCAGTCCGTCGCCGACCGCGGCCAGGCCCGCCGGGAATCCGGCGAGGAAACGCTGGCCGAGACCTGTCCGGTCGCCGACGCCGGACGCGAAGCTAGCGGGTGCTCCGGCGGCGTGGAAGCAGCGATCGGGCGTGCGATGTGCCCGATCCGGGCCGGCGTTCCGCCGGCGGCGGCCGAGGGAGAACGTGCTTGCACTTGCAGGGCACCTCGCTACCTTCCTGCCCTCCTTGCGCGCCCGCGGCGTTCCCCCGCCCGGTCCGCGCAGGTGCTCGCGGCCGGTTCGGGATGGGGAGTTAGCTCAGTTGGTAGAGCGCGACAATGGCATTGTCGAGGTCAGGGGTTCGACTCCCCTACTCTCCACCATCTCCCCGGCCCGCGGCGCGCACCGCTGCGGTCCGGCACCGGCTCACGGCAGCCCGGGCGCCAGCCACGAGAACTGCTCGGTGCCAACCGCGTCGGCCCGCATCTGGTTCCAGATCGCGAGCGCCTGCGGGTGGAACGGCTGGTGCCGCAGCACCACCGCCGGCGCCAGCGGCGAACCGAACAGGTAGAAGATCGGGTTGGCGTCGGCGCGGCCGTCGAGCGCCACCGCGGAGCGGCAGTGCCAGCGACCGCCGCGGAACACGAACGCCTGGTCGAGCACGACCTGCGCGGCGGCCAGCGCGGCGGACCGCCCCGCCGCCGGACCGAGCACCGCGCACCCGAGATCGAGCCCATAGGCGCCGACCGCCTGCTGCCACGGGTGGTACCACCAGCCCTTGCCCAGCCGCGGATCGTCGAAGCGCGGGTCCCACACGCCCTGCGGCCGGTTGGCGTAGGCGGGCAGGATCACCGTGTTGACCCGGTTCTGCCAGTGCGTGCGCACGGCCGCGGCCAACGTGCGGTCCTCGAGTTCGCGCCACAGGTGGACCGCGAGAATGCCCTCCCAACCAACCGCACGCGCCGCGAACGGGTTGGACGTCGACAGCGCCGGGATGGTCGTCGATTGCAGCAGGTAGATGCGGGCCTGGTGCGCGAGCAGCCACTGGCACGCCGGTGAACCGGTCAGCCGCGTCGCCGCGGCCAGCGTGTTCATCAGCCAGTGCTCGACGTCCGGCCCCCACCAGAACTTGGTCTCGTCGAGCGAAAGCCCGGTCGGCTTGCCGAGCCGGTCGGGGCTGACGTTCGTCGACCAGTGCACGCGCCCGTCCCACAGCACGAGCCGCGGATTGACGTGCTGCGCGAGCACCAGCGGCGCCCCGTCGGCCTCGAGGTGGTGGCACGGCCGCGCCGCCAGCTTCAACGCACTGAGGTACGCGACGCGCTCGGCGCCGACACCGCCGGGCAGCAACGCTTCGCCGCGCACGAACGTCTGGTCCTCCTGCTGGCCCGCGACCGAACTGATCGGCGACGGCCCGCACACCGGCGATTCCATCGTGTGCAGCCGAGCAACCGCTTCGGGCCACTTCGCCGCCGTCCACGCCTGCGGCGAGAAGCCGGCCGGGTAGCGCGGATTGCCGTCGGCGAGCAGGCGGCCGATGCCGACCGCCCCGAGCCCGCGGGTCGCGACCGCCAGCACACTCGGCCAGTCGCTCTCCGCCTGCAGGTGCTGCAGCCACACGAACGTCAGCGGCAGGATGCGCGCCTGGCCATCGGCGAGGCGCAGCCCGCTCGGCAGCAGGTACCACGGCTGTCCGCCCAGCGGCAGCACGACCGCGTTGCCGAAGAACAGCGGGAACCCGGCGGGCACGTCCACGCCCATGTCGGGCACGCTCGGGTTGCTGGCGGTCAGCGCGACCTCGCCCTGGCAGAAGCCGGGCTGGTCGGGATACCACGTCGTCCACAGGTCGACGCACAGCATCTCGCGCGGCCGCGTGCGCAGGTGCAGCGTGTAGCCAGCACCATCGGCGGCCAGCGTCACCGGCAGCAGCGGCACGCCGCCGATCGTCGCGACCCCGCCGAACCACGCCACCGGATCGCTCGGGAACGGCCCGCGCGTCCACAGCCACGGCGTCGCGGTGGCGAGATCCACCGCCAGCGACTGGCCGGGCTGCAGCGCCACGCGCACGTCGACGACCCAGGTGTCGACGCCGACCGGTCGCCCGACCACGTAGCGCGCGGCGCCGACCTGGCCCTGCGCGAGCGGCGGCAGCGCATCGATGGTGGTGCGTTGCCAACCGACGAACGGCACGTTGGACAGGTTGGCGAGACGGACGACCTGGGCCGGCAGCGGCAGGGCGAGAACAGCAGCGAGCAGGTACTTCACGAGCGACCTCGGCAACACAGCACGAGGTGGGCGAAAACCTCGGCCGGGGGTGGTTTCGGCGGGCGGCACCCATACGCGAACGCGGCTCCGGCGCAGCCGCCAAAACCCGGTTCCATCGGAGGGATCGCGACAGCGGCACTGCGCGCCGTAAGACCTGGCCGTGCGCTCCCTGGGCGCGTGCCGGCGGCGTCAGTACTCGAAGCCCGCGGTGCCGGCGAGTTCGGCGTTCGGCCAGATCAGGTAGCAGGTCTTGCACTTGCCGAGCGGGCGCTCGGTGAACACGTGCTGCCGGTAGCTGCGGTAGGTCTCGCCGTTCCAGACGTCGTAGAACGGCGTGCGCTGCATGTTGCCGAACGCCGGCATGCCGGCGAGGCAGCACGGCACCACGTCGCCGAACGGTGCGATGTAGACGCGCTGCCACAGGAACCAGCACTTGATCGGCGGCGGCCCGCACGGCCGGCCGGGCTGCTTCGCCGCCGGCGCCGGGTCGCTCGCCGGAGCGGGCACGGCAAGCACCTCGGCCGGAGCCTGCAGGTCGGTGAAGTTCGGCGGGATCGCGATCTTGACCCCGAGCGCCTTGGCGACTTCACGGGTCCGGTCCTGCCATTCGTTGGCGTAGCCGCGGCAGTAGTTCAGCGACTCGCCCTTCAGGCTCGGGTGGAACGTGACCAGGTGGTTGAACACGATCTCGTCGCCGCCCCAGCGGTGCACCATCTCGACGAACGTCGGCGCCTCGGCGACCGTGCGCCGCATCAGGATGTAGTTGAAGTTCATCCTGGGTCGCTGGGCCTTGCCCAGCTGCAGCCGCCGTTCGGCGAAGCGGCTGATGTTCGCGAACACCTCGTCGAACTCCGCGCCGGTGCGCACCGAGTTGTAGGTGGCGCGCGTCGCCCCATCCATCGAGAACGTCACCAGCTCGAGCGTGCGCAGCAGCTGCTCGCGGAAGCGCGACTCCTTCATCATCAGCGTGCCGTTGCTGACCATCTCGAGCTTCATGCCGTGGCGTTCGAGGTCGTCGAGCTTCTGCTCCATCTTCGGCGTCATCAGCGGCTCGCCGAACGCCGACAACTGCATCGTCTTCGCGTACGGATACAGCTCGGCGACGACGCGCTGGTAGACATCCTCGTCGAGCATCACCTTCGGCGAAGCCGGATCGAGGAACTGGTTGCACATGAAGCACTGCAGGTTGCAGACCGTGGTGCTGGTCAGGTTGATCCAGGTCGGCATCGCGCGCGCGCGTGGCGCGCAGGCGGCCTCGTCCTCGGCAGCGAGCTTCGCGTTGGCGGCCTTGAACTCCGGGCTGCCGAACGGCAGCGACGCCAGGGCCGGCGGCCACGACTCGAGCACGCGCGGGTCAGCGATGGCGATGGGCATGGCGGCGATTTCGGCGCGGCAGCGGGCGGCGCCACAGTTCTATCCCGGGAATCCGCTGCCTGGCGGTCATCGCCGCTGCCGATCCGGCGCGACGAACGCCCGCTCGAGCACGAGGCCGTTGCGACCGATGCTCTCATCTTCGATGCGCCGGTCGAGCAGCAACGCAACCTGCGGGTGCAGCAGCAGTGCGGCCGGCTGTTCGCCGAAGGCGATCGTGTGCAGCTCGCGCCACAACCCATCGCGCTTGCCAGGATCCAGCTCGGTGCGCGCCGCCGCCGCCAGCCGGTCGGCGTCGGCGTTCTGCCACTTGCCGTGGTTCTCCTGGCCCGCCGAGTGCAGCAGGTCGAACGGATCGCCCCAGGCCTTGAACGACTGCAGCACCAGCCATCCATCCCACTCGCCCTTCTGCTGTTCCGCCCGCGCCGCGCCGGCGTCGCGGCGCAGCAGTTCGAGCCGCACGCCGGCCGTGGCCGCGGCGTCCTGGAACAGGTCGGCGATGCGCGCCAGCACGTCGGTGCCCTGGTTGGCGATCACGCGCAGCGACAGCGGCGTTCCGGCCGCGGGATCGAAGCCGGCTTCGCGCAGCAGCGCGCGGGCGCGGCCCGGATCGAAGGGCAGCGGCACCAGTTCGGGCGGCACCGCGGCCGAACGCGGCTTGCAATGGGCGACCGCACGCGCGCCGGCGTCCGGGAACTGCCGCAGGATGCCGTCGCAGTCGAACAGCATGCCGAGCGCCTGGCGCACGCGCGGGTCGGCCAGCCGCCGGCAGTTCCAGATCACGCGGTAGACGCCGAGGGCTTCGTAGTCGTAGTGCCTCGTGTCGTACTGGTCGGCGAGCTGCGGTCGCGCAGCCAGCAGCGACTCGAGATCGAACGTGATGAACCAGTCGAGTTCGCCCCGCAGCAACGCATGGCGCGCCGCGCCCTGGTCGCGCCACAGGATCCGGAAGCCGTCGAAGTTCCAGGTGCCTGGGTGTACGCGCCGCCGCCAGCAGTGCGGGTTGCGGACCAGCACCAGGTCCTGCCGCGGCCGCCAGCGCTGCACCCCGTCGGGATCGTTCTCGAGCAGGTAGGGGCCGGTGCCGGGCCCGCACTCGCGGTCGATCTGGTCGAGCAGCGTCGCGAACTCGCGGCTGTCGATCGCGGGCGGCGGCGCGGGACGGCAGCGCGCGGCGATCCGATCCATGAAGAACTTCCGGCTGGCGACGTACCACGACTCGCCGACGACGCGCAGGCCGGCGTAGTGCGGTTCCTTGAAGTGTACGCGGAAGCGGTGATCGTCGAGCCGTTCGACCTCGCGCAGGCGCGTGAAGGCGCCGGCGATCGTGCCCATCGGCAGGTGCCCGGCCTGGTGCAGTTGCCAGCCGAACAGCACGTCGTCGAGCGTCAGCGGCGAGCCGTCGGCGAACTGCACGCCGGCGCGCAACGTGAACGTGCACGCCATGTCGTCGGCGCTGCGCTCGAAGCTCGCGGCCAGGGCCGGCACCAGCTCACCGCTCGCGGGGTCCACCTCGAGCAGGGTCTCGTGCGTGTAGAACAGCACGAGCCGGCGGGCGACGGGCAACGAGGTGGTCAGCGGATTGACGTCGTCCGGTTCATCGCCCGCACCGGTGTAGACGTGGCCTTGCGGCACACCGGCGCTGGTCGTGGCTCCCGGGCCACCGGCGCCGACACTGCCGCCGCCACCCGCTCCCCACATCACCGACAGGCCCAGCGCCACGCCGGCGACGCCGCCGAGCAGCAACATCAGCTTGGGCAGGGTTCGCATGGTGCGATGCGGCAGGATACGCGCTGCCGCGCTGGCGCGGGCGCTGGATCCGGCAGGCGGCCGGAATCCGACCGGTCACGCGCGCCCGAAGGCCCGACCAGCCGCAATGCCGGCCGCCATGGCCGACAGCCCGAGCACGTTCTGGCCGAGCACGTTCGCGGCCCACAGCCACAGGCGGCGCTCGGCGAACAGTTCGTGGCAGTCGAACGCAAACGACGAGAAGGTCGTGAAGGCGCCGAAGAAGCCCGCCAGCACTGCGGTCGCGACGACCGGCGACCAGCGGCCTTGTGCCAGGCTCCAGCACACACCGAAACCGAGGCACCCGACGACGTTGACCAGCGCAATCGCCAGCGGCAACCCTGGCCACGCGGACTGCAACAGCAGGTTGGCGGCGTGGCGCAGCACCGCCCCGGCGGCACCGGCGATCGCGACGGCGGCCAGCGTCCAGGGGTCCATGGCCGCGCACGCTACTTCTTCGGGTAGGTCTTCAACACCCAGTCGCGCCACTTCTGGTCGAAGGTCGGGCCGTCGAACTCGAACAGGTCGAACAGCAGCTTCTGCGCCAGCGTGCGGATCTCCGCGCCCTTGCTCTCGAAGGTGTCGCCGGCCGGCACGCCCTTCAGCTGCTTCAGCATCAGGCCGACCTTCTCGCGGTCGAGCTGCATCAGGTAGTCGATGCGCGACCACGACTGCGAGTGCGCGTGGTAGCCCATCTCCGACCACTGCGTCCAGCCGACCATCGTCTCGAACGGGAACCACGTGCCGTCGTGCTGGGCGCGGCGGCGCACCTTGACCGGCCAGTTGGTCTGCTTCTCGTCGGCGACGGCTTCGTCGTCGCGGATCTGGATGTTCAGGACCTCGCTCGGCACCTGGCGCGCGTACCAGTGCGCGAGACCTTCGTCGAACCACAGCGGCAGCGGGAAGCCGTAGCCGCCGTAGCCGTTCATCAGGTTGTGCCACAACGCGTAGAGGAAGTGGCCGTGCATGCCGCTCTCGTCGAAGCCCTCGAGCCCCTCGGCCGACATGCACTGCAGCATCTGGTACGTCTTGTCGTGCCAGAAGCGCATCGACACGTCTTCCTTGCGGTTGCAGAACCGGTCCATGTAGCGACCCATGTCCGACTTCTTCTGGAACAGCAGCACCAGAAACTTGTCGGGCAGGCCCAGGTACGCACCCTCGCCCGGCAGCTTGCCCTTCGCCGGGAAGTCGGCGTCGGTGACGCCGATCAGCTTCTGGAACTCGCCGTAGGCGGCCTCCGCGCGCTGCAGGTACAGGTGCAGCCGCAACCACGCGTCGAGGCGCTTGGGTTTCTCGGGCACCTTCGGCAACTTCTTGCGCAGCGCCTTGATCTCGTCCTGCAGCGCCCTCCTGGCCGCGGCGTCCATGGGCCACGGCGCCGACTTCATGTTGAAGCCGAAGCGGAAGTGCGCGGTTTCGACCCACCAGGTGCGCTTCTCGCCGAGCACGCGGTCGATGTCCTCGGTGCGGTGGGAATCGGCCCACGGGAATGGGCCGTAGGAGACGATGCCCGCGGCCGCCATCGCCGCCGCATCGCCGCCGGTGTACGGGTCGAGCGGCCCGAGCTTCGCGATTTCGTCCTCCTCCTTGGCGGGCGGCTTGTCCTGGGCGCGGCCGGCGACGCCGTACAGCAGGGCGATGGCGAGCAACGGGAGCAGCCGGAGCGGGGTCATCGGAGGAGTCGGGCCGGTCGCACCAGCAGCATCCGACATTGGCCGGAAGCGCGGGCAGCACACCCGCCGACGGCGACTTCGCCGTCGGCGGGGCGGGCACTCACTTGGTGGCGCCGGCGGCGGCGGTTGCCGGCATCGCCTTCAGGGCGAGGTCGCGCAGTTCCTTCTCCTTCGCGACCAGCTGCGCGCGCTCCTTGCCGACCTTCTCGAGGTCGCCTTGGAGCTTCTTGACCTTGGGCGAGTCGGGACCGTTCTTCTCGATCTCGCGATCGAGCCGGCCCTTCACCAGTTGCTCCTCGGCGTCGAGCTTGTCGAACTGGCCGAGCACCTGGCGCAGCTCCTTGATCGCGGCCTTCGCGTCCTCGGCGTAGCAGCGGTCGAGGTAGCTGAACATCGTCTCCCACAACACCGCCTGCGGCTGGTCGCCCGGCAGTTCGGCCTTGTTGCTGCCGTCCGGGTCGACGAAGAACAGGTGCGGGATGCGATCGCCGTCCTTCGTCCGCTTGAACAGGTTGTAGAAGGGATGGTTCTCGGTCAGCACGTTCGGCGGCAACTTCACGCAACGGAACCAGTGCGTGAGCAGCACGGTCTGCTCGTTGTCGAGCGAGCGGGTGAGCAGCGCGTGGTCGGTGCCCTTGCAGCGTTCGCACTCGCGCAGGATCAACACCGGCCGGCGGTCGCCGTCGGTGACCAGTTCGTACGCTTGTGCGAGCGGCAGCGCGTGCTCGGCAACGACCGTGGGGCCATCGCTCGCCGCGGAGTCCGCGACCGGCTTCCAGACCGAGTAGACCCACCCGATCTCGAGCAGCTTCTTGGCGGTCCTGCCGCGCCGCAGGTCGAGGGGCAACCCGCCGCCACGACCGCCGCCGGCGAGACCGGCCCCGCCGCCGGGCTGCGAGCCAGCACCACCGCTACCCGTGCTGCCGGCGCCACCACCACTGGCGACACCACCACCACCATCGGCCGGTGACCAACTGGGCACCGAGGGGCCGCCTCATCATTGCGGCGCTGCGGGGCGGGCCAAGACCATGGCCGCCGCCGCACACAGAGCGGACACGAACACCCTGTTCAGCATGGAAACCTCCGGGTGGATCGCTGGACGCGTGCGGGGCCCTGGGGTGGCTACCGCAAGCGCCTAACTTATCGGCGGTACCTGGCCTGGCAACCCGAGGCGGAAAGAAACCCGCTGCGGCATCGCGCGAGGGCCCCGGGTCGCCGGCAGCCGCCGGCAACAAGGGGTTGACCGCGGCCCACCGCGCGGCCACGCTCCATGGCCTTGGCGCGGTTGGCATTGCTCCCTGCGCCCGAACCCTACCCACATCGCTGTGACCGACACCGAAATGGCCGTTCCTCCCGCCGCCGACACCTGGGAGGGCATCCTCGCCGCGCTGCGCCGGCGCTATCCCGGCAAGAAGGACAGCGTGCTGTTCTGCATCTACAAGTTGCAGCAGAACCCCGACTTGACGCTGCGCGACTTCAAGGCCGAGGCGGAACTGCACCGCATCCCGATGGCCGGCCGCTCGCTGCACTCCGCGCGGATCCTGATGGGGCTGGCGAAGGAAGAAGCCCGGCCCAGCCAGGCTGCGGTGGGCGTTCCGCCATTGCCGCGGCTGCACCGTTCCCGCGCCGCCCTCGCCCAGCGCGACGACGACGCCCCCGGCGCCATCGAGGCCAAGGTCGTCGCCGCCGTGCGCCAGATCCAGTCGGCGGCGGGCGCCCAATCGGAACAGCTGCGCGCGGCGATCCAGCAGGCGATCGCGATCCTGCAGCGCGCGCTCGGCTCGTAGCCAGCAGGCGCTGGGGCCGTCAGAACACCGGCCGGCCCAACGTGGCGCGCCCGCCGAAGTACGGCCGCAGCGCCGCTGGCAGCGCCACGGTGCCGTCCGCCTGCTGGTGGTTCTCCAGCAGCGGGATCAGGATGCGCGGGCTGGCCGCGACGGTGTTGTTCAGCGTGTGGCAGTACATCGCCTTGCCGCCGTCCTTCTGGCGGTAGCGCAGGTCGAGCCGCCGCGCCTGGTAGTCGTAGAAGCGCGACGCCGAGTGCGTCTCGCAGTAGGCGCCGCGTTCGCCGCGCGACGGCATCCAGGTCTCGATGTCGTACTTCATCGCCTGCGGCACGCCGAGGTCGCCGCCGCACACCGCGACCACGCGGTACGGCAGTTCGAACGCCGCCAGCAGGTCCTCGGCGTTCTTGACGATGTCGTGGTGGTGCGCGATCGAACGCGCCTTGTCGGCGACGTCGATCACCACCTGCTCGACTTTCTGGAACTGGTGCACGCGGTACAGCCCGCGGGTGTCCTTGCCGTGCGTGCCGGCCTCGCGCCGGAAGCACGCCGAGCGCGCGACGTACTTCTTCGGCAGGTCGGCCTCCGCCAGCATCTCGCCGCCGTGCAGCGAGGTGACCGGCACTTCGCTGGTGCCGATCAGGTTGAGGCCGTCCTTCTCGCAGCGGTAGGTCTGCTCCTCGCCGCCCGGAAAGAACCCGGTGCCGTACATCGGGCCGTCGCGCACCAGCAGCGGCGGATCGACCGCGGTGAAGCCGCGCGCGACCAGCAGCTCGACCGCGAAGCGCAGCACCGCGTCGTGCAGCAGCGCGAGGTCGCCGAACAGGATGTAGTTGCGCGAGCCGGCCATCGCGCCGGCGCGGGTGAAGTCGAGCCAGCCCTGCGCCTCGCCGATCTCGCAGTGGGCGCGCGGCGTGAACGCGAACTGGCGCACCGTGCCGACGCGGCGGACCTCGACGTTCTCGGTGTCGTCCCTGCCCTCGGGCACGTCGGTATCGGGCACGTTCGGGATCAGGCCCAGTTGCTGGTCGAGCTGCGCGCGCAGCTGCTTCTCCTGCTCCTCGAGCGCCTGCATCTCGACCTTGCGGTCCTTCTGCTTGCCCAGGAACGCTTCGCGCTGCTCGGGCGACAGCTTGCCGATCTCCTTGCCGGCGTTCTTCAGTTCGCTGCGCATGCCATCGAGCTTCGGCAGCATCGCGCGCAGTTCGCTGTCGATGGCCAGCGCCTTGTCGACCGCCGCGGCGCGGTCCGGCAGTCGTTTCTTCAGCGCCCCCGCCCGCACCGCGTCAGGGTTGTCGCGCAGCCACTTGAGGTCCAGCATGCGCGCGAAAGCTACGCGCGGCCCTGGCCTACTGCCATGCCGACTTGACGTCGCCGAACAGCGGGTGCTTCTTGATCGACAGCGCGAGCTTCATGCCGGGCGCCGCCAGCTTCAGCTTCAGCACCATCTCGCCGTCGCGGTAGCCGTCGGGCATCGGGAAGCACGCGGTCAACAACCCGATGTTGTTGTGGCGCCCGGCGGCCTTGTTGACCAGTTCGGGGTCGGTGAAGTTGACGAACTTGCCGGCCACCGCAGGGCTCTTGCCATCGGCGTCCTTGGACGCCAGCACCTCGCACGCGAGGCTGATGCCGTGCAGGTCGGCGAGCAGGCAGCCCGACGACTCGTTCAGCAGGATCTTCAGCGCATCGAGGTTGGCGTTCTCGTCGCCGCGGCGCACGAACTGCAGCGCGAACGGCGCCCCCATCTTCAGTTCGAACGCCTTGCCGGCCTCGACCGTGAACGGCTTGCTGGCGCCGGCGTAGATCGTCGCCACCTGGGCACGCGAACCCTTGCCGATCACGATGCGACCCCACAGCACGCCGTACTCGGCGGCCGGCACCTCGACCTCCTTGCCGCCGCCGACGTCGAACATCGCGGCCTGGTAGTCGCCGGTGCCGCGCACGACCAACTGCACCGGCACGGTCGGCTTGTTGCCGCTCCACACCAGCTTGATCTTGCCGGTCTTCACGTACTCGGGGTTGAGCGGGCGCAGACCGAGCTCGTCGCCGTTGTGCTTCTTCAGGTGCACCCAGCCGGTCGCCAGCTTCACGAACTCGGAGAACGGCTGGCGCGGCCCCTTGCCGACCCGCATCGAGTCGAGCAACGGTGCCGGCGTGCCCTCGGTGTCGTGCGCGCCGAGCGTGTGCACCTTCAGCTCGAACTCGAACGGGTTGCTCTCGCCCGGGGTGCCGCTGGCGTTGTCGTCGTAGAGCGTGACCACCTCGGTGCCGATCGTGGTCTTCCAGCTCGCCGCGCTGCGGTAGTAGACGTTGCACACGTTGTCGCCCGGCGACAGGTTGCACTCGGCGGCGTTGACCATCTCGCGATCGCTGCCGGTCCAGAACACCATCGCGTACGGCATCTTCTTGTCGGCGTCGAGGAAGAAGCTGCTGACCTTGCCCTTGCTGCTGATGTCGATCGGCTGCGCGTTCTTGGCGTCGCCGGAATCGAACGCGAGCGCGGCCTTCGCAGCACCGGTGCGGTGCATGTACAGCGACTTCTTGCGGAACCACGACAGCTGCGCGTTGCTGTTGACCTTGCCCATCGACGCCATCCACCAGAACGCCGGCAGCGGTCCGGTCTTGGTGCCGTAGTCCAGTTCGTCCCAGCCCGCCAGCGCCTCGAACTTCAGCGCGTGCTTGGCCTCGGCGACGTTCGGCATCACCAGCGAATCGACGCCCTTGGCGCTCGTGTCGTAGCCCTCGTCCTTGCGCTTGTCGCCGGCCTTCTCGTCGACCTCGATCTTCGCCTTCTCGTGCTTCACGAAGTCGGCGCCGTGGATGTAGTGCACGTCGAAGGTGAAGTTCCAGCGCTTGCGCGCTTCCAGGAACTGCTCGCTCGCGAACACCACGTCGCGCCGGTTGGTGATCGACTTGTCCGGCATCTTGGTGCCGACCACACTGGCGAGGTTCCACAGCTCGGCGACCTCCAGCGAATGCCCGAACGACTCGGCGTTCTTCGCCAGGTCCATGAACTGCTGCATCACCTGCTCGTACTCGGCCTTGACCAGACCCTTGCTGACGACGTCGAAGTAGTGCGAGTACAGCTTGGTCGACTGGCGGCGCCCCTTCTGCAGCTGCTCCCAGCCTTGCGCGCCAGCACCGTTCAGCCAGCGGTCGAGCTGTTCGATCGTGTCGCTCTTGTCGAAGACGCGCTGCCACGACGCGCGCACCGCCTGGCAGCGCTCGGCCGCCGCCGGCTTGTTCTGCTCCTTCTCCCAGTACGTCTCCTCGTAGTACTTCGGGGCCTCGGTCGACCCGCGCTTCATCGTCTTGTCCATCATCTTCTCGTCGTTCAGCTCGACGGCCTTGCTGAAGTCGGTGCGGAACTGCTCCTTCGACAGCTCCTGCGCCGGCGCCAGCGCCAGCAGGAACGACACGCAGACGAACGACGACGCGGACCGGGGGGATCGGAACATGCGGCTTGCTCGGCCGCCGATCCTACCGGGTGCGCGCTCCGGTCACGAGCCGCCGGAGCGGGCCCGGGTGCTGCAACGCTCGAGGAAGCGCCGTTCGGCGGGTTGCAAGGACCCGAGACCCTCGGCCTTGACCTTGGCCAGGATCGCGTCGAGCTGCAGTTCGTGGGCGGCGGCGGCACGCTGCCCGCGCGCGGCACGGTGCCGGCGCAGCGCCTGCAGCCAGCGGGCGAAC
>JBASWX010000326.1:0-8318 GCA_049276695.1 Planctomycetota bacterium
ATGGGCGTGCGGGCGGCGGCGACGATTGCGATGCGTTCCATCCGGAGCGAGTGTCGAGATTCGCGGCGGTCCCCGCAACGACCCGGATCACGTTCCGGTCGACTGCGCACCTTCACCACCGGCAGCGGGTCGACCGATAGCAACGTCCGCATGCCCCGCGCCCGCCGAGCCAACGCCCCGCACCAGCCGGCGAGCTACGCCGAGGCGGTCGCGCAACTGCAGCTGCTGCTGCGCACCGAGGTCAAGCGCAGCTCGGCGCTGCCGACCGCGGTGTTCGACGCCTGCGACCCGATGATCGAGACGCAGCTGGCGCAGACCACCGAGGCGATGCTGGCGCGGCTGCAGGAACCGGTGCTGCCGGGCGAACGCGCGAACGGCCCCGGCGAACAGCGCCTGGAGCTGGTCACCGCCGACGAACTGCGCGCGCTGCCCCGACTGCTCGTCGACGACGCCGACGAACCGCCGCGGCTCGATGCCGGCATCTCGGCCGAGTACCTGACCGTGCTCGCCGACGCCTGCCGCTGCGGCCACGAAGCCGCCGCCGCCGGCGCCCGCGCGCTGCTGCGGCGCGACTACGCGTTGCCGGCCGACGCCGCGCCGGAGGCCGCCGGGCGCGTGGTCACCGAGGCGCTGGCCGAGGCGCTGCTGGACGGCACGATCCGGCTGGTCGTGGTCGCCGAGCACCTCGACCGCATCGCCGCGGCGATCCTGCCGCCACCCTCCGGGCCGGCCAGCGGAGGCGGCGCGTGAACGCAGCGACTGCGAACCAGCTGCACGAGGCCGCGGTGCTGGCCTTTGCGCATGCGCTCGTCGTCGCCGCGATCAACCGGCAGCTGCACGACGCCGACAACCGCCACGTGCAGGATGCGTTGGCCGACGCCATCGACGCGCTGCGTGCCGCCGCCAGCGTCGGCGTCGAGCTGCCGCTGCAGCTGCAGTGCGCCGACGACTGCCTGCTGCACGACGGCGTGCCGCTGCCGGGACCGAGCCTGCAGGCGCGTTCGCTGCTGCGTTGCTGCCGCGAACGCGACGTCGCGATGCTGACGTTCGGCGCGCGCCTCGATGCCCCCGAGCTCAACCGGATGTTCGACCTGCTGCTGGTGCCGCAGAACGTCGGCGCGTTCGCGCGGCCCAACCGCGAAGCGGTGCTGTCGGCGTTCGGCATCCGCAACGTGCAGGTCACGCTGCGCTCGCCCGGCGATCCCGGCGACCGCCGCTGCGAACTCGACAGCGCCAGGAAGGCGCTGCACCAGTACCAGGATCTCGCCGACGTACTGCAGCAGAACCATGCCCGCGCGCTGCACGACCAGGAACTCGGCGTCGCCGCGACCGCCGACGTGGTCGAACGCACCGTCACCGACCTCGCCGAGCCGAGCCTGCTGCTGGCGCTCGCCACCCAGGACGACGTCGACCGCTTCACGGTCGGCCACTCGGTGCGCGTCGCACTGCTGGCGCTGCAGGTCGCGCAGGCGATCGGCGCCCCCCGCGAGCAGTTGGTGCGCGTCGGTTCGGCGGCGCTGCTGCACGACATCGGCAAGTCGAAGGTGCCGCAGGAAGTGCTGTTCAAGCAGGGCCGGCTGTCGCCCGAGGAGTGGCATTGGATGAAACAGCACCCGCGGCTGGGCGCGCAGATCCTGCTCGAGCAGCACGAACACGTCGACCCGCGCGCGATCGGCGCGGCGTTCTGCCACCACCTGCGGCCGGACGGCGGCGGCTACCCCGACGCGCTGGTGCCGATCCCGCCCGGCGGCACCAGCCGCCTGGTGCGCGTCTGCGACGTGTTCGAGGCGCTGACGTCGATCCGCCCGTACAAGCGCGCGCTGACGCCGATCGAAGCGTTCGCGGTGATGTTCCGGCGCGAGCACGAGTTCGACCCGCGCTGGCTGCGCCTGTTCGCACGCACGATCGGCCTGTTCCCGAACGGCACGCGCGTGCGGCTTGGCGACGGCGCCACCGCCGTCGTGCGCGAACAGACGACCTGTCCGGAGCGGCCGGTCGTGCAGCTGCTGACCGGCCCCGACGACTCTGTGTTGTCGCCCGGGCAGCCCGACCGTTTCGCGGTCGGCGAGTGTGTCGACGGCCGGACCGTGCGCATCGCCGCGGTCGACACCCACGACCGCTGCGTGCTGGTGCCGGGACCCGATCCCGAGGAAGTCGGCGGGCCGTCGGTCGCCGGCGGCTGTCTCGACGACCCGCATCCGGTGTGAACGGCGGGCCGGGTTCCACGAGCCAGCCGTTCCCTTCGCCGGACGAGCCGCGCAAGATGGACGAGCCCATGGCCGCCGAGCCGAAGCCGCCGCCCCTGCCCGTGCTCTGGCGCCGCGTGCCGGCCGGTCCCGTGCTCGCGTTCGCGCCGCATCCCGACGATGAAGTCGCCGGCCCCGGCGGCATCCTGGCCATGCACGCTGGCCAGGGCGATGCAGTGCGCGTCGTCGTCACCACCGACGGCGTCAGCGGCGACCCCGACCACCGCTTCGATCCGGCGGCCTACGCGGCGACGCGGCGTGGGGAGTCGCGTGCCGGGCTGGCCCTGCTCGGCGTGCACGACGTGCAGTTCTGGGGCTTTCCCGACAGCCAGGAACTCAGCGCCGCCGACCTCGAGCGCGGCGTGCAGCTCGCCGCCGCCGCGGTGCAGCAGTGGGCACCTGCGGTCGTCTACCTGCCGTGGGAGCACGACGGCCATCGCGACCACCACGCGCTGCACCTCGTCGTCACGCGCGCGCTCGACCGGCTGCGCTGGAGCGGGCTGGCGCTCGGCTACGAAGTCTGGAACGCAATGGTGCCCGACGTGATCGTCGAGACGACGGCCGTGTTCGCCAGGAAGCAGGCGGCGATGCTCGCGCACCGGAGCCAGATCGCCTACGTGCAGTACGACCACGCGCTCGGCGGGCTGTCCGCCTACCGGTCGCTCACGCACCTGCGGGGCCGCGGCTACGGCGAAGCACTGCGCTGCGTGCGCGGCGTGCTGCCGGCGGGACTCGCCGTACCGACCTGACGCGCGAGCCAGATGCCGGCGGCGGCGACCGCCGCGTAACCGAGCAACACCAGCGCCCAGATTCCCGCGTCGGCCGGGAACGCCTCGCCGAGCACCGCCATCGCGTCACCGAAGCCCATCAGCTCTTCGCCCGGCCGCGCGCGCGGCGCGGCCAGCGCGAACATGTCGCCGCCGACGCGGGTGAACACCGAGCCGCCCTGTTGCGACGGCACCGGGTGCCCCCACCAGTAGCTGCCGACGGCAGCCACCAGCAGCGCTGCGAAGCCGGCGCGGCGCCGCACGTTCCCGAGCAGCGCCGGGGCGCTGAACACCAGCGGCACGAACACGAACGACGCGAAGCGCATCACGTCGTACGAGAACATCATCATCGCCAGCACGCCGCCGAGGTACAGCCATGGCCCGATGCGGCCGCCGAGGCAGTGTTCGCCGCGCACCAACCCCACCACGACGACGACCAGCAGCGGCCCGAACTCGACCAGCACGACCAGCACCCACAGCGCCCACAGCCCCGGCAGCAGCCACGGCACCCAGAAGCTGGTCAGGAAGTAGTAGAGGAAGCCGTAGTTGGCGCCGCCCGCGGGGCCGATCGCACGAGCGACCATCCGGTAGCCGGCGTAGCTCGCGAGCACGGCTGCCAGCCACGTTGCCTCGCGCCGCCAGGTGGCGCCGTGCCAGCGCCGCAGGTGCAGCAGCCACGGCAGGAGCAGGAACACCAGCTCGTGCGCCAGCGCCGCGAACAGCACGAGACCCCAGAACGCCGCCGGCCGCGCGGCGAACTGCACGGCGAGCAGCAACGCCAGCAGGAACAGCGAGTCCGAGTGGCACGCCATCGTGTGGTAGACGAGCACCGCACCGCTGGTCGCGACAGCGGCGGTGACCAGCAGCGCATCGACCCAGGCAGCGCCGCGTCGCCGGCAGACCCAGAACACCACGGCGAGCAGTGCCCCACTGCAGCCGAGCGAGAACGGCACCGGCTCGACGCCCACTCGGCCCGCCAGGTTCGCCAGCAGCGGCCACAGCACCCGCTGCGGGATCTCGCCGTCGAACGCGAGCGGCGCCCGCGCCATCGCGACGAAACGTTCGCCGTGGCCGGGGAACGGCACCTGCGCCGGCGGCAGCACGAACGTCGACAGCCACAGCAGCAATGCCCCGACAGCAGTCGCGACGAGCACTTCGCCGAACGCGCCGGCACCACGGCCTTCGGTCGCACCACGTGCCGCGCTCACCATTGGCAGAGGAGCCTACCGCCGCCGGTGCAATCGGCACCAGCACGGACACGCCGCCGCCCGTATGGTGCGCGCATGCGACGTCCGGCGCCCGCCTTGGTGTATCTCGTCCTGCTCGCTCCGCTGTTCGCCCAGGCAACGTTGCCCACACCGCCAGCGCCGCTGCCAGCGAGCGAGTTCCGCACCCGCCGCGAGGCGGTCGCCAAGGCGCTCGTCGCCGCCCACCCGGACCAACAACTGGTCGTGCTGGTGCGCGGCGCCGCCAAGGTCGCCGACATGGGACCGTTCGTGCAGGACCAGGACTTCCTGTACCTGACCGGCATCGCCGAACCGGACCTGGCGATTCTCTTGATGCCGTCCGGGGACGGCAGCCTCGCGCGCGACGAGCTGCTGGTGCCGCCGTTCTCGCCGTTCGCGGCGACCTGGGACGGCCGCTTCCTGGCGCCGGGCGACGACGCCGCGAAGCGCACCGGCTTCGCGACCGTCGGCAACGTGCGCGGGCTGCAGGAAGCGCTGGCGACGCTGCTGGCGAAGGACGGCGACGGCAAGCGTGCGACGCTGGTCACGCTGACGCAGCCGGCGGCGCGCACCGGCAGCACGCCGCGCAAGGCGCGCGAAGCGGCCGACGCGCGCGCCAAGGACACCTTCGACGGGCGCACTTCGCGCGAAGAGGTGCTGGTCGACACGCTGCGGCGCCAGCACGACGGCCTGCGGGTGGTCGGACTCGAAGGCACCGTGCACGCTCTGCGCGCGCGCAAGAGTGCGGGCGAGATCGAAGTGCTGCGACGGTGCGCGGCGATCGCCGCCGCCGGCATCGCCGAGGCGATGCGCAGCTGCGAGCCCGGCCACCATGAGTTCCAGCTCGCCGCGGTCGCGCGCTTCCAGTTCTCGGTCAGCGGCGCCGGCACCGACGCCTACGCAGCGATCGTCGGCGGCGGCCCGAACGGCTGCATCCTGCACTACAACCTGTGCGACCGGCAGCTGCTCGCCAGCGACCTGATCGTGATGGACTACGCGCCGACGCTGCACGGCTACGCGACCGACGTCACCCGCACGTTCCCGGCGTCGGGCAGGTTCACTCCCGAACAGCGGAAGCTGGTGCAGGACGTGTACGAGATCCAGCAGGCGTTGATCGCCGACGTCAAGCCAGGGGCGAAGCTCAGCGTGCTCGGGAGCAAGTGCGAGAAGATGCTGGTGGAACGCGGCTACCGTTCCATCCACGGCCCGTGCCACCACGTCGGGCTGGCGGTGCACGACCCGAACGCCGACGTGCTCGCGCCGGGCATGGTGATCACCGTCGAGCCGGGCGCCTACCTGCGCGATCGTGGCATGGGCTGCCGCATCGAGGACACGATCCTGGTCACCGCCGATGGCTGCGAACTGCTCAGCAAGGACGTGCCGTCGACGCCGGACGCGATCGAAGCGCTGATGGCCGAGCCGGGACTGCTCGGCAGGCCGGCAGTCACGGCGAAGTGACGGCGACGATGGCTGCACCGCTGCTCACCGCGCTGCTGGCCACGCTGCCGCTGCTGCAGGGCGGCGACCCCGAACGGCTGGCGAAGAACTACGCGACGGCGATCGAGGCAGCGAACCGCGCCCACGCCGACCGCCCGGTGGCGAAGCACGAGCACGAACTCGCCGACAAGCTGCCCGCCAGCGCCGGCAAGCTGGTCAGCGAACTGGTGCAGGCCGCGAACTCGCCGGCGACGTTGGATGCCCTCGCCACGGCAGGCGCGACAGCACTCGACCTCGACCGCGTCGCCGACTTCGAACGGCTGCGCGCCCGGCTACAGGAGCTGGCACCGGAGCGCGCCGCGCAGCTCGGCATCGCGTTGTCGCGCGACCGCTTCGTCGCGCAGGGCATCGGCATGGAGCCGGCCGGGCTCGCCGCGATCGCCGACGTGTTCGATCTCGTGCTCGACGCCTACGCCGAAGTGTTCGCGCTCACGAACTTCAGCAAGGTGCCGGGCAAGAAGCTGCGGTTGCGTGTGCACCGCGAGGCGAAGATCGACAAGCCGCCGCACTTCGCGCCGCAGTTCCCGTGGCACTCCGAGATCGACTTCCCGGTCATCGACGCCAGCACCTTCAAGTCGCCGACCGCCGACGGCAAGTTCCTGTTCTACGGCCTGTGCCACGAACTCGGCCACGTGATCGCGATGTGGGGCGACCGGCAGAACGAGGAGGACCGGCACGCCTGGGCGCACTACACCGGCATCACGATCGTCGAGCACCTCGCGGCGACCAGGAAGGAAGCGCTGAAGGACCTGCGCGACGTGCGCTGGCGCTCGGTCGAGTTCGACCGCAAGCGGCTCGCGGCGGCGAAGGTGGTGCCGGGCCCGAAGGACGCCGACACCGTGCTGGCGCGGTTGCTGGCGCTGCACGACGCCCTTGGCCCGAAGGCGCTCGGTGAGGCGTTGAACGCGCTCGATGCGGCCGGCAAGCACCAGCGCGTGAACCGGGTGCGCTACTACGCGATGGTGGAATTCAAGGCCGCACTGCTGGCGACCAAGGCCGGCAAGGCGAAGAAGAAGGACGTTGAAGCTGCGTTCGCCGACAGGTGAACCCGTTCACCCGCTCGCGGCGGTCCGCTTCGGCGTTCGGGTCTTGCGTCGCACCTGCGCCACCTGACCGATGCGCTGGTGGGACAGGTCCAGCACCTGACCGATGTCGCGGAGCGACCAGTGCTGGAGCAATGCCTTGACGACGGTTTCCCGCTGCACCTTCGCCTCCTCGGCGAGCCGTTGCATCTGCTCCCGCAGTTCGTCGAGCCGTTCGATGCCGCTCTTCGCCGCCTTCGACAAGGGCAGCACTTCACGAATCTCGGCAGAACCCGCCCGCTCGCCCTCCCACAGCATCAGTGCTTCCCGGATCCGCGCCCTGGTCTGGGCAAGCCCCCTGCCGAAGGTGTGGCACTGCGGAATCTCGCGCACGGAAGCGAGCCATTGGTTGGGAGTGTCGCCGTGCTCGAACACCACCGTGTAGGTCTGCCTATTCATCGTTCTCCAGCCAGCCCTCGCCGGGGCAAGGGGACAAGTCGCGTTGGATGCTCTTCAAGGTTCCGATCGGGATCGTCTCGCCGTCATCACCCGGGATCGTGGTCTTGCACTTGCCACACTCCCAGATGCGATGCGAGCCTCGTTGCCGGAGTTGCTGACATCCGCGCCGACGGAGGACGCGGAGCAACTCCCTGACCCTGAGGTTTCGCACGCCAAGAGACTGCTCCTTGTACGTCTAGTCGGCTAGACGCCACTCGGACTTCAGCGAAAAGCACCGAACCGGCCGCGAGTTCGCTGACACCGGCCGTTCCCGCGCCGACGCCCCGGACACTCACCCCAGCCGCACTCGGACCAGGAACTCGTGCAGGCCCTTGGACACCTCGTCGGGCACGTCCGCGGGCAGCGGCGACATCGCCGGCGCTTCCCGCAGGCGACCGAGCAGCCGTTCGTACTCGCGCTGGTGGAACGGCAACTCCGCGTCCGTCATGACTCCCTGCTCGGCGCCGGCCAGCTTGCGCGCGATCAGGTCGTCGACGTGCGCGAGCCGTTCGTGCTGGTTGAGGATCGCCAGGTTCGCTTGCAGCTCGCCCGTGCGCATCAGCCAGATCCCCGTCAGCAGCACGCGGTACACGTACAGCAGCGGCTTCACGCGGCCCGGCGACAGCTTGCCGAACAACTGCCACTGCGTGTGCGCGAAGCCCAGGTAGTGCCGGACATGGCGGCGGGTCACGCAGCGCCGGCCCAGCGCCGCGAGTTCCGCGTGCGCCGGCGTGGTCGCGACGACCAGCGGCGACAGCAGCTGTTCCAGCACGTAGCCGTTCGGCTTCCGCATCATGCGCACGAACTTGCCGACGTCGTGCGTGACCAGGTCGAGGTCGAGCCCGCTGGCCTGGTCCATGCGCTCGATCGTCTCGCGCCCGCGCTGCAACCCGATCACCTCCGCGAGCGGCAACACGTGCACGCCGCGCAGGTCGAAGTCGGAGTCGGGCGACGGGAAGCCGTACAGGTGCGCGCCGCTGATCGTCGCGAACAGCAGCGGGTACGGGTGCGCCGCCGCGATCGCGGCCAAACGCGGGTCGGCGGCGACGCTCACGGCAGCTC
>JBASWX010000327.1:0-11513 GCA_049276695.1 Planctomycetota bacterium
GCCCGTACATGCTGTTCGGCACCTTTGCCGACTCGTGGCCCGGCGTGGTCGCGGTGCCGGGCAGCCCGGTGCTGCCGCTCAATCCCGACTGGCTGGTCGGCCTGTTCGCGCAGCCGGTGTCGCCGCTGCTGCAGCAGACGATCGGCGTGCTCGACGGCGCGGGCGCCGGCGCGGCGACGATCGACCTCACTGCGCTGGCGCCGTTGCCCGCAGTGCTGCTCGGCATGCGGCTGTCGCTGACGGCGTGGGTGTTCGACTCCGCGGGCACCACCAGCGGTCAGCCGACGAACGTCGCGCACCTGGTGTTCGTGCCCTGAACAGCGCGGCGCGGTGCGGAACAGCATTCCGCAGCCGCGCCAGTCGCCGCTGGGCCGCGCCCGCCGTAGCGGGCGTCGGCTCCATTCGGGCGCCCGAGGGGCTCCCGCTTTCGACCAGGCTTCAGAGGCCGATCTGGATGTCGCCGCCGCCGCTGAACGCCAGCAGCGCCGGTCCCGTGTCGACGACCGCACCCTGTTGGTAGAGCAGGGCCCCGAGCAGCGAGATCGTGCCCGGGATCGCCAGGCTCCAGGCCGCACTCGGCGGCGCGCCGACGACGGTGTCGGTCGCGATCGGATCGACCAGCAGGTTGCAGCCCGGGAAGCCGAGGCCGCCCAACGCGAACGGCAGCGGGATCGCGCCGCCGAGCAGGGTGTTGGAGAACCCGGTGATCATGATGCCGACGCCGACCGGCGCGTTGCCGAGGGTGACGTTGAGCGTGCCGCCGAGCACCGGCAGGCTGGTAGCGGTCAGCGTGGGAACGCCGAGGGCACCGGGGCAACCGGCGCCGAACGCGGTGTAGGCCGCGGCGTAGGTGATCGTCAGGTTGTCGATCGCGAACACGTTGCCGGCCGTCGTGCCGCCGGCGAACAGCCGGAAGTCGGTCGGCAGCGGGGCGCCGATCGCCGACGTGGGCAGCAGCAGCGGCACTGCCGGCACGTAGGTCGTCGTCACGGCAGTGGCACCGTTCGTGATGGTGAACGAGTCATAGGTGCCGGCAATCAGGTTGCCGGTCACCACCCAGTGGTGCCAGACACCCAAAGGCAGGCCGGTGAAGCCCGGGGCCGGCAGCGGCGTCACCACCGTGCCGGGCGGCGTGCCGCGCGTGATCACGATGGCATCCCAGGTCGTCGGCGGGAACGCGATCGGCGGCGTGTACGCCGCGACGATGTTGAAGTAGATCGAGGCGGTCGACGGCTGGAACGAGAAGCTGCCCAGGTTGTTGGTCGGCAGGACCGCGCCGAGGTAGTTGCAGCAGACGTCGAATTCGACCTTGATGCGCGTGCCCGGCAGCGTCAGCGCGCGCTGCGAGCGGGCGAACGCGGTGCCGCCCGCCGACAGGCCGCCCCAGAACTGGGCGCCGCCCAGCGGATTCGCTCCGACGCCGAGCGTGTTGCCAGCGTAGGTGTGGATGTTGCCGTCGATGCTGCCGGCGACGGCCGGGACGTAGAAGCCGTCCTGGCCGGCGGTCGGCGTGCCGGCGGCGGCGCCAGTGAAGGTCGGGGCTTCGAAGCCGGTGCTGTAGCCCTGGGCGGCGAGCGGAGCGACGAGTGAGACGAGGCAGGCGAGCGAAACGAAACGTTGCATGATTCTCCTCAATTGGCAAGGAATGAGAGAAGGGGAGACGTTGCAGACGACGGGGATTGCAGCCGCGGCACTACCGCGCTGCAAGCCCCTCATTGGCCCGGCGCGTACGGTCAGCAGCACACCTCGGTGATGCGCTGTCGCGCCCGGCAAGCGATCCTCGTCGCGTTCGCAGTGGCGGAATCAGAGCCCGAGGAACAGCCGCAACCCGGTGCTGAGGTCGCCGAGTCCGAGCATCGGTCCGCCGATGGCGAGCACCAGCGCCTGCGTCGTCAACTCGAGCCCGACCAGGGCCGGCAGCGGCGGCAACGGCAGCCCGTGGGTCCAGGTGCCGCCCGCGGTGGTGCTGCTGGCGAGCACCACCGCAGCGATCGGAAGGTCGACGTGCACAGTGCAACTGCCGACCGGAATCGCCAGCGGCGGCCCGAAGTTCCACGCGAACAGCACCGGCGCGCTCGGCAGCGTCGCCGCCATCCCGAACTGCGCCGTGCTGCCCACGACGGGCAGGTTGCAGGTCAACACCGGCGGCGTCCCGGTGGCGCAGCCAGCACCCACTGCCTGCGTCGCGGCGAGCGGCAGCGTCGCCTGATAGACGCCGCGGCCGTGGGTCACGCACAGCAGGTCGCGGCTGTTCTTCCAGATCAGCTGTTCGATGCAGACGTTCTCCGGCCCGCCGGCGACCACCGACCAGGCAGCGCCGCCATCGGTGCTGTGGAACAGGCCGAGGTCGGTCGCGACGAACAGCAGGTTGGTCAGGTTCGGGTGCACCGCGACCCACGAGATCGGCAGCTCGGGCAGCGCGTTGACGCCGCTGCCGTCGACCGTGTGCCAGGTCGCCCCGTTGTCGAGCGTCTCCCACAGGTTGTCGGGGTCGTAGCCCATGAAGCTGACCAGCACGCGCTGGTGGTTCGCCGGGTCGATCGCGATGCTGCTGATCCAGCGGTCGGGCAATTGCCCGCCGGACGCGCTGTCGACCATCGTCCACGTCGGCGTTGCCGCGGTGCCGTTGCCGGTGCGGTGCAGTTCGCCGTCGTTGTGCCCGACCCAGACCACGTTGCTGTTGCCGGCCGCGATGGCGACCGTCGAATGGTTGCAGAACGGGTTGCCCTGGAAGTGGGCCTGGCCGGGGTTGAACGTCGGGCAGGTGCGTGGCGCCTTCACCTGCACCCAGGTCGGCGGCGCGCCGGTCTTGACGTTGTCGGTGCGCCACATCGCGCGGCCGCAGGCCCACATGCGGGCCTGGTTGTTGGGATCGAGGGCGAAGTAGGGGATGAAGTTGAAGCCGGGATCGCCGGTGGTGGCGCCGCGGATGTCGGTCCAGTTGACGCCGGCGTTGCTGCTGCGGTTGAGGCCGAGGTACTGGTAACCGCCGTAGAAGAAGTTCGGGTCGCCCTGGTCGGCCGCCGCGAAGCCGCCGTCGCCGCCGATGACGTTGTAGGTCCAGACGTTCGGGTTGCCGTTGAAGCGGTTGGTGCCGTTGTCCTGCGCACCGGCGACCATCACGCCCGAGGTCGGGTTCATCGCCGCGCCGTAGAACTGCGTCACGCCGAGCCCGGTGTTCAGCGCCGTCCAGCTGCCGACCTGCCAGTCGGCGATCGTGTGCACGCCGCCGTCGTCGCCGGTGTAGATGCGCTTGTTGCTGGTGCCGTTGTAGCCCGGGTGCTCGACGATCACGTGGTAGTCGGGATGCGAGCCGGTGGTGAACTGCGTGCGCGTCGCTCCGGCGTCGGTGCTGCGGTACAGCTGCACGCCGCCGTAGACCAGGTTGTTGGCGTTCGTGGGATCGACCCACAGGCAGTTGTTGTAGAGCGAGTAGGTGCCGATCGACGTCGTGCTGCGCTGCGTCCAGGTCGCCCCGCCATCGAGCGAACGCCACACGTGGATGATCCACGAGGTGCCCGATGGGCTGCTGACCGTCGCGAACACCGTCGCCGGGCTGCTGCGCGCGTAGGCGAGTTCGACGCGCGTCGTGCCGGTGCCGATCGCGACGTTGGTCCAGGTCAGGCCGCCGTCGAGCGAACGTTGCGCGAAGCCATCGGCACGGCCGGCGAGCGCCTGCAGCGGATCGGTGGGGTGGAACCTGACGTCGAGCGCGCGCACGGTCGTGCGCTGGCTCCAGGTCACTCCGCCATCGGTGCTGCGCCAGATGCCGCTCGCTGTCGCCGCCAGCATCACCTGCGGACTGCCGGGCTGGAACGACAGCCGGTTGACGAAGTACCAGTCCGGTGTCGCGGTCGACGGGATGCGCGTCCAACTGACGCCGGCGTCGAACGACTCGAAGATGCCGGCCCCGCGCAGGATCGCGGTGTTGCTGGAACCCGTCAGCGCATCGAAGAAGCCCTCGCCGGAACCGAAGTACAGGTGGTTGCTGTTCGCCGGGTCCAGCACCAGGCAGCCGCAGCCGAGCATGGTGAGCAGGCCGTTGCGCGGCTGCCAGCTGGTGCCGCCGTTGTCGCTGTAGAACACGCCGCCGCCGGCGGCGCCGACCCACATGCGCAGCGGGTTCGCGGGATCGTGCACCACCGCGCGCAGCCGGCCACCGATGTTGCCGGGGCCGAGCCAGGTCCACTGCACCGGCGCGCCGAGCACGTCGCCGGCGGCCATCTGTTCCTTGTGCGCGAACGCCTGCATCAGCGCGTCGTGGCGCACCCGGCCGTCGGCCGACGACCGCGCCTGCGCGCGCTGGTAGACGCCGTTCGGGTGCTTCCCGGCCTCGCGTTCCTCGTGGTCGGGAACGGGGGCGACGGTGCAGGCGGCGAGCAACGAACCGAAAACGGCGGCGCGGACGTGGCGCATGGCGGGCTCCTGGGAGCGGGGGGCGAGGTGTGCAACGACGATACTCGCGGCGGCCGCGCGCGCAGAGCCCCGGTCGCGCGCCAGGGCGAAGGGGCCGCGGCAGCCATTGCGGTGGGGGCGCCGGCGGCACCGCTACACTGCCGGCGCGGCGCACCGGAATCCGCGGCCCCGCTGTCGAAGCCATCGACCCCGCGCCGACTCGGGGTCGACCCGGGAACGTCCCGGCGCTCCGCTTCCCGACCGAGGATCCCGATGAAGTTCATGCTGATGATGTCGTGCACCAAAGCCCAGTTCGCGACGATGGCGGACTGGACGCCCGCCGAGTTCAAGGCGCACGTCGAGTTCATGATCGCGTTCAACAGGGACCTCGCGGCGCGCGGCGAACTGCTGCTCGCCGAGGGCCTCGACGTGCCGGCCAACGCGGCGCTGGTCAAGGCAGTGCGCGCGGATGCGCCGGTGGTCAGCGACGGTCCGTTCGCCGAGACCAAGGAGTTCCTCGCCGGCTTCTGGCTGATCCGGTGCCAGGACCGTGCGCGCGCGATTGCGATCGCCGCGAAGGCGTCGACCGCGCCCGGGCCGGGCGGCAAGCCGATCGGCATCCCGATCGAGCTGCGGCAGGTGGGCGAGGCGCCGGAGGTCTGAGTCCTTGGCGGCATGGAATGACGCGACCGAGGCCGCGGTGCGCGCCGCCGTGCCGCGGGTGGTCGCGGCGGTGCTGCGGCGCAGCGGCGACTTCGCCGCCGCCGAGGACGCGGTGCAGGAGGCGCTGCTGGCGGCGACGACGGTGTGGCAGCAACGCGGCGTGCCCGCCAACGTCGGCGGCTGGCTGTTCGCCGCCGCGTGCCGGCGGTTGCAGGACCGGTCCGACGCCGAGACCGCCCGCCGCCGGCGCGAACAGGATCTTGCCGCCGTACGCGCCACCGCCGCCGAGCCCGACTTCGACGACCTGACCGCCGGCGACGACACGCTGCGGCTCCTGTTCCTGTGCTGCCACCCGGCGCTGACCCCACCGTCGGCGATCGCGCTGACGCTGCGCGCGGTCGCTGGCCTGACGACTGCGGCGATCGCGCGCGCGTTGCTGAGCACCGAGGCGACGATGGCGCAACGCATCAGCCGCGCCAAGGAGACCATCGCCGGGTCGGGGCAGGGGCTGTCCCTTCCCGATGCGGCGGCGCGCGAGCAGCGGCTCGCGGCGGTGCTGCACGTGCTCTACCTGATGTTCAACGAGGGCCACACTGCGACCGCGGGCGACCAGTTGGCCCGCCGCGACCTGTGCCGCGAGGCGATCCGGCTGTGCCGGCTGCTCGCCGAACTGCTGCCCGGGGAACCCGAGGTGCTCGGGCTGCAGGCGCTGCTGCTGCTGACCGACGCGCGGGCAGCAGCACGCAGCGGGCCTGCCGGCGAACTGGTGCCGCTCGCGGAGCAGGACCGTTCGCGCTGGGACCGCGACGCGATCCGGAATGGCGAGGCGCTGGTGACCGCGGCGTTCCGCTCCGGCCGGATCGGCAGCTACCAGCTGCAGGCTGCGATCGCCGCGCTGCACGCCGAGGCACCGAGCGTCGCCGCGACCGACTGGCCGCAGATCCTGCAGCTCTACGACCTGCTGCTGCGCATCGCCGACAACCCGGTCGTGGCGCTGAACCGCGCCGTCGCGCTCGCGATGGTGCACGGCTCCGCTGCCGGGTTGCTGGCGGTCGACGAGGTCGCGGCCGGCGGGCGGCTCGGCGAGCACTTCCGGCTCGCGGCGGTGCGCGCACACCTGCAGGAGATGGCGGGGGATGGGGCTGCGGCGCTGGTGTCCTTCCGCGCCGCGGCCGCGGGGGCGGAGAACCAGGCCGAGCGCAGCTACCTGCTGCGCCAGGTGGCGCGGCTCGAAGACTCTGGGCGCCCAGGGTCGTGAGCCGGTCGCCGCGCCACTCGCCGGCAGGTCAAAGGCCGACCAGCAGCCGCGCGTAGTTCGAAGCGGTCACGCCGAGCGCGTTTGCCGGCGGGTCCAGCACGTAGTACTGCGCGTAGGCGATGGCGCCGACCAGCGATGGCGTGTTCGGGACCGCGAGCGTCCGTTGCCCGACGCCGACCGGGTTGGCGGCGACCAGATCGGCGACGGCGACCGTGAAGTATTGCTGGCATCCCGGCGCGCCGACGGTCGTGAGCAGCAGCGGGAACGGCGGCGTGGTCGCGAAGCCCCACGCGCACGCCGCGGGTGCGTTCGCCGGCGCGTCGCTGAGCCACAGCGTCGTGGTCGAGCCGATTGCCGGCCGCCCGGTGACGCCGAGCAGCGGCGTGGAGCCGGCGCTGCCGTTGCACGTCTCGCCGGACAGGATCGCCTCGGCGCGGTCGGTGCAGAAACGCAGCCGGGGCGCGGTGGTCGGATTGCCGTCGATCGGGAGGGTCGTCCCGACCCCATAGACCTGCCCGCCCATCAGCGCGCCGGCCGGGCTCTGGTAGGTCGCCTGGTCGAGCACGAGGCCACCTTCGGTCACGACCTCGATCAGCAGGTTGCCGCTGCCGGGCAGGAACTGGAACGGCGTTTGCAGCCCGACCGGGATCCAGGCCGGCCCGAAGCCCTCGAAGAACACGTGCTCGTTGGCGACCAGCACGTCCTGCAGCGGCGACGTGATGTTCGGTGCGAACGTGGTCGCGAGCTGGTTCACGGTGGTGTGGCCCATCCGGATCGTCAGCCGCGTGTACTTCAGCCGCCGGTAGCCGCCCGCCACCGCCACGGAGAGGTCGGTGATCACCAGCGGCACGTTCTGGAACACCGCCGCCGGCACCAGCACGTGCGAGCGGTAGACGATGTCGATGCTCGACAGCAGCGTCGCGGTGTTGCCGCCCGGCCCCAGCGGTTCGGTGCCCCAGTTGTAGGCGCAGGTCTGGGCGCGCGGGCTCGCGGCGATCAGCAGCAGGACGACGAACGAGACGCGATGGATCATGGGCGGCAGTCCTCGTCGCGCATCATCCCACGCGCCGCCGGCGCACGCTTGACCGGCCTTGCAGCGTCGCTAACGTTCCTGCCCCGAACGGGCCGAAACCCGTCCGCGATCCTCGATAGCTCAGTTGGTAGAGCAGGTGACTGTTAATCACCGGGTCGTAGGTTCAAGTCCTACTCGAGGAGCCACTTGTCCGCGGCAGCGGACCGCACCAGCCTCGCGGTGACCGCTGCGGGGCTGGGTCGTGTACGGGAAGCGGGCGGAGGTTCCGGACGCACACGCTCGCGCGTCGCGGGCCGCCGGACCCCGAGAGAATCGGATTCCCCTGCACCCTCTTTCCGGCTCCCGGGGATTCTCGTTCGTGCCATCCTTCCGCCAGGTGTCCGCTCCACCGGATTCCGTGCCTGACATCGGGGCGCTCGCCGCGCGGCACCGTCCAGCAGTGTGGCGCTACCTGCGCGTGCTCGGCTGCGACGAGTCCACCGCCGACGACCTGACCCAGGAGGTGTTCGTCGTCGTGCTGCGCCGACCGGACTTCCGGGTCGGCGACGCGGCTGCCGCGTTCGGGTTCTTGCGTACGACCGCGCGCCACCTGTGGCTCAAGAGCCTCCGGCGGCGGTTGGCCGATCGGGAGGTGGAGGCAGCGGATCGGCTCTGGGACGCGCGGTGCGGCGATGGCGATGGCAACGACTACACCGAGGCGCTCAGGCACTGCGTCGAGCTGCTGCCGCAGCGCAGCCGCGATCTGCTGGCGGCGACCTACGGCGAACGGGCGTCGCGCTCGGTCAGTGCTGGCCTGTTCGGCATGACCGCGCACGGCGTCAAGAGTGCGCTGCGCCGCTTGCGAACCGCGCTGCACGACTGCATCGAACGACGGCTGAAGGAGGGGGAACGATGACGATCCTGGAGCGGTCTCCGGCCGAAGAGCGCCTGCTCGACGCGGCCCTGGTTCAGGTCATGGTCGGCCACGCGGCGGGTTCGCGCCCGGTCCCGCACCGGCGCCATGGTTACCTCGCTGCGGCCGTGCTCGCGCTCGCGGCCGTCGTCGGTACCCAGTGGCTCGCCGGTCGCAACGATCGCGTGCCCGCAGTGCAGGACCAGGAACCGGTGCCCGAAACGCTGCCGAAGGCGGTCATCGCGCACGACGTCGACGCGCTCGCGACGCTGTCCGTCGACCTGCAGAACCTGGTCTGCGAGCTGCGTTCGCCCGCCGAACTCGAGCAGTTGCGACGCTTCCAGGCACTTCGCCGGCTCGTGCTGCGCAACGATCCACCGCCCCTCGGTGGGGCCGGGCCGTCCGGCCCGCGGTTCTGGCTCGACCCGAAGCCCGAGGCGCTCGCGCCGTTGGCAACGCTGCCCGAACTTCGTGAACTGCACTGGCCGCGGGCGATGCGCGTGCAGGGCAAGCACATCGAGGCCCTCGCGCCAGCACCGCAACTGCGCTCGCTGGTGCTGCCCGAGCAGACGCGCTGCGGCGACGATCTGGTACCCGCGCTGGCGAAACTGTCGCGGCTGGAGTCGCTGCGACTCGAGTCGCTGCTCGTGCCAGCCCCCTTGCTCGCCGCGCTCGCGACGCTGCCGTTGCGCCGACTGGAGTTCATCGCCTGTGCCGGTCTCGACGACAACGCGTTCCGTTCGCTGCAGGCGATGCGGTCGCTGGTGGCCCTGGCGATCACCCACCAGAACGGCGGCAGCCTGCAGGTCGACGGCGTGATCCACGGCAAGGGGCCCCTCACGGCATCGAGCTTCGCGGCGATCGCGGCGCTGCCGGCGCTGCGCGAACTCGACCTCGAGGAGTCGGAACTCCGCGACGAGCTGCTGCAGGAGCTGCCGGCGCGCCTGCACTGGCTGAACCTCGGCAGCCGGCACGTGGACTTCGCCGTGGCCTCGGGCCTGCGGCGCCTCGGCGAACTGCGCGACCTTGCGGTGGGCGCCGGGGTCGGCACCGAGGCAGCGGAGCGCATGGTGGACGTGCTGGGCACGCTGCACCTCACGCGGCTCGAGTACCGCGGCGTCCTGACTGCCGACCTGCTGGCCGCGATCGCCAGGCAACCGGATCTGACGACACTCGCCATCCAGCTGTTCGGCAACGCGGACCTCACCCCGCTCGCGGATGCTCCGAAGCTACGTTCGATCGAGGTGCTGTCGACCTACCGGTACAAGCCGAGCATCGAGGATCTCGCACCGCTCGCGCGTTGCCGGCACCTGCGGAGCCTCCGCCTGGTGGACTGCGCGCTCGACGTAGAGGCCGTGCGTGCAGTCGTGGGCGAGGCTGTAGTCGTGGAGGTCGAGACGCTCAGGTAACGGTCCGTTGCCTCCGCTCACGGGCGCGGGCGATCGGGTCACCTGCGGCCGAGGTGGAACGTCAGCGTCACCGTCTCCTGGCCGGGTGCGATGGTCACTTCCTGCGCCGACTCCTTCATGTCGAAGATCGACTCGAACAGGTTGTTGCCGCTGGCCGGCCTGCTGGCGGCGATCCGGTAGGTGCCGGGCGGGACTCGCTTCAGCAGCCGGAAGCGCCCGTCGCCATCGCTGTGCACGGCAGCGTGGAACAGTCCGCGCTGCGGACCGGCCGCCGGTCGGGTGGGGGCGCCGTCCTTCGGCGCCGCGGGCAGGTTCTCGGTTGTCATCGCGGTCGACAGGGTGACCTTGACCTGGCCAGCCGGCTCGCCGCCGACTTGCGTGATGCCCTCGATCACCGCGCCGAGCGGCAGTTGGATGACGCCGGCATCGACGACCTGGCCTTCGTTCTCCAGCTTCAGGTCGAGCGCGTTGCCCTCGCAGTAGCTCGGGTGCGACGCACGCAGCATGTAGGCGGCGAACGCGAGCCTGGTGAGCCGGAAGCGGCCCTGTGCGTCGGTCCGCGCCGTCGCGCTGGTGTGCTTCTCCGGCATGAGGTTGCGGAAGATCTCGCCCAGCGGGTTGTCGCCAATCCCGCCGTTCATGTCGGTGGTGACGACGGCGCCGGCGATCGGCGCGCCGCGGTCGTCGACCACCGTGCCGGTGATCACGCCGCCCAGGGTCAGCGTCGCCACCACTTCGACCGGCGGCCCGCCTTCGACGATGGTGAAGGCGGGGGACAGCGTCTTGGCGTGCGCCTGGTCGATGATCTGGAAGGTGAAGTCGCCGGCCGGCATCCCCTTCACCAGTGCGAACCCGCCGTGGTCCCGGTAGTCGGCCGGCGTGATCGCGCGGTCGGGCCAGTCGATCACGTTGCCGATGCCGAGCGGATTGTTCGGGAAGCAACGTTTCAGGCTCAGTCGATAGCTCTTCACCGCCTGGCCGTTGGCGGCCAGCACCTTCAGCAGCACGCTGCCGCGCGTCGCCAGCACGACCTTGACCTCCAGCTCGCCGGCCATCACCAGCGGCACCTTCGCCTCGGCATGCCGGGGCGAACTCGTGGTCAACTGGTAGGGCCCGGCGCGCAGGCTCGGGAACTGGAACGTGCCGTCGTTGGCCGTGATCGCGGACCCCGCCTGCGGCGTCTTGCTGGACAGGCCGTTGGCGTTGACGGTCACGTCGGCGACCGGTGCCCCGGCGGCGTCGACGACCATGCCGGCGATCGGCTGTCCGAGTTCGAGTTCGAGCGTGAAGTCGTTGGTGCCGTCGGGCTTCAGCTGCTGGTTGAGGATCTGGGCGGTGGCGAAGCCCTTTGCCTCGGCGACCAGGTTGACCAGTCCTTGGCGCGGGCCATTGGCGCAGCGGAAGGTGCCGTCGGGGCCGGTGGTCATCGGTACGCCGCGTTCGCGGCCGGGCGTCGCGGTCATCGCATGCGATTGGTGGCTGCTGGCGAGATACACGGTCGCATCGGCGACGGGTGTCCCGCTGTGCGTCTCGATCACGCGGCCGCTGACGGGCACGCCCGCTTCGAGTACCAGGTCCTTGGCGTCGAACCAGTCGTGCTCCCTCACCCTGATCTGCTGCAGGCTCTGCTCCGGGTGGTCGTCGCTGACGATGCGCAGGTCGACCAGGTTGCCGACCCTGCGCAGGCCGAGTGCGAACGTGCCGTCGGCCGCGGTCAGCGCCTGCGCGAGCGGCGGACTGACCTTGCCCATCCGGTTGGCGAGGAACATCTGCACCGGATCGCTGAGCGCGCTCTCGAGCAGCAGCACCGGCACGCCGCCGGCCGGGGCGCCGCCGGGCAGCAGCACGCGGCCGCGCACGCCC
>JBASWX010000328.1:0-9670 GCA_049276695.1 Planctomycetota bacterium
CGCCGGACCTGGTCGGCACCGCCGCCGGCGCGGCGTTGGGCGGTGCACTGGCAGTGGTCTGGGGCCTCGCCGCGAGCAGCGTGATCGCGGTGCCGCTGGCGTCGCTCGCCGGAGCGTTGCTGGTGACCGGGCTGGTGTTCGTGCTGGCGCGCGCGCACGGCCGCTTCGCGGTCGCGACGCTGCTGCTCGCCGGCATCGCGCTCAACACCTTGGTCGGCGCGCTGACGTCGTTCGTGGTGACGTTCACGTTCGACAACTACACCGCCAGCTCGCGGGTGCTGTTCTGGCTGATGGGCGGGCTGGAAGGGCGCACCTGGGAACACGCGGCGATCACCGCGGTCGGCTGCGTCGTGTTCACGCTGCTGGTGCTGCCGCGCGGTCGCGAGCTCGACGTGCTGACGCTGCACGACGACACCGCGCACAGCCTCGGCGTCGACGGGCCGCGGGCGCGGCGTTGGTTGGTGCTGTGCGCGTGTGGCCTGACCGCGACCACCGTGTCGAACACCGGTGGCATCGCGTTCATCGGGCTGGTCGTGCCGCACCTCGCGCGCCTGCTGGTCGGGCCGCTGCACAAGAAGCTGCTGCCGGCGAGTGCGCTGCTCGGGGCGCTGCTGCTCGTCGCTGGCGACCTGGTCTGCCGGCTCGTGCCGCCCGATGCGAACCTGCGGCTGGGCGTGGTGACCGCGTTCCTGGGCGCGCCGTACTTCCTGTTCCTGCTCGGGCGGCACCGCCGCGGAGAGGAACTGTGAGCAAGCTGTCGGCGAGCGACCTGCACGTGCGGCTCGGTGCGCGCGACGTGCTGTGCGGGCTGACGTTCGATCTGCGGCAGGGCCAGCTCGTGTTGCTCGCGGGGCGCAATGGCGCGGGCAAGAGCACGCTGCTGCGCGCGCTGCTGGGAGCGTGCCGGCCCGACCGCGGCCTCGTGCTGCTCGAGGAACGGCCACTCGCGGTGTGGCCCGACCGCGAACGCGCGCGGCGCATCGCGTTCGTGCCGCAGGGCATCGACACGCCGTTCGAGTTCACCGGGCGCGAGCTGGTGACGATGGGGCGCCATGCGCACCGCGGTCGCGGCGACGAGCTGCAGCGCGCGGACCTCGATGCGATCGATCGTGCGATCGCGGCGGTCGACGCGGCGTCGTTCGCGGGCCGGCCGATCACGACGTTGTCGGGCGGCGAGCAGCGGCGCATCGCGGTGGCGCGGGCGCTCGCCACCGAGGCACCGTTCCTGCTGCTCGACGAGCCGACCACCAACCTCGACCTCGAGCACGCGCTGCAGCTGGTCGCGCTGCTGCGCCAGCTGGCTGCTGGCGGGCGCGGCATCCTGGTTGCGTCGCACGACCTCAACCTGTTCGCGCGGCACTGCGACCAGGTGGCGCTGCTGCACGAGGGGCGCATCTACGCGGCAGGGTCGCCGCACGACGTGCTGTGGCCCGGCAACGTCGAGGTGGTGTTCGGGGTCAGGTCGGCGTCGCCGCAGGGCTTCTTCCCGCGCGAGTTCAGGCTGCCGCCGGGTCCCGAGGCGCCGCCGGCGGGCTGAGGGGAGTCGGGTCCAGGGCGGTCGCGCCCCGAGCCATCACAGCCGCCGGGAACGGCTTCTGGAATCCGTACCCGGTTGGCGACCGGCGGGACGCTGGCAGGCGTGGACCCGAACCCACGCCACCCATGAACCACTTGCCCTCGTTCCGTTCTGCTTCCCTGCTGGCGATCGCGGCAGCCATCGCTGCGACTGGTGCTTCGGCCCAGGTCACCGACCCGGCCGTCGTCACCGCGTACGGCAGCTCCTGCGGCGTCGGCATCAGCGCTGCCGACACGACCCAGCCGAACGGCTCCCACGCGGTGAACATCGCGGTGACCGTGGCGCCCAATGGCCCGGCGCTGTTGGCGCTGGGCTTCCAGCGGGTCGACGTGCCGCTGCCGGGCACGGCGTGCCGGCTGCTGGTCGACCCGGTCGACATCTGGTTCGCGCCGGCGAACGCGTTCGGCGTGGCGAACTTCGCACTGGCGGCGGCGCCGGCGACGCTCGGCGTGCTCGATGTACAAGGCGCGACGTTCGACGCGGCGATGACCTTGCAGACGAGCCAGGGCCTCGAGCTGGAGTTCCCCGGCCAGTCGCCGACCGCCGATCCGACCACGCAGGTCGCGTATCCGTGCGTCTACTACCAGAACCTGGTGTGGAACTACGGCGGTGACGGCGTCGGCGCGGTCACCGGGCGCGTGTGGTGGCCGTCTTCGACCTGCCAGTCGGTGAACGGACCGCCGCAGGGCCTGCCGATCGTGATCTTCCTGCACGGCAACGGCATGACGCACACCGACCACGACGACATCCTGTCGCACCTCGCGCGCAACGGCTTCGTCGTGTGCAGTGTCGCCAACGGCGCCCACCTCGGCGGCAGCAACGAGGGCCGTGCGCGCGAAGCGATCAGCTACCTGAACGGCATGCACGCGTACTGGGGGTACGCCGACCGGTTGACCGGCGACGTCGCATTTGCGGGCCACAGCCGCGGCGGCGAGGCAGCGATCACCGCGGCGCGCCTCTTGCGCGACAACCCGGCCATGATGCACGAGCCGTACGACGTCGACGCGGTGATGTCGATCGCGCCGACCGACGGCGGCGGCGATGGCAGTGATCCGCGCGAGGTCATCGATGGCACGGTGACGCCCGCCTTCCTGACGATCTACGGCACCCACGACGCCGACGTGCGTGGCCAACCCATCGGCGTCGCGCTGAGCGAACCGGAACGCACGCCGTTCGCGATCTGGGACCGCGCCGGCACCGAGGGCTCGGTCGAGGGCCTGCTGCTGCCGGCGAACAACCTGGTGAAGAGCATGATCTTCGTCGAGGGCGCCTCGCACATCGGCTTCCTCGACACCTGCAATCCGTTCGCGGTGAACTCGCTGAGTTGCGACCTGCACCGCGACGTCGCGCGCGGCTACCTGAACGCGTTCCTGCGCTGGCGGGTGCGCGGCGAATCGGCCTACCGCGCCTACTTCTCGCGGACTGCGGTGCCGACGGTGCTGCGCGTCGCCGACGTCGTGACCTTCGCGCAGTTCCACGGGCAGCCGCGGCGGGTCGTCGACAACTTCGAACAGGGCGGCGTTGGCACCAACACGCGCGGCGGCGCGGTGACGACGGGCGCCGGGATCTCGTGGATCGCCGAAGGGGCCGCACACAACCTCGAGTACTCGTGCCCGCACGACACCCAGGTGATGCGGGTGCGATGGGAAGGCGTGCTGGCGACCGTTCGCTTCGAGATCCCCGCGGTGAACGTGCCGTTGGTCGGGCCCGCCCGCGACGTCAGCGGCTTCGACTACGTCAGCGTGCGCATCGCGCAGGACTACACCGACGTGTTCAACCAGCCAGGCGTGGACAAGCGCTTCACCCTCGAGCTGATCGACGGCACGCCGGAGTTCCAGATGCCGCAACTGCGCACGATCCCGGCGCCGACGTACTTCTGGGCCAACCCGTTCCCCTACGCGCCCGGCGACTTCACCAAGAGTGCGATGCAGACGATCCGGATCCCGCTGTCGCAAGTGCCGGCGTCGGTGGACCTGACCGACGTGCGCGCGGTGGTGCTGCGCTTCGACCTGGGCAACCTGCAAGGTTGCGTGCTGGTCGACAGCCTCGAGTTCACGAACTGAGGTCTCGGTGTGCTCGTGCGGCACCGCCGGGTACACCGCCTGCATCGTGGGTGGCAGCGGCGATCGTCGACGAGCATCGATTGCCGCGGCTGCTTCGAGTGCGACCGCTCCCCACCGGAACGCTCACCGGCCCGACGGAAAGTCCGCCTCGGCGATCACGAACGGCTGGAAGCGCTGCCGCCAGACCTCCGGCAGCTCCCGCTTCTTCATCGTCGCCATGTCGACGGTCGCGGTCAGCACCCGCGCGCGGCACAGCGGCTTCGCATCGCCGCCCTTCGTCATCCAGAAGCCGAACTCGACCGACGCCGCCGACAGCTTCAGGATGCCGAGGTGCACGGTCGGCTCGTCGCCGTAGCGCACCGGTGCGAAGAACTCGGCTTCGAGCTTCACCGCCGGGAAGCCCAGCTTGTCGTCGTGCAGCACCCGCGGATACGGGTGGTGCAGCGCGTCGCTCCACCAGTCCTCGAACGCGCAGTGGAAGCAGTGCAGCAGCTTCGGGTAGTAGGCGATGCCGGCGTCGTCGATGTCGCCGAAGCGGTAGCGGAAGCGGGTCTGCCAGGTCATGCGGTGGCGCGGCCCGCCTTCGGCGCCACCGGCTCCTCGTCGCGGTTCTTGTCGCTGTTGCGGCTGCAGAAGTCGGCGAGGCCGGGCACGTCGCGCGGCAGCTTGGGGTGCCGCTGCAGTTGCGCCAGCAGCACGTCGATCGTCGCCTGGGCGTCGGCCTCGGCCGTGTGCGCGTCTTCGAGTTCGCGGCCGCAGTAGTGGCGCACCGCGGCACCGAGGTTGCGCGGGCCCATCAGGAAGCGGTCCCACGTCGTCTCGCAGACGTTGAAGATCACCTTGGCGTCGACCAGGTGGCGGCCGTTCAGTTCGAACGGGATGCCGTGGCGCCGGCACTCGGCGAGCCACAGCGGCACGTCGTAGTCGATCTGGTTGAAGCCGGCGAGGTCAGCGTCGCCGAGGAAGGCGAGCAGTTCCTGGCCGAGCTTGCGCAGCGGTTGCGCCGGCCCCTTGCCGCCGTCGCCGAACAGGCCGCGGGCGTCGGCCGAATGGATGCCGGTGACCTTGGTCGCGCCCTTGCTGATCTCGATGCCCGGGTTGACGCGGCGCACCAGCGACTCGCGCTGGCCGTCGGGCCGCACCTTGAGGAACGCGAGTTCGACGATGCGGTCGGTCTTGACGTCGAGACCGGTGGTTTCGAAGTCGAGGAAGACGAGCGGGCGCGCGAGCGTGAGGAGCATAGGGTGTTGCCTGCACGCCGTGCGAGCCGGGAGGCTCGTGACCGTCACGGCGTGTTCCAGTGGCGCGCCATTCTGCGCGCGTGCAGGGCCCGGGCAAGTCCGCAGTGGCGGCTGGCGACGGTGCGGGTGTCGGGGCCTGGTGGCGTCAGTCGATCCCACCGCTGCCGTAGTGGACGAACGCCGCCCAGACACCAGGACCATGTCCGGCCTGCCGGACGTGCTGACGCGCCGCGGCCAGCGAGTCGGCGATCCTGTTGCCTTGCGGCCCAGCCGCTTCCCACAGCGAACGATAGAAGGCGGTGAAGAAGGCAGCGCTCCCGGCGTCGTCGACTCGCCATAGCGAGGTGATCGTGTTCCGCGCACCGGCGATGTGCAGGGCCCGGTTGAGTCCGGCGAGCGCGTCGCCGAACGAACGCGTCCCGACGTTGGTGTCGCAGGCCGACAGCACGACGAGTTCGCAACCGTGCAGGTCGAGCAACGACAGTTCCGCCGCGGTCAGGAATGCGCCCGCGTTGCGGCGCGCGTTGGCGCCGGCGAGCACCAGGCCGCAGTTGCGCGCCTGGTCGTCCGCATGGTTGGGCAACAGCAGCCCGAGTGCCTGGCTGCGATTGCTCGGGTCCCGCTGGGCCAGGTCGCCGGCGAAGGCGTGCGTGGCAATGTGCAACCACTTCGCTCCAGACACTGCCGCCAGCAGGTTGGCCCGGTTCGCCTCGGCGCCGACGAGCGTGGTGATTGCCGCGTCGCGGTCGACGTCGCGGCGGCTCGCGGTCAGGGCCTCGACCTCGACCTTCGCGGCCGGCAGTCCCTGCCAGCCGCCGCGCGGGCTCGCCGGGTGGAGTGACGGATCGGCGGCCGGGGCCGATGGCTCCGCGTCGTAGTCGACGCCGCCGAGGGCGACGAATCGGGCGGGGTGCGGTGCTCGCGACTCGGGCTGCAGCGCGGCCAGGCTGTCGACGTAGAGCAGCCGCACCCGCTCGAACAGGTAGCCGCCTGCCGCCGGGAGCGCTTCCCAGGGCACCGTCGCCAGCGCGCCGTCCGGGCACACGATCAGCGTGTCGACGTCGTCGCGGATCGACGCGAGGATCGGCGCGAGCAGTTGCGGCAGCTCGGGAGCCGCCCCGGGAGCATCGGGGTCGCGTCCAGGTGTCGGGTCGCTGCGTCCGGTGGCGATGCGGGTCGAGAGCGTGGCCCGCCACCGTTGGGCCGCAGCGTCGAGCCGTACCGCCGGACCCAGCTCCACCCGGGAGACCGCGCCGGTCCTGGCGACCACGAACGCGACGACGGAAGCGATGGGCGGCGGCATCGCCGCACCCTCCTGCTGCGGCACGTAGCGATTGTAGGAACAAGTGACCACCGCGATGCCGCGCGCGGGCAGGTGACCGGCGAGGTCGGCGATGCCGGGCTCGCGGACGTCGAGAGTCGTGCCGATCGCGTCGTGCCACGCCCGCTCGGCGGCGGTGAGGACGACGTTGGTGGACGCCAGTTCGGGGGCGCCTTCCTCGCCCGATGGGCGTCGGGCCCTGGCCTGGGCGGCGACCAGGGCATCGCGTTTCGCCCGCAGCGCCGGCTCGGTGCGCAGCCGTTCGGTCAAGGTCCGGTTCTGGCGCGCCTGATGGTCGGCGACGCCGCGCAGCGCCAGCAGGTTGGCGAGGTCTTCGCTCGCCAACTCGCCAACACCGACGCTGGTGGACAACAAGCCGGAGAGCAGCAGCCAGAGCCGTTGGTTGGCCTGCATCCGGGCGCTGTACGAACTGCCCATCTCGGCAAGCACGAAACGTCGGGCCTCGGCCACGGTCTCCAGCATCACCGCATGCGCACCGCGGGCGTCGCCGTGCGACAACAGCCCGTAGGCGTAGCTGGCGTCGACCAGGGCCTTCAAGTAGCCCTCGTCCTTCGGCGTCTCGGTGCGGAGCTTGGCGAGATCGGCCTGGGCGGCGGCGACTTCGCCGAGTTCGCGCCGCAGCGTCGCCTGCAGGAAGCGGCTCTCGCGATCGCTGCGCTGGATCCACGGCAGCCGCAGCAGCTGCTCCTGCAGCTCGAGCGCCTCGCGGAAGGCGCCGGCCTCCCAGCGCAGCAACACCATCAGCATCCCCGCCACCTGCTGCAGCTCGCGAACGGCCTCCGACGACGCCATCAAGGTCATCAGGGTCGAGTACTCCTTCTCGGCGGCCGCACGGGCGGCGGCGGCGCGTTCGACGTCCGAGTGCAGCCAGGCCCGGCCGATGCGCAGCAGCGGGAGGAGCGAGCTGTCGGCCGGCAGGTTCTTCTCGGCTGTGGCAGTCACGGCATCCGCCAGTCGGATGGCAGCGCCGGAACGGCCAGCGAGTCGTTCGTCCGCCGCTGCGAACATCATCATCATTCCGACGTCCAGGTCGTAGCCCTCCTGCCGCAGCGCGGCCGCGGCCAGCAACTCCTGGAGCAGTTCCTGGAAGCGGCGCTCGTTGCCGCGCTCTCGAGCGATGACCGCCAGCTCGCGTCGTGCGACCTGCAGGTTGTGATCCTGGAACGGGTAGAGATTGCGCATCGCCTGCAGCGCGGTGGTCAGGATCGCTTCGGCGTCCTCGTACCGGCGCAACGACACCAGCGTGCCGCCGAGGTTGCACTGCGCCTTCGCGCGTTGCCGGCGATCGAAGTCCGGGGCGGACTCGATCGCGGCGAGCACCTCCCGCTGCATGCGTTCGGCGACGGTCAGGTCGCCATCGGAGGCTTCGAATGCGGCGATGTCCCACGTGGCGCTGAGCCATGCGGGACTGCCCGGCGGGTGTTTCTGGCCGATCGTCGCGCTGGCCGCCGCGACGATGTTCCGCGCTTCGTCGACCTGGCCAGCCCAGGCTAGGAAGCGCGCCCGCAGCAGGTAGATGCCAAGGCGTACCTGGTCGTCCTCGAGTGGCCAACGTGCCGCCAGCGCCTCCGCCTCGGCAAGGACCGCCTCCGCCTCCTTGACCCGACCGCGCACCAGCAGGCTTTGCGAGTGGCTGCAGGCCGCGCAGACCCAATCGCGGGCGCCGAGCGAATCGTCGCGGGGCATGCGCGGCAGCGCTTCGGCGAACACCGCGTCGGCGGCCTCGAGTTCGCCCAACGAGACCAGCACCTGGGCCAGGTTCGCCGCATCGGTGCAATGCTCGAGGCGGGCAGCGCTGGTCGGCATCAGGGCGCGATAGTGCTTCGCGGCTTCGTCCAGGTGCCCGCAGCGGAAGCACGCGAAGGCGAGATGACGGAGCATCTGCTCGTGCTCCGGCCCGGGCGGCGACGCCTGGCGGGACCAGATGCGGTCGAGTCCGCGCAGGATGGGCAACGCCTCCTGGTACCGCTCGAGCCGATTCAGCGCGCAGGCCAGGTGCAGTTGGATCCGCAAGGCCTCCGGGTCGTCGGCGGGCCGCAACCGCGCCAGCGCGCCGTGGGCCGAACGGAACATCTCGAGCGCCGCCGTGTCGTCGCCGGCTCGACCCTTGGCGAGGCCGAGCCCGGAGCGCGCCCTGGCCAGTGCCAGTTCGTCCCCACTCCGCGTACAGATCCCGATCAGTGCTTCGAATTCGGTGGCCGCCGCGAGCGCGTTGGCGTGCAACAACGACTCACCGAGGCGCTGGTGGGCGTGCAGGCACCGTTCGTCGGTCTCGCCGTGGAGCTGGCGCGCGAGCTGCGTCGCCTGCTGCAGGACCGGCACCGCCTCCGCGGCGGCGTTGGCGGCCACGAACTGCTCCGCCAGGGACAACAGCTTCGCGAGCCGTTCCGGTGAGTCCGCAGTGTTGCGTAGGGCGTGCCACGCGGTGCGCAGGTCCGTGACGTCTTGTCCGAGGACCGCGAGGGCGCAGGTGAGGACCGCCAGACAACCGCGGAAGGTGGACATGCCGCGTATTCGAGGAGCCAGCCGGCCGTCGGGTCAAGGGGGGGTCAAGGGAGGGTCAAGGGACCGCACCTCACCGGCTGGCGCGATCGAGCCTGGGTGCCGGGGAGTTCCGACGTGTTCACTGTGTGCGCCGCCGGCTAACCTCACCCGCCTCCTGGAGCACTCCCCAATGCATGCGCTGCGTCTTGTTCCCATTCTCACCCTTGCGGCCACGATCGTCGCCCAGTCCGAAGCGGTGACCGCGCCACTGACCACCAACCCGGCCGGCCTCGTCCCGAAGCAGGACCCGAAGGTCGCGAAGAAGCTCGATGACAAGGTCTGGGAGCACTTCGGCGACGGCATCACCGACGGCGCGGCGGCGACTTCGCTCGCGCAGGCGCTGAAGACGCCCGACGACTTCACCGGCAAGGTGGTGCGCATCGAGGCGCCGATCACTGCGGTGTGCCAGACCAAGGGCTGCTGGATGCACCTCGGGGCGCAGCAGCCGCCGGTGATGGTGAAGTTCAAGGACTACGCGTTCTTCGTGCCGAAGGACGCCAGCGGCCGCGCTGCGATCGTCGAAGGCACGATGACGCTGAAGCAGGAGAGCGTCGAGCAGACGAAGCACTACCTCGAGGACGCCGGCAAGACCGAGGAAGCGGCGAAGGTCACCGAGGGGCGCAAGCTGTACCACTTCCTGGCCAGCGGCGTCGCGATCAAGAAGCCGATCGTGAAGCTCGACGAGAAGGCGTGGGACCACTTCGGCGACGGCATCGGCGAAGGCGCTTCCACGCCGCTCGCCGACGTGCTGAAGAAGCCGGACGACTTCACCGGCAAGGTGGTGCGCATCGAGGCGCCGATCACCGCGGTGTGCCAGACCAAGGGCTGCTGGATGCACCTCGGGGCGCAGCAGCCGCCGGTGATGGTGAAGTTCAAGGACTACGCGTTCTTCGTGCCGAAGGAC
>JBASWX010000329.1:0-6865 GCA_049276695.1 Planctomycetota bacterium
GCTCGGCACCGTTGGCGAGACCGGCAGCGCGTGCACCGCCGCGCGCAGCTCGTCGATCGCCACCGCGACCGGGGGCGGCACGCTGTCCCAGCCCGGCGGCGGCAATGGCGTGCACTCGGCGGCGGCCGGTGGTTCGGCGTGCGGCGACAGCACGACTGCCTGCACCGCGAGCCAGGCGTTCCCCGGGTACGACGAACGTTCGCGCTCCGGGTCGCCGAGGTCGGGCGTGCGTTGGTCGATCGCCTGCAGGAACGCGGGCCGGCCGGGCCACTGCCCGGTGTCGAACCTGACCCAGTGCGCGGTCGGGTCGTCGACGCCCTTGTGCAGTTCGCCGTAGATCGGATCGCGGACGACGTGCAGCCCGTCGACGATCAGCTTGAGCCTGCTGCCGGACCCGGCGGCGCGCACGTGTACGTAGCGGGCGGACAGGGTGAACGTCGGCGTCTGCAGCGTGCCTTCGCGGCCAGGCCCCGCAGCACTACTGAGCCAGAACGGGCCCGGCAGCACGAACATCTGCGGCGGGCTAGCGCGCGGGTCGGGGCAGAACGGTCCGCACCACGGCGCTTCGCCAAAGCCGTCGTTGACCGTTGTCCAGCCGGCGTCGTCGCCAGCCCACGCGATCAGTTGCTCGTCGGCTCGCAGCTCCGGAGCATCGCCGCGCGCCCACGCCGTGGGTTCGCTCGCGGCGTACCTTGGCCAGCCCTCGCCGCGGGCGTGTTCGGCCCACGCCGCGGCCAGACGTCGCTGTGCCGCCAGCGCCTCGCGGTACGGAGATCCGGTCACCTCGCACGGCCGCAGCGGCGCCTGCACGAAGCGCGAGCTCTGCACGAAGCCGGCCAGCGCGTAGTAGTCGGAGGCCCGGATCGCGTCGAACTTGTGGTCGTGGCAGCGCGCGCAGGCCACCGTCATGCCGAGCAGCGACTTGCCGAGCACGTCGACCTGATTGTCGATGCGGTCGGCCTGGTGTTGCCCGGCGTCGACCGGCGAGTGCGTCTGCTCGACGAACCAGAAGGCGGCCGTCGCCTGCACGCTCTCGTTGTTGCCCTGCGCGTCGCGCCGCGGCTCCGGCAGCAGGTCGCCGGCGAGGTGTTCGCGGACGAACTGGTCGTACGGCACGTCGCCGTTGCACGCGCGGATCACGTAGTCGCGGTAGCGCCACGCGTTCGGGATCTCGAAGTCGTACTCGTGGCCGAGCGTCTCGGCGTAGCGCACGAGATCGAGCCAGTGCCGCGCCTGGCACTCGCCGAAGTGCGGCGAAGCGAGCAGATCGCGCACCGCGGCCAGCCACGCCGCGTCGCTCGGATCGCGGACGAACGCGGCGACGACTGCGGGCGACGGCGGCAGGCCGACGAGGTCGAACCACAGACGGCGGAGCTGCTGGTGCGGCGCCGCCGGCGGCGAACGCTGCAGGCCCTGCGCCCGCAACCGCGCGTCGACAAACGCGTCGACCTGGTGGCCAGCGGCCGGTGGCGCCACTTCCTGCAGCGGCTGCCAGGCCCAGTGGCTCGTGCGGCGCTCGAACTCGGCCTGGCCGATCGGGCCCGGAACCTGCGCGGTCGCTGGCCGCGCCAGCACCACGGCGCCGGCGGCGATCAGCAACGTGCGTGCGGGGAGTCGCAGCGCGAACGCCATGGCGGCAGCTTGTAGATGGTCGCCGCGAGGCGGGCAACCCGGTAGCGTTCGCACCCTCGCTCGTCATGAAGAAAGCCGCTCGTCCGACCGCCCCTTCCCGTCCCTCCGCCCCCGCTGCGTCGCCCGACTGGCAGCCGCGCTCGTTCTCGCTGGCCGGCAAGACGGCGCTGGTGACCGGCAGCAGCAAGGGGCTCGGCAAGGCGATCGCGATGGCGCTCGGTGCCGCCGGCGCCAAGGTGGCGTTGAACTACTGCAACAACCAGCCGGCCGCCGAGGCGACGTTCGCCGAGTTCGCCGCGCGCGGCCACGAGGGCCTGCTGGTGCGCGCCGACGTCACCAACGACAAGCACGTCGCCAAGATGTGCCATGCCGTCGAACACAAGCTCGGCCCGATCGACATCGTGGTCGTCAACGCGACGCCGGCCCAGCCGCAGAAGCCGTTCGAACTGTACGACTGGGCGTTCCATCAGCAGATGCTCGACTTCTTCGTCAAGTCGCCGTTCCTGCTGACGCGCGCGGTGCTGCCGGGCATGAAGGGGCGGCGCTTCGGCCGCATCATCAACATCGGCAGCGAGGTGTTCCGTCGCGGCGTGCCCAACTTCGCGCCGTACGTGGCGGCGAAGGGCGCGCAGGCCGGCTGGACGCGCAGCATGGCGAGCGAGCTGGCGCCGTGGCAGATCACCGTCAACATCGTGTCGCCGGGCTGGATCCCGGTCGAACGCCACGCCAACGACCCGCAGGAACAGAAGGACGCCTACAAGGCGCTCATTCCGATGCGCCGCTGGGGCGTGCCGGCCGACGTCGGCGGCGTCTGCGCCTTCCTCGCCAGCGACGCCGCCGCGTTCGTCACCGGCCAGGATCTCGCCGTCAATGGCGGCATGACCCTCTGCTGAGGAACCAACCATGAACGCACGCCTCGCCGTCGCCGGCCTGTTCGCTGCACTCGCCGTTCCCGCGTTCGTCGCTGCCCAGGACGCGCCGGCGAAGAAGCCGAAGCTCGCGTTCGTCACCAACTGCGTTGCCGAGTTCTGGACCGTCGGCACGTTCGGCGTCGAGGCGGCGAAGAAGGAGTTCAACGTCGACGCGGTGGTGCGCATGCCGCCGAACGGCACCGCCGAGGAGCAGAAGCGCATCCTCGAGGACCTGCTGGCCAAGGGCGTGCAGGGCATCGCGCTGTCGCCGAAGGACCCCGAGAACATGACGGCGCTGCTCGACAAGGTCGCCGCGCGCGCGCTGCTGATCACGCACGACAGCGACGCGCCGAAGAGCAAGCGGCTGTGTTACGTCGGCATGGACAACTACGACGCCGGCCGCATGTGCGGCAAGCTGGTCGCGCAGGCGATCCCGAACGGCGGCCCGGTGGTGGTGCTGGTCGGCAACCTCGACCAGGACAACGCGCGGCGGCGGCGGCAGGGCGTGATCGACGAACTGCTCGGCCGGTCGCGCGACCCTTCGCGCTTCGACAAGCAGGACGCCGAGCTGAAGGGCGGCAAGTACGAGATCCGGGCGACGTTCACCGACCAGTTCGACCGGCAGAAGGCGAAGGCCGCGGCGCAGGATTCCTTGGCGCGCTGGGGCGACATCGCGGCGATGGTGGGCCTGTTCGAGTACGAGCCGCCGTTGATCCTGGAAGCGGTGAAGTCGGCCAAGGCAGTCGGCAAGGTCGCGGTGATCGGCTTCGACGAGAACGAGGCGACGCTGCAGGGCATCGTCGACGGCACCGTGTTCGGCACCGTGGTGCAGAACCCGTACGAATACGGCCGCAAGTCGCTCGAGCTGCTCGGCAAGCTGGTCGCCGCCGCGGACGACAAGGCGCGGGCGGCGCTGCTGCCGAAGGGCGGCTTCCTCGACATCCCGGCGCGGCAGATCACCAAGGACAACGTGCGCGCCTTCTGGGACGACCTGAAGCAGAAGACCGGGAAGAAGTGAGCCGATGACGGCGCCGTTGTTGGTCGCGCGCGGGATCGACAAGGCGTTCTCCGGCGTGCAGGCGCTGGCCGGCGTCGATTTCACGTTGGCACGCGGCGAAGTGGTGGCGCTGGTCGGCGAGAACGGGGCGGGCAAGAGCACCCTGATGAAGGTGCTGGCCGGCGTGCACCGGCCCGACGCTGGCACGATCGCGATCGACGGCACCGCGGTCGAACTGCGCACGCCGGCGCAGGCGCTCGCCCACGGCGTGGCGCTGATCCACCAGGAACTCGCCTTGTGCGACAACCTGACGGTCGCCGGGGCCCTGTTCCTCGGCGCCGAGCTGCGGCGCGGCCCGTTCCTGCGCTCGGCGGCGATGGCGGCGGCGGCGGCACCGCTGCTGCAGCGGCTCGGTCTGCAGGTCGACGCGCAGACGCCGGTGCGCGAGCTGAGCCCTGGCCAGAAGCAGTTGCTCGAGATCGCCCGCGCGCTGCGGGCCAACGCCCGGATCCTGATCATGGACGAGCCGACCTCGAGCCTGTCGGGCAACGAGACCGAACGGCTGTTCGCGGTGGCGCGCGAGCTGAGGGCGGCGGGCGTCGGCATCGTCTACATCACGCACCGGCTCGGCGAGGTCGCGCGCATCGCCGACCGCGTCGTCGGGCTGCGCGACGGCAGGAACAGCGGCGAACTGGCGGCGCGCGACGCGACCCACGAACGCATCGTCGGCCTGATGGTGGGGCGCACGCTCAGCACCGCGCGCCGGCTGCCGCACCCGCCCGGCGACGTCGTGCTGGAGGTCCGCGGCGTGCGTACCACTGCGTTCCCCGCGCACGCGATCGACTTCACGATCCGGCAGCGCGAGGTGGTCGGCATCGCCGGGTTGCTCGGGGCCGGGCGCAGCGAACTGCTGCGGGCACTGTTCGGCGCTGACGCCGCGGTCGCCGGCGAGGTGGTCGTCGGGGGCGTGCCGGTTCCGGGCCACAGCCCCGCCGCCGCGGCCGCGCACGGGCTCGTACTGCTGCCCGAGGACCGCAAGCACGACGGGCTGGTGCTCGGCATGTCGGTGGCGCAGAACCTGTCGCTGCCGACGCTGCGCGGGCGCGGCCGCTGGCTGGACCGGCGCTACGAACAGGAACTCGCCGCACGCAGCATCGAAGGCCTGCGCATCGCGACGCCCGGGCCCGGAACCGACACGGCCGCGCTTTCGGGCGGCAACCAGCAGAAGGTGGTGCTCGGCAAGTGGCTGGCAGCCGCGCCGAAGGTGCTGCTGCTCGACGAACCGACGCGCGGCGTCGACGTCGGCGCCCGCGCCGAGATCTACTCCCGGCTGCACGACCTGGCCGGGCTCGGGCTGGCGATCGTGTTCGTCAGCTCCGAACTCGAGGAAGTGCTGGCGCTGGCGGACCGCGTGCTGGTGCTGCGGCACGGCGAGCTCGCCGGGGAACTGCGCCGCGACGAGATGAGCGAAGAACGCATCATGCTGCTGGCGACGTCGATGGCGGAGGTCGCCTCGTGAGACGGGTGCTCGGCCTCGCGGCGCTGCTGCTGCTGATCGCCGTGGTCACCGCGCTCGGTTCGTACGACGCCGAGTCGGGCAGGTACACGTTCCTGTCGGCATACAACCTCGAGAACCTGCTGCAGCGGTTGGGTCTGTACGGCGTGCTCAGCTTCGCCGCTGCCTTCGTGATCGTGACCGGCGGCATCGACCTGTCGATCGGGGCGGTCGTCTGCGTCGCCGGGTGCGTGCTGCCGTGGCTGTTGCGCGACCTCGGCTGGCCGCCCTGGCTGGCACTGCTCGCGGTGCTCGGACTGTGCGCGGTGATCGGACTGTGGCACGGGGTCCTGGTCGTCAGCCTGTCGCTGCAGCCGTTCGTGGTGACGCTGTGCGGACTGCTGCTGTACCGCGGCGCCATGCGCGGCTTCACCGGCGACCAGACGATGGGCTTCGGCGACGCGGCCGAGGGGCTGCGCTGGCTCGCGACCGGCAAGCTGCCGCTCTCGTCCGGCTTCGGGCTGCCGGTGCCGGTCCTGGTGCTGGCGGCGGTCGCGGTCGCGACCTGGGTGCTGTGGACGCGCACCGTGTGGGGGCGGCACTTGTTCGCGCTCGGTCGCAACCCGGAAGCGGCGCGGCTCGCCGGCGTGCCGACGGGCCGCATCACGGTGCAGGCGTACGTGCTGTGCTCGCTGCTCGCGGGACTGGGCGGCTGCCTGTTCGTGCTCGACGTGAACTCGGCCCAGGCTTCGAGCTTCGGCAACTTCTACGAACTGTACGCGATCGCCGGTGCGGTGCTCGGCGGCGTCGCGCTGCGCGGCGGCGAGGGCAGCGTGCCCGGCATCGTGCTTGGCGTCGCGTTGCTGCCGCTGCTGCCGAACACGATCCGGCTGATCGGCGACAGCGACCGCCTCGAGTTCGCGGTCGTCGGCGGCGTGATCCTGTTCGGTGCCTGCGCCGACGAGGGGCTGCGGCGGTGGTTGGGACGGCGTGCCAGCCGTCAGGTCACGGGCCCTTGATCGACTGCCAATGGAAGGCGATCGCCGCGGGGTAGCACTCGCACTCGGCCGCGAACACCCGCGCTGCCAGCGCGCTCGGCGTGTCCTTCGGCAGCACCGGCACCCGCGCCTGCAGCAGGATCCGTCCTTCGTCGTAGCGCTCGTTGCAGAGGTGCACGGTGCAGCCCGACTCCTTGTCACCGGACGCCAGCACCGCGGCGTGCACGTGGTCGCCGTGCATGCCCTTGCCGCCGAACTTCGGCAGCAGCGCCGGGTGGATGTTCAGCACGCGGTTGTGCAGTTCCGGCCCGATCGGCAGCAGGCGCAGGTAGCCGGCGAGGATCACCAGGTCGACGCCGAGTTCGGACAACCAGGACTCGGTCGCCGAAGCGTCCTTCAGGTGGCGCGCGTCGAGGCCGTGTTCCATCGCGCGCTGCAACCCGAACGCGTCGGCGCGGTCGCTGCCGACGCCGGCGATCGAGGCGCGCATGCGGCCGTCGCCGATGCGGTCGAGCAGGTTCTGCAGCGTGCGGCCAGCGCCGCTGAGCAGCACGGCGAGGCGCGGGCGCTGGTAGACGCGCGAGCCCACCGGGTCACCGTTCGCGGGTGGCGCCGACGATGCCGACCAGCAGCGTCGCGATGCGCGGCGCCGCGAGGTCGGCGGCGTCGATCATCGCCTCGATCGAGACCTGCGTGGAGCGGCCGGGAAGGACCTGCTGGGTCACGCCGACCAGCGCAAGCACCTGGAAGCCGGCGTGCACCGCGGCGATCGCTTCGGGCACCAGCGACATGCCGACCAGGTCGGCGCCGGCCTGGCGCAGGAAGCGGTACT
>JBASWX010000330.1:0-6886 GCA_049276695.1 Planctomycetota bacterium
GCACGGCATCCGGCATCCGCGGCTGGTGCGCACGCTGCTGCGCGCGCTGGCCCGCTGGCCGAGCCTTGCCGACCTGCTGGTGACGCTGACCGGCGACACCATCCATCCGCGCGAATTGTGGCGGCCCGCGTTCTGGCGCAACTTCGGAGCGGCGTGGTGAAGCACCTGTTCGACCTGCGCGTCTGCGGCCCGTTCTTGGTCGCGCTGGTGTGCTGGCTGCCGCGGGCCCTGCCGACCGCAGCCGCACCGCCGCCGCCACGCGGGGCCGCCGTGCCGCTGCCAACGCTGCACGGCCTGCCGGACCAGGCGGGCCCCCGGACCCTCGAGATCGACGCCGGCCGCAGTGCGGTGCGCTTCCTGGTCGCGACCGGGCGCGGCGAACTGCTGGTCGAGTGCAGCGCGGTCGCCGGCTCGCTGCACTTCGGCAAGACCCGCGGCGAAGGCGAGCTGGAACTGCAGCTCGATCTCGCGGCGTTGCAGCCGGTCGGCGGCAAGAGCCTGCCCGCCGACCTGGTCGACGTCCTGGGCGTGCAGCGCGGCGACGAAGTCGTGTACCGCGCGGAGCTGGTCGCGACGACGACGTGCGACCTGCCGGGCGTCACTGGCCTGACCTGGCTCGGCACGCTGCGCTTCGGCCACCGCGTGGTGCGGCAGCCGATGCAGACCTGGCTGTGCGCACTGCCCGGGCAGCCGCTGCGGCTGCACGGCCACGGCACCGTGTCGGGCGCCGACTACGGTCTACGACGGCACACCCTGTTCGGCCTGTACGAGGAGCCCCATGACGTCACCCTTGGCTTCGACCTCGCCTGCCGCCGGCGCTGAGCCGACCGGGCCGCCGGCCCGGTCGCTGGCGCGCGCGCTGGCGTGGATCTTCGTGCCGCTGTGCCTGGTGCTGCTCGCCGGTGGCCTGACCCAGTTCGTGCTGGCGCGGGCGGTGCACCACGACGTGCAGCGGCTGTTCGAGGAACTGCGCGAGATCGCGCTCGCCCGCACGCTGGTCGACGAGGTGCGCGGTGTGCAGCAGTGGATCGAGGCCGCGCCGGCGGCCACCGCCACCGACCAGCCGCTGGTGCTCGCCGACGTGCGCCAACACCACGTCGCCGCAACTGCGGCGCTGGCCCGCTTCGTCACCGTGGCCGATCCGTCCCGCCCCGACCACGAAGCGACCGAGAAGGCGCTGCTGGCGCGGCTGGCCGAGGTCCTCGGCCGCTGCGACCCGGGCAACGGCCAGCGGCCGCTGCGCGACCTCACCGCCCCCGTCCGCGCCGCGATGCAGGACGCGCTGGCGCTGACCGCGGCGATCGGCGACGAGACCCGCGAACTCGGCGCCGACCTCGACACCCGCAGCCGCGACATGGCGCAGTTCCTGCTGATGATGGGCATCACCAGCCTCGCCACGGTCGGTGGGCTCGGCTTGTGGCTGCTGGCGCGCGTGCTGCGGCCGGTGCGCGCGCTGCGCGCCGCGGCAGTGCGACTCGGTCAGGGCGAGCTCGACGCGCCGCTCGGTCCGCTGCACCCGGACGAACTCGGCGACCTGGCGACGACCTTCCGCACGATGGCGCAGGCGCTGTGCCAGAACCAGCGCGAGCTCGAACAGCGCGTCGAGGCGCGGTCGCGCGAGGTGCTGCGCACCGCCAAGCTGGCGCAACTCGGCACGCTCGCGGCCGGCATCGCGCACGAGATCAACAACCCGCTCGCCAGCATCGTCGCCTGCACCGATGGCCTGCTGCGCGACCTCGACCGGGGCGCCGCCGCACCTGGCAACGACCTGCGCGAGTACCTGCAGATCCTGCGCAAGGAGGCGATGCGCGCCCGCGACATCACGGTCCGGCTGCTGCGCTTCGCCCGCCACGACCCGGGCCAGGCGGCCGCGATCGACCTCGCCGCCGAGGCGCGCGAGGTCGGCATCCTGTTCAGCCACCAGCTCGCCGACGCCGGGGTGCGCCTGCTGGTCGAGGCGGATCGGCAGCAGCCGGTGACGATCCAGGGCGATCCGGCGGAGTGGCGGCAGGTGGTGTTCAACCTGCTGCGCAACGCGCTCGACGTCAGCCCGCGCGGCGGCACCATCACCGTCGCCGTGCGCCGTCACGGGACGGCGGCCGAACTGGTGGTGCGCGACGACGGGCCGGGCATGCCACCGGCCGACCTCGACCGCATCTTCGAACCGTTCTACACGACCAAGGAACCGGGCAAGGGCACCGGGCTCGGCCTCGCGATCGTGCACCGCATCGTCACCGCCCATCGCGGCCGCGTCGCCGCGTCCAACGGCGAACGCGGGGCGGTGTTCACGATCACCGTGCCGGCCGCCGGGCCCTGAGCACGGCGCCAGGTCAGTTGCCCAGCACCGCCGAGACGCGGTTGCTGAACGTCAGGCCGAGCGGGTTGCTCAGGTCGAACACCGCGAGCTGGCTCTCGAGCGTGACCCCGAGCAGCGAACCCGACTCGGGCAGTCCGACCGCGAACGTGGTCGCGCCGGCGGCGTCGGCGAGCTGCAGCGGCGTGTCGACGTAGGCCACTTCGAGCGCGCAGCCGGGCGCACCGAACGGGCCGAGGTCGATCCACGTCGATGCGAACCCGACCACGTGGAACACGAAGCCGCCGGCCCCGAGGTTGCTGCCGCGCACCGCCCAGGTCGTGCCGATCGCCGGCCGTTCCACCACCGCCGGTGCGCCCGGTCCGGAGTTCGTGGTCGCGACGGTGGCGACGCGACCGCCGCAGCCGCCGGGGTGCACGGTCGCCCGCGCGCCGTCGCTGCGGTGGATGTCCAACCAGTAGCTGCCCGCGACGCTGCCGGCCCAGCCGCGGATCGCGACCTGCCAGGTCCCGGCCGCCAGGCGCAGATCGCCCGCGGCGTTCCAGGTCGCGAACGAGGTGGCGCGGAACGGCCCGGCGACCAGCGCCGGCGGGCTCGCACCGTCGAACAGGTACAGCACCGGATCGTCGAGCCGCGGTGTGCTCGGGTGCGTCGCGGTCGCCGCGACGCGCACCTGGACGAAGCTCTCGCTGCTCAGCGTGAAGCGATAGAAGTCCCAGTCGCCGCCGTTGCCCGCGGTCGACACGACGCCATTGCAGCGCGCCGGCAGCGTCACGGTCGTCGGCGTGCCGCCGGTGCGCGGGTCGTTGTTCTCCGGGCCCTCGTTCACGGTCGGCGGCGGCGCCAGCGACAGCGCGACCGCGCCGCGCACGTCGAGCGTGTACGAGCCGCCCGCCACCGCCGCCGTTCCCGCTTCGACCGCCGCGTAGTAGGTGCCCGGGCTCAGCGCGTTCGCGTACAGCCGCGAGTAGAAGCCGGCGGCGACGCCGTGGTCGTTGCTGCGCAGCACGTTGCCGGCGCCATCCAGCAGCACCAGGAACGTGTCGCCGAGCTGCGTGCCCGGCCCCGGCCCGGTCTCCAACCGCAGGTCGGTCGTCGCGACCAGCGTGAGGCGGTACCAATCGGCGTCCGCCAGCGTGCTCAGGGTACCGAACGCCTCGCGGCCGAGCGGCAGTACCGTCGCGGTCGCGGTCGTCGCGTTCGGCTCCGCGCCTTCCGGCACCTGCTGCGCGAGCGCGGCGACGGCAGGCAGCAACAAGGCGGCGGGAGCGCGCATGATCGGGCGGCCACGATAGCGCCCGCGGCGCGTCACTTCACGGGGGCCATCAACAGCCGCTGCGACGGATCGATCAGGATGTCGGCGTCGCCGACCGCCAGCCCGCCCTTGCCACCCGGCATCGGCACGCGCACTTCCTCGCCCTTCACCCGCACCGGCACCGCCAGTGCGAACGGCAGGTCGCCGGGCACCTGCCAGTGCAGCGACAGCACGCCGTCCTTGCGCTCCTGCAGCAGGCGCGGCAGCGACGGCTGGCGCACGTAGACATCGAAGAACCAGCCCATGTCCGCGCGCGCGATCTCGCTGCACAGCGCGACGAAGTCGTCGGTGTCGACGAAACGCACCTGCGAGCCATCGGTCGCCTTCGCCGCCCGCTCGTCCGGATAGCAGAAGCGGCGCAGCAGCGCGAAGAACGGCTGGTCCCCGAGCTGCCAGCGCAGCGTGTGCAGCACGAACGCGCCCTTGTAGTACAGGTCGTTGCCGCCGCCGCCGCCGAAGTAGATCTCGTGGCTGTTCTTGACCTCGCGCGGCGCCACCGGCGAGCGGTTCAGCGGCCGGTACTTGCGGATCTCGCTGGCGTAGGCCGCCGGCCCGAAGCGCACCTCGCGGTACAGCGGCTGCATGTAGGTGCCGAAGCCCTCGTGGATCCACATGTCCTTCCAGTCGCGGCAGGTGACCAGGTTGCCCCACGACTCGTGCGACAGTTCGTGGTTGTGCAGCCAGTCGTACTGCTCGTCCCGGAAGCCGTTGCCGTAGGCGATGATCGTCTGGTGCTCCATGCCGAGGTGCGGCGTCTCGGCGATGCCGTACTTCTCGCTGCGGAACGGGTACGGCCCGAGCAACTGCTCGAACACGTGCAGGTGGTCCGCGAACTGCTGCTGGCAGCGCTTCGCCCTGGTCACGCTCTCCGGCAGCACGAACATCAGGAACGGCATCCTGGTGCCGTCCACGCACTCGAAGGTGTCCGCGAGTTCGACGTACGGCGCGATGTTCAGCGCGACGCTGTAGTTCGCGATCGGCAACCGCGTGCGCCAGTGGAACGTCGTCGTCTCCCCCTTCTCCGCCGGCTTGCCGACCAGCACCCCGTTGCTGGCGACCACGAGCCCCTTCGGCACGGTGCACTCGAGGTCGAAGCCATCCGGCTTGTCGGACGGATGGTCCTTGCACGGCCACCACAGGTCGGCGCCTTCGCCCTGGCAGCTGGTCGCGATCCACGGCTTGCCGTCCTTGGTCTTCGACCAGGTGAAGCCGCCCTCCCACGGCGGATTGCGGGCTTCGCGCGGCACGCCGCCGTAGGTCACCTGCACCGTGAACTCGGCTCCCGGCTGCAGTGCTGGTTCGGGGCGGATCTCGATGCGCCCATCCTGGTGCTTCTGGCCGACGACCTTGCCGTCGAGCGTGGCCATCATCATGGAGAACTGCTGATCGAGATCGAGCGACAACACCGGCGACGCGGTGAGCCACTTGGCGCGCATCGTCAACGTTCCGCCAATGCTCTTGTGCTCCGGGTGCACGTCGATCTGGAGCCGGTAGTGCAGCACGTCGTAGCAGGCCTGATCCGGCCGCAGCGGCCCGCCGGAGACGTTGCGTTGGGCGGGTGCCAGCGGCGTAATCGCGAGCAGCGGAACGAGGAACGGCAGGCGACGGACGTGCAGCACGGGCGCACTCTACGGACGAGCCGGGCTGGCCGCGAACCGGGAATCCGCTCGTGCCCGGGCCGCGGGCCTCGTTTTCACTTCGTCGCCGCAGCGGCGGCGCGCGCCGCCCCGACCAGCGCGCGGACTCCGGTCGCGATCGCGGCTTCGTAGTCGGGCCAGTAGCGGGCGCTGTGCAGCATCGGCAGCTCGCCGGCGGCGACGAGCTTCGCCAGCCGTTCGGGCGCCACGGTGCCGAGCCGGAACATGCACAGCGGCACCTTTTCGCCGTCGAGCCGGCCGAAGTCCTCGGCGACCATCGCCGGCGGGATCTCGACCACGTTCGCGTCACCGAGTGCCGCGACCAACCCCGCGCGCACCGTCGCCGTCAACGCGGCATGGTTGCGCAGCGCCGGGGTGTGTTCGCTGAACTCGACCCTCGGCTCGGGCGCGCCGAACGACAGCGCGACCGCCTTCGCCTTGCGTTCGATCGCCGCCAGCATCTTCGCCCGCACCTCGGGCGTGTAGCTGCGCACCGTCGCCTGCAGATGGCAGCGGTCCGGGATGATGTTGTGCTTGCTGCCGCCCTCGATCGCGCCAACCGTGATCACGCAGGCTTCCAGTGGATCGATCTCGCGGGTCACGATCGTCTGCAGGTCGAGCACCAGCTGCGCCGCCTGCACGATCGGATCGATCGTCAGGTGCGGCGAAGCACCGTGGCCGCCGCGGCCGAAGACCGTGATGTCGCACGAGTCGACGTTCGCCATCGCGAAGCCGGCCCGCACCCCGACCTGGCCGGTGGGCAGGTCGTGCGCGGTGTGCAGCGCGAGCGCCCACGCCGGCCGCGGGAAGCGCGTCAGCAGGCCGTCGGCGAGCATCGCCTTCATGCCGCCGGCGCGCTCCTCGGCCGGTTGCAGCACGAACACCAGCGTGCCGGTGAACGCGTCGGGGTGCTGCGCGAACCAGGTTGCCGCGCCGAGCAGGCAGGTCATGTGCAGGTCGTGGCCGCACGCGTGCATGGCACCGATGGCCCGCCCTTCGGCACTCTGCGCGCGCACCTTCGATGCGTACGGCAACCCCGTCTCCTCGGCGATCGGCAGCGCGTCCATGTCGGCGCGCAGCAGGCCGACCGGGCCCGGACCGCGCGCCAGCACCGCGACCACACCGGTACCGCCGACGTGTTGGGTCACCTCGAGGCCGAGCGCCTTCAGCTCCTCGCTCATGCGGGCGGCGGTCGCGCGTTCGTGGAACGACAGCTCCGGGTGCTCGTGCAGGTGCCGGTAGAGCGCGCCGAGCGCCGGCAGCCGCGCGGCCAACCAGGCGTCGTCCTGCGCAAGGCCGAGGGAAGAAGCGAACAGCGCGCACGTCCACGACAGGAACCGCATGGCGCGCAGCATCGCCGAACGGCGCCTGCGCCCCAACTGCGGTCCTGCGTTCCGCCTTGCGAGCCCCGCACCAGCCGCCCACACTGCCGCCATGCTGCTGTCGATCGCCGCCGACGAACGTGCCGCGCTGCAGTTCGAGGACCTGGCGTCGGCGCTCGATGCCGGGCTGCCGCTGGCCAGCCTCGGCGCCGATCCGGGCGCTGGCGAGCGCGCACTGCACGGGGCCTTGCAGCGCCGCGGCGTGCGGCTGACGCCCACCGAGGATGCGGTGCTGCTG